>NZ_CP108088.1:8750000-9050000 GCF_036192275.1 Streptomyces sp. NBC_00250 | reverse complement strand
CCTGGCAGAGCAATGACGAGGCCTTCACCAGCCCGTCATAGGTCCCGGAGCACGGGTGTCCTGAGCAGGTCCTCCAACCCGGCCCACTCGAAGAGACAGACGGCCAGTACGGCGTGATCCGTGGGGTCCGGCAGCTCCCACTGATTGCTGAATGACCGGAATCCGATCTCCTCCCCCTGCTCGACAAGACGAAGGCTGAACGCGCGCGGCACGATCCGGACATCGATCGTGGGTCCTTCGTACGTGACCGACCGGCGAGAGCGCCGTAGCGCGGACGTGCCGGTGAAACGGAACGGTTCCCCGTCCACCTCGCCCTCGAACCCCTTCCAGAGCCGCCACCGCATCAGCAGCGGCTCTGGCACGAGCCGGTGAACCTTGAGCGTGACTTCTCCGTCTCGCAGGGACACCGTCCAGCTCTCCACCGCATCGGCGTGGTCCTCCGGACGGGTCCGTGGGCCGCGTTCCCGGACCAGGGTCACCTCACCGCGAGGAGTAGTGCACCTCGCATAGACCTCGGCAGCGATCGCCGGGTTCCTCCACTCCACAAACGGCATTTCTCGACTCACGCGAAAGTCGCCCATCTATGCCCCCCGGCGGCCCACTTCTTGATTCCGGCTACGCCAGTATCACTGGCATCACCACAGAACGCCGTACACGCGTACGGGTACGGCGTGGAATCCGAGCAGCCGAGACGCCTTGCTGTCCACTGCGCGCGTCTCGCGGGCGCGAGGCTGGTGGCAGCGGCCGGTCCATGCATGTCCGGGAACAGCGAGCCCCTTTCCAAGCTGGGCTGGCTGTTGGCCAGTTGGCCAGTTGGCCTGACAACGCAGTGAAGCCCCTGGTAGCTCGGTTTTCGACCAAGAGAACCGTTTCCACCAGAGGTTTCGCATGCTTGTCTACCCGTCCGGGACCGACATGTCCAGCTCGTCGCTGCGGTTGTTGTCCGCCCGGCTGCGGGCCCACCGTCGGCAACGCGGTACCCGCTGGCGCCGACTGAATGCGGGCCGCCAGGCCCTGCTGGCCCTGGCTCACCTGCGGTGCGGCCATACCTACGGCCAGCTCGCCGCCGGCTCCGGGATCGGCACCATCACTGCCTACCGGTACGTCACCGACGCCGTGGAGCTCCTGGCCGCGCTCGCCCCGGACCTGGCCACCGCGATGAAAACCGCCACCCAGAAGGCGTTCGCGATCCTGGACGGCACCCTGCTGCCGATCGACCGAATCACCGCCGACCGGCCCTTCTACTCCGGAAATCACAAGAGGCACGGCATGAACGTGCAGGTCCTCGCCGATCCACACGGCCGACTGCTGTGGCCCTCGCCGGCGCCGTCCATGACATCAGGGCGGCCCCCACCCACGGCATCATCGACGCACTTGCCGACACGGGCCTGCCCTGCTGGGCGGACAAGGGCCACCAGGGCGCCGGCGGTACCGTCCGCGTGCCCTTCCGCGGCCGATGGGACCGGCTCTCCCCAGGTCAGCAGGCCGTCGACCGCTCCCATGCGCGCATCCGGGCCCTGGGCGAGCAAGCCATGGCCACTCTGAAGGCCTGGCGCCTCCCGCGGAAGTTGCGATGCAGCACCGTCCGCATCACCAACATCGTCCGAGCCGTCCTCACCCTGCATCTGACCTGCTCAAAGTGAGGTTGGAAAGGCTCAATGGCTTGGAATTTGCACACCAGTGGCGGACCGGATCGCTCACCGTCTCGGGCGGACGTGCGCGCCGCGGCCCCGCAAGCGGTTCGCGAAGGACACCGTGTTGATCGCCGACGGCACGCTGGTCCCCACGCGTGGGATCGCTGCTCCGGTGCGGTGACGGGGCTCTGTGTGTTGGGCGTGTCGATGGGGCCCGGAGGCCGCCTCCAAAGGATTGTGACGGCCGCAGCATCGGCCCTGGACCACACCACGACCGCCACAGCGAAATGGACATGGGATGACCAGAAGACACCGGCGGCACCAAGGTTTCGGCGCTGCGGGAGTGGCGGTAGCCCTCATCTGGGGATGTGCCACCGCCGGGAATGCCCGGCCCTCCGACGCGGCACCCGGCGGCTTCGAGCGGGCGGCCGAGCAAGCGGCGGCAGAATTCGGTGTGCCGAAGGAAGTACTCCTCGGCGTCAGCTACGAGTCCTCCTGGTGGGAGTCCCATGACGGCCGCCCGAGCACCAAGGGTGGCTATGGTCCGATGCACCTGACGGACACGACGTCGGGGAGAACGTACGACCATCGCCCAGGCGAAGGTCCAGTGGACGCAACGGGCACCGACGACCCGTCCGAGCACACGTTGCAGGCCGCCGCCGCGATGATCGGCGTCGCACCCCAGACGCTCCAGCGAGACGAGCTGCAGAACCTTCGAGGCGGCGCTGCACTGCTCGCCTCGTACCAGCGGCAGGTCACCCGCGAGATGCCGCCCGACCCGGGTGGCTGGTACGGAGCTGTGGCGCAGTACAGCCAGGCCGCCGACACCGCCGCGGCCGGACGGTTCGCCGATGGCGTGTTCGCGGTGATCCGCACCGGCAAGCAGAGGGTACGTAAGGACGGCCAGAGGGTTTCCTTGACGAAGACGCCGTCCGTCCGTCCGACGAGGTCGCAACTCGCGTCCCTGGGGCTGCGGACGACGGTCGCGGCGGCAGTGCCGGAGTGCCCCAGCGAGCTGAATTGCCGGTTCGTTCCCGCAGCTGCCTCGAACTACCAGGTGTCCACGCGGAACTCGAACGGCATGGATGTCGACTTCATCGTCATCCATGACCTCGAAGGGTCCTACGACGGGGGAATCAGCTGGTTCCAGGATCCCGTCAGCGGGGCTTCCGCGCATTACGTGATGAAGGCCGACGGCAGTGCGGCAACGCAGATGGTCGCCACCAAGGACATCGCTTTCCACGCCGGAAACTACTGGACCAACCTGCACGGCGTCGGTATCGAACTGGAGGGATACGCTGCCCAGGGGCCCACCTGGTTCACTCCGGCCCAGTACAAGGCGACTGCCGCGCTGGTGGTCTACCTGGCACGCCGCTTCGACGTCCCGCTGGACCGCAAGCACATCATCGGGCACGACAACGTCCTTCCGCCGAGGCCGGCCCGCGTGCCGGACGCGCACTGGGACCCCGGCCCCTACTGGGACTGGGAGAAGTTCATGGCTCTCCTCGACACCGACCACCGCCGGGAGCGCGAGGCCGAGGGAGGAGAGACGGGCGGGAACATCGGAATCGGACAGGCGGTCACGATCGCCCCGGCCTACGGCCGGAACGCGCAGACGGTCACGGTCTGCGCCCCGACGTGCCGGTCCCAGACACAGCCTTCGAACTTCCTCTACGTGCGCACGGAGCCCCGCGCCGACGCTCCGCTCGTCTCCGACCTCGCCCTTCGCCCCGACGGGTCGGCAGGAAGCCAACGCATCGACGACTGGGGATCCACCGCCATGTGGGGGCAGGAATTCGTGGTCGCGGACATGCGAGGGGACTGGACGGCCATCTGGTTCGGTGGCCAGAAGGGATGGATCCACAACCCGGCGGGCACGAACACTCGCCCCGCCCCGAACGCGCGGATCGTCCGTCCCGCGAGTGGGGCGAAGTCCGTCTCCGTCTACACAACGGCCTACCCTCGAGCCGACGAGTACCCCCAGGGAGTGCGTGCATCGGAACAGACGCGGTTCAGCATGTACACGTTCCCTCAGGGGCAGGCGTACGTGGCCGCTCCCACATCGGTGGACGCCGACGACTTCTTCCCTGCCACGCCCACGCGCCCGGAGGTTGTGGTCACCGGTGACCAGCAGTACGACGTGATCCAGTACAACCGGCGTCTGGCTACCGTGAACACCGCCGAGACTGACTGACAGCTTCGGAGTCGGCCCGCGCCTCAGAGTGCTGTCACGGCAGAGCCGTGGCAGCACTGCCATGTCTTCCTACTGTGAACGGCGCCTGACGCCGCAGCGCAGGAGGCCCGGCCCTTCTTCCCCGGCGCGCCGCTGCCCACCCGACTGGCGGGCGGGCTGGCCGGCGGGCTGGCCCCCGGGCTGGCCGCCGGGCTGACTGTGTCGCCGTCGGCGCAGATGACGCTGACGATGTGGAAGCGCAGGACGGCCGCCAGCTCGTTGTCGATGATGCGCTCGCCGAGTGCGTCGATGTCTTGCGGGAGGCGTAGTGAGACAACGCCGAGGAGCGAGTCTTCGACCTCGAGGAACGGACGCGGTTCATGTTGATGCCGTGCGCGATCATGCGGGGTGCAACGGCGCTGGTCCGGGCTGCGCGGTGTCGCCAGGCTGTCGGGGTGGCAGAAGGAGTGCGCGTCCGCGCGATTGATGGCGACGAGGGGCAGCGCCTGTTGGGGATCGTCCGCAAAGGTACCGGGCCGGTGACCTGGCGGCGTGCCCAGAGGTGCTGCTGTCCACGCAGGGCATGTGTGACCGGGAGGTCACCGGACCGGTGACCGGGAGGTCACCGGTCCCTTGTTGCCCCCCTCGGGCTGCGCCGAACGGTAGTCACGCGAACGGGCCACGTGCATGCCATGGCGGTGAGCCGCGGCACACAACCCGGCGGGCACATCGGACACTCGTCCGATGCCCGACACTCTGAGCCTGTGGATGCGACACGAGACCCGGCCGAATGAGCAGCGTGCCGCCCTTGCTCCAGAAGACGCCCGCAGGCTGATCGAACGCGGGGTCCTCCTCACCGTCGAGGAGTCCACGCAACGCGTCTTCCCGATCCACGAGTACGCCGCTGCCGGCTGCGAGATCGTGCCTCAGGGCAGCTGGGTGAGCCTGTGCCCCGCAGAGGAGCACGTCCTCGGCCTCAAGGAACTTCCCGACGAGCCTGCCCTGCTGAGACACCGGCACATCTTCTTCGGGCACGCATACAAGGGACAGGCGGGTGCGGGGCCCCTGCTGCGGCGGTTCGAGGCCGGAGGGGGCGTGCTGCTCGACCTGGAGTCCCTGGTGGACGTGGACGGCCACCGTCTTGCCGCGTTCGGGCATTGGGCGGGCTACGCGGGTGCGGCTCTCGCGGTTCTCCACCGGAGGGGCTTGCTCACCTCACCGCTGGTCTCGCTCTCCCAGGGCGCGCTGGACGCGACGCTGCGTCCGTCCCCTGCCGGCGAGAGCCTCACGGCCGTGGTGATCGGTGCGTATGGGCGTGGTGGGCGAGGGGCCTGCGATGCGCTGAGGACCGCCGGTGTCGAGGCGAGCCGGTGGAACAGCGCGGAGACCCGGGCGCTGGACCGCGACGCGCTGCTCGCGCACGACATCCTTGTGAACGCCATCGGCACCGACCATCCCGTGGCCCCGTTCCTGACGAGGGCCGATCTGGACGACCCGCGGCGACGCCTGTCGGTAATCAGTGACGTCACCTGCGATGTCGGCTCGGACCTCAACGCGCTCCCGGTCTACGACCGGGCCACCGACTGGGAGCATCCGGTGGAGCAGTTGCGCCGACACTCCCGGCCGCTCGACGTCATCGCCATCGACAACCTGCCCTCCCTGCTTCCCGCCGAGGCCAGTCGCGCCTTCTCCGCCGACCTGTGGCCCCTTCTCCTCGCGCTGAGGGAGGGATCACCGGTGTGGGAGCGCTGCCTGCACGACTTCCGGCGAGCCGTCGCCTCCGTGGACGGCGGATGACCGGCCCAGGCCGCGTTCCGGGCGGATACAGGGGAACTCGGCCCGCCACAGGGCGTAGAACGCAGCCTCCTCGTCCTCCGACGCCATGCACGTCGACAGAGCAGCGGTCAGGACGTGGCGCTGCCGGCCGACAATAGGGCGAAGGTTGCCTGATGCGGCGCTAGGCATGAGATTGCTGGACGTTGGTTACACATGGGTCTCCGAGTAGACGGAGATCTGTCATGCCCCTCGGTGCGACCAGAAGGCTGCTATGCAGTTCCTCGACTACGTCCTGAAGCGTCTGCCGTTCCGCGTCGAGGTGATCCAGACCGACAACGGCGC
The DNA here is from genome assembly GCF_036192275.1 of Streptomyces sp. NBC_00250. Taxonomy (NCBI): domain Bacteria; kingdom Bacillati; phylum Actinomycetota; class Actinomycetes; order Kitasatosporales; family Streptomycetaceae; genus Streptomyces; species Streptomyces sp. NBC_00250. Next base: position 9,044,075 of record NZ_CP108088.1, on the reverse strand, counting down.
GGAGTTCCGCTCCGCCTTCCACTGGAACGTCCTCGACAGAGGCATCGCCCACACCTACATCAAACCGGCCTCACCGCACCTCAACGGCAAGGGCGAACGCTCCCCCCGCATCGACGCCGAGGAGTATTACCGCATGCTCGACGGCGTCGTCATCGACGACATCGGTGTCTTCAACGACAAGTTCCGCGAGTGGGAGGACTACGACAACTGCCACCGCCCCCACGGCGCCCTCGGCGGCCAAACGCCCTACGAACGCCTCAAGCAGAAGGCCCAGACCCCGCTTTAACCAAGCGCCGGCAGGTGCACACCTAGCGCCAGTCTCCAGTCGTGATCACCTGGTGGGGCGGAGGCTGCGGAGAGCCGGCTGCGGCTTCAGCCGGTGAAGACGGTGTGCACTGTGTGCCAGGGATGCCGAAGCCCTCTCATCTCGACCAAAGCAGATCGAGTGGGCCGTCGTCTGCGGGAGCAGTGACTGCGTCCGTGATGAGGCGGCGTGGTCAGGGCGCTGGCACATGTGAATTGCCTGCCTCGAATGTCGCCCGGGCCGCTCGCTTCAGGGGCTGAACTTCCGCTGCTGCTCGTTCGGTGTGCTCGACCAGGCAAACATCGGGAACCGCCCTACACCTCCAAGCGTGGTCCGTAACACTGGTGTCCGTCAGCTACATGGCACAAGACAGGCGATTGGAGTGCAGGTGGAGCACGGCACATTGATCGCGGGCAAGTACGAGCTGCGCGAGCGGCTTGGCCGGGGCGGGATGGGCGAAGTCTGGGCCGGCCGCGACCGTGATCTCCACCGCAACGTGGCCATCAAGCTGCTTGTACGCGACGACGACGCCTCGCCGGACCTGCTCCATCGGTTCGAGCGCGAAGCCGTGGCCGCCGCACAGATCAACCACCCCAATGTGGTCTCCCTCTACGACCGAGGCATCCATGACGGCATGCAGTTCTTGGTCATGGAACACATCGACGGCACCACGCTCGCCCACCACATGCACGAGCAGGCCCCCATGCCCGTCGCACGGGCGCTGGAGATCACCCAGGAGATCTGCGCCGCCCTTGTCGCCGCCCACCGGGCCAAGGTCATCCACTACGACATCAAACCGTCCAACGTCATGCTCACCGCTGACAGCCGCATCAAAGTCGTCGACTTCGGCATCGCAGGCTTCGCCCACACCCACACCTTCACCGTCGCCCCCACCTCCATGCTCGCCCCCGTCGGCACAGCCCCCTACGGCGCACCGGAACAGTTCCTCGACCAGCGCGGTGACGAACGCTCCGACCTCTACGCCCTCGGCAGCGTCCTCTTCGCCCTGCTCACCGGCAAGCCTCCTTTCAGCGACGGCTCCCCCCTCTCAATCATCCGTCGCAAACTCGACGACGAACCACCGCTGTTGAGCAGCCAGCGCGGGGATGTGCCGAAGGCCATTGCCCAGTTGCTCACCGAGCTGCTGCAGCGCGACCCGGGCCGCCGGCCCCAAAGCGCCTCGGTCGTCTACGAACGCCTGGAGCAACTCCGGCCCTCCGTCACCACGTGCAGCGCGGGAGCACGCGAACCCGACACCGAGCGTGTGTCACGGGCCGCACCGACCCGGACCCTCACACGTGAGACGCCAGACAACGAAGATGCCTTCGAGATCACCTGGACCGGACAGGACCCCATTTCCAGCTATGCGACATATAGCCGTCGTTCCCTGAGACGTCACTGGCTTCTCTTCTCCGTCCTCGCATGGCCGTTTCTCCACGCGTGGCTGGTATTCGTGCTGCTGGCCAACTCAAACGACCCCCACGACATGCAACTCTCTGACGTTCCGGTGGCCGTGTTCGTCGGCTCCGTGCTCTATCCGATTCTGCTCCACCTCCTGTACGGACGGCACCTCGGGGCGGCCACCCTGAACTGGGGGCGACACCGGCGTGCGCTCAAAGACAGACGCCCTTGGTCACTCCGCGTCGACGCCGCTGGAATCACCACCACAGACCCACGCCATGCCACGCCCGCCACCGGCCGTGCGGGGCACCGGGTGTATCCCTGGGGCCTCGCATCGACCGTCTCGCTGGAGCACGCCGCGGAATTCCGTTGGGGCCCCAGCTACACCGTGCTGCACATCCAGCCCGCGGGAATGGGTCCGCAGCTCAGTCCCATAAGACCCGCGGGCGTGGTGCACCCTCGCTCCCCCCAAGGCACGGCAGGGCGCTGGCCGCTCTGCGCCCTCGGTCCAATGACCGAGCAGCAGCACCAGGCACTCATCTCTGCCCTCGCCCGCCACGCGGGCTCGCGCTGGAAGCCGGAACTCAGTAGGTAACAGCCCGACCGGCCCTGCAGAGGTGTGAGCTGCTCCGGGTCTTGGCCTGCCCTCAGTCGTGATCATGTGGTTGGGCTCAGGTTGCAAAGCCAGATCAACGCCCCACGCAGGTGAAGCCCAGCGAGGTAGCTCTCAGGTGTCTTGCCGTAGCAGGTGGCGAGCCCTCGCCACGCCTTGATCTTGTTGATGCAGCGTTCCACGGTGTTGCGGCCTTTGTAGAGTTCGACGTCGTGCGCGACGGGCCGTCCACCCCTGCTGCCTCGCTTCTTGCGGTGGGTGGCCTGGTCGACTTTCTCCGGTATGACGGCCTTCATGTTCCGATTGCGCACGTACGCGCGGTTGGCGCGGGAGCTGTACGCCTTGTCGCTGGCGACCGCGTCAGGTCGGGTGCGCGGGCGGCCAACGCGGCCGCGAACCTTGACCTTGTCCAGGACCGGGATGAAGCGGGGGCTGTCGGCGGCCTGACCCTCGGTCAGGACAAAGGAGAGCGGGCGGCCGCGGGGGTCGGATTCCGAACAGCCAGGAGATCGGCCTCTCGATCTTCCATCGGTGCCTTCCGAGGCGTTCGGAGGACTCCCTGCCAGGCCGGCCGATCCGTGGGGTGATGTTGCGTTCGCGTAGCCAGGCCAGGTTGCCGGCCGAGTGGTAGGCCTTGTCGGCCCTGACCTTGTCGGGGTGCCGCCGACGGGGGCCGCGGCGTGAGCGGACGGCCGGGATGGGTGGGCGGGCGAAGCGCCTGGACATCGTTGACGTTTGCGGCGGACACCCCGACGACCACAGGCAGCCCCTGCACGTCGGTCAGATCGTGCAGTTTGCTGCCCGTTTTGCCCGGTCGACCGGATTCGGCCCCGCCAGCGGACCCCCTTTTCGCGCGTACCGAGGCCGCGTCGTCGATCACGGAGCTCCCGTCCAGTCCGCCGCGGGCTCCGATCTCGTCCAGAACCACCCGGTGCAGCTGGCGCCGCACTCCGGATGTCGTCCAGACGGAGAACCTTCGGTGAGCCGTCGCCGGCGACACTCCGAACGTCGGTGCCTGATACCGCCACGCGCACCCGCTGGTCAGCACGTACACGACGGCCGTGAACACGGCACGTTGGTCGATCGGCGTGACGCCACCGCCTTGCGGGCGCGAGCGGAAGGACGGCAGTACCGGCTCGCCCATTGTCCAGAGATCATCCGGCACGAGCCGCTGCGACAGATCCCCACCCATGAACGATCATGACGCCTCTGCCGGGCGGCCCCCGGCGAGGTCGGTGTAGGCGTTGGGCTGATGGCCCCCGCCGCCTCAGAATGGGCACATGGCTCCTCATTCCGTCGACCCGCGCCCGGTGAACGCCGACGAGCACGCAGTGCTTCAACACGTACTGTCAGCGGAGTTCGTCGGCGCGTCGCAACTGCGGAGTCAGCTGGACCACACCGACGTGATCGCTGTCTGGGGGCCCGACTCCGTGAGCGTCGACCTGCAGGTCCGGGAACCTTGCGAGCATGCGGCACTGCCGAAAGAGCTCGTGCCTGTAGACGCACAAGTCCATGACCCGTCCGGCGCCTACGTCGGCAGGATCCTCGTATGGACGGACCAGGGAGCCACGCTCTCAGCCCTGGAGTTCGCCTGGGTCACCGACGAGATGCCCACGTCTCTACCGGTCATCGTGGACGGCCGCCTCAGCTGGCCAGCCTGACAGGCTGGCCGTCGCCACCCCGAGCGTCTATGGCCGTACAGCGGGCAAGATCGCCACGTGAGACACCGTCTTAGTGATCCAGCGGCGACCCATAAGGCGTGCCAGCAGGCTTTGTCGACGGGCCCTGGCCTTTCTGCCGGCCAGGTGGGTGGGCCCACTGCTGACGCTGACGGTCCTCCTGCTCGCCTTCGTCCTGGTCACGGCCAAACGGCTCTTACGGCAAGGCCGAGGTCGCGTCACGCGGCGAGGCCCGGGCTCTGGACCAGCTCGTGGAGACCGCCGAGTACGCGCCCGAGGCCCAGCACGCACAGATCCAGTCCGCCGCCGTCTGCTACGCACGCGCCGTCCGCACCCAGGAATGGTCGGCCATGGCAGACGGCAAAGGCTCCCCGGCGCCGAGCGTCTGGTCGGCGGACTTCCGCACAACCTTCCGAACGCTGGATGGCAAGCCGGTCTTCGGCATGCTGATCGCCGCCGACAACAAACGCTCCGACGAACGCGAGGAACTCCTCACCCAGGCCACCGCCAGCATCCCCAGCGCCATCCTCTGGTTCCTCCTCGCCACCCCGACCATCACCGTGGTCGCCCTCGGCGTCTGTCTGCCCCACAGGAACAACCGAGGCCAACTGATCACCCTCGTGGTGATCACCGCCTTGCTCACGACCGCCCTGTGCATCATCCGGGACGTCGACCGCCCCTTCGGCGGCATCATCAACGTCGATCCGGTCGCGACCACCGAGGCCGAACGGCAGGCCACCCGGGACTTCACGGCCAACCACCCGGCCTCCGAGCTGCCCTGCGACGCCGAGGGCAACCGCCGGGCCGCCTGAGCTCGGGCACACCCCGGACGCAGGGGGTGCGAGCGCCGTGCGGGGGATTCGCTCCCGTACCCCGTGACCAGGAGCCCTGGCAGCCGGTTGGCGAACCGTGAAGAAGATCATCGCCATCACTGCCCTGGCCTTCACGGGCCTCGCGCTCGCCTCTCCGGCCCACGCCGACAACGACAGCAACTTCGGCAGCGGCGTCAACGCCGCCAACAACTGGAACTTCACCGCCGCCGACGTCTGCATCCAGGAGCTCGCGGTCGTACCCGCCCTGAGCGACTGGACAGGCAACCACAAGAACAACTGCTCCAACGGCAACGTCATCGATCACAGCACCGGCTGACCACTCGGTCCAGCAACCAGGGACTGCGGGGCCGATTCCTTTCGGAGTCGGCCCCGCAGCAGTCCGGAGATGGGCGGGCGCCAGGCGTTGCCCAGGCCCTCGGACGGAGGCAACTCACCACGGGCTCCCGAGAGAGACACGCCCTGGCAGATCGGGCCGGTCTCCACCACGGCGGTACCCTGCGGCACCACCGAAACCGGCAACCCAACGACAGACAGGCAGGAAGAAACCATGGACAAGCTGGCCAATGCCGAGGCCAAGGACCTGTTCGCGACGATCGACACCGACGGTGACGGGAAATCCGGCTGCGGGAACTGAGGGACTACGGCCAGACCCACGGCGCACCCTCCAGAACATGAAGCTCGCCGACTTCGTCCGGGGCGCCGACTCCGATGGCGACCGGAGGATCATGCCGGCCGAGTTCACGTCCTTCTTCGCCTGACGCCGCACGGCACCGGCCCGGGCCACTCTGGGAGCAGGCCCAGCCGCCCTCCCCTTGCCAGGAGCGGTCCTCGCTCTGCCGGGCAAGAAGAGCCGGTGTTCGACACCGCCGTTGCCCCAGGACTCGGTGTCGACGGCGCGACCACGGTCGTCGCGGAGAGGCGCGGAGGGGCGCTGTTCGAGAGCGGTGAGCGTTCGCGCAGCTCAGCGTCAGTGCGACGTACAGGGTGCAGTGCTGCAGTGCCGGCCTGCGGGCAGTCAGGATGGACGTCGCTGCGGTTCCACAGCCCTGAGCAGGCACTCGCGGTCGTCCACGCTGATCAGTCCGTTCGGAAGGGTTCCCTCCTCCAGCAACGCGTGCAGGTCGGACGCGTGTGCGGCGAAGGCCGCCCTGCACCACTCGCGTTCCGGGTGATCGCAGTCCTTCCCGAGCAGCAGCACCTGGCGTTCATCGTCGGCGTCGACGGGCAGAGACAGATCCGCGGCGAGGACCAAGAATTCTACCAGGTCGGACCGCACCGCGATGTCGGGGACAGCTGCCAGGCGGATCAGGAAGGGCAGGACGGCCGGCATCACGGCGCTCACGTGGAAGACGCTGTTCATCAGGACGTTCTCCAGTACGGGCAGAGCCGCGGGGCCGGCTACCTCATCCAGGAGACCGCGGAGCAGGACCGGGATCCCGGCAGGGCACCCGGGAATCCGTGACCAGTCGACATCCGTGCAGCCCAGCAGCGCGGGGTGGTCGCATGCAGCTCGCTCCATCTGCGGATACTCGCGGAGGAACCGCGCAACGGCAGCCTCTTTGACCGCCGCATCCATCACACACATCTCTCTGCCCTGCTCCCACGACTTCGCTCCGAACGGCGTCCGCGAAACTCTTCCCGGGGCGGGCACCGAACGCAAGTACCAGGCCAGTAGCCGCCACTTCCCGCCCTGGTGCAGTGGCGCCCCAGCCCAGCACTGGATTCCGGGACGGCCCTCAGCTAGCCGGAGCTTTCAGGCGGTGCTCATTGCGAGAGTGCGAATGACGCTCTTTCCTTCCAGTTCGTGCCGTCGTACGCGATGAGTTCAACCGACGAGACGTGCGAGGTGAACGGGAGCCCTCCGGCGAGATCGGCCTCGATCTTCTCAAGGACGGCATCTTTCTGGCCTTGAGCAATGGTCAGGTGCGGGACGATCTCGGTGAACCGTCCCCCGTACGGAGGGGCCTCGGGCCATCGATCAGCGATCGCCTGGGTGAGCTGCCGCAACTGGGCGTCGGGCTCGGGAACGAGATACGACACCCCCGGGAACCGTCCACACCTCTCGAACCGCAGGTCAAAGGCATGGTGACTTCCCATCACGTCCGCGAGAGCGGAGTGGACGCCCGAATCCGTTCGGCTCTCGTCGAGAAACGGGAAGAGCACGGTGACATGTGCTGGAACCCCGGCCTGGGCTGAGGGGTCCAACTGTTCACGCCACCGCCGGACAGCGGACTCCGCCTCGGGGATCCGGACGATGAGCCCGGTCTGGCCTGCCTGGTACGCAGTACCACCTTTGTCTGCCATGACATCGCATGGTGTCACTTCTGCCACACGCGGCACGGCTCTTTTTCGGCTGAACGCTCAGGACGGATCTACGGACACGTCGGCGAGGAGATCCACCGAGGAGGCGGCACTGCCGCCGATGGGCGCTGTCGGTAGAAGGGCTCCGGCTCAAAGGAGTTGAGCCAGAGCCGGTTGAAATGAACGAAGCCAACCGGGCGAAGTCCGAGATCGGCCACGTGCTTCTCGCCTCGGGGGCCGTCCTGGACGCGGTGCAGGCAGTCGAGGTGGTCGGTGACGAGTTTGAGGAGGACTGGCTCGTCGTGCTCGTAGCCGAGCGGTGCGCGTTCGGGTGGCAGGACACATCCGGGCGGCTCCTGCACATAGAACTCCGCCATCCACCGGCCTGCGCCAGCGTCTCGGGCCAGGCACCGGTCAGCGGGGGCGCATGCGGGATTCGGTGGCCAGCGGCTCGGCGAGGAATGGTTTGACCATGAAGGCGAGAGAGTAACCGAGCACTCCCGCGCCGACGATCACGACATCTGCCCCCGCCTGCCGCACGCTTCATGCACCCCCGCTCGCCTTCGGCCGACGCGACCCCCGGGTGCGGCCCGTCTGAGCCGGTCAGAACGCGAAGGCCGCTCCTCCGTTCAGGGTGACGCCCATGGCGCAAGCGTTGGCGAAGGTGTACTGCCAGGACGTGCGGGACCCCTCCCACACTCCGTCCACGGTGACGGTGACGGGGTCGAAGTGCTGCGGGCACATGCGGTCCGGCTCCGGCGAGGCCAGCAGCCCCGCGAAGGCGCCGTCCTCGGACGTGGCCTTGAGCTCGGCGCAGGCGGCCTCGGGGGCGGGGTGCGTTCCGCCGGCGGTCGGCGCACAGCTGAGCGTGACCGCCCGCAGGACGGTGGCCGAACTCGCGTCGGTGCCCTTGCCGATGCTCAGCACGACGGCGGAGGGCGCGTACAGACTTTCGGTCCGGGCTTCCGCGACACCGGCGGTGCCGGCGAGACACAGGAGAGCGGACGCGGAGACTGCGACGGAACGACGAAGCATGACGGAGACTCACTTTCGATTCGAAGAGTTGAGGTGGCATCTACCTTCGGATCACCACCTCCGTTTGCGCTTCGGAGTGTGTCTGACACACAGAGCGACCGCATCTTCGCGGTCATTATCCGGACACGTGCACCCACATGTCGGTGATCGAATGAATGTTCAGCAGGTCAGCCCTGGTTCCGGACGGCTCCGCCGCGGGCCCGAACCCGCTCGCTCCAGCCCCGCAGCAACCGCCGGCCTGCGCAAGGACGCGTCAGATTTACCGACCGGTCGTTCAGTACGACCGATTAACGACGCTCGCTTCGGCGGGAGTCCTCAAGCCCTTCCCTCACTCGTCGAAGCCGTGACACCGACCGTGCGCCTTCACGGCGACCACCCTGGGCTGCCAGGACAGCACCGCCCCTCGACTGGTTCACCGCCGCCCCGACACGCCTCCCCGACAGTGGATCCGTCGCCGCCACGATGAACGTGCTCGATCTGCTGGGCGTCAGACGGTCGGTTCTCCTACGGGAGACCTGGGAAGGGTTCATTCCGCAAGCCGGAGAAGGGATGATCAACCCATGCGAGGTGCCTTCGACGACGTCCCCCTGACCACGCTCTTCCCTGCCCTGTCGCCTGCCGGGGCGAACGCCTTGAACGAGGTGGCCCGCAGGGTCGACGCAGCTCGTGCCGGGAGGAGTACGGCGGACTGGGAGTGGTTCCCGGAACATGCCGCCTTCCCCGCCACGCAGCCGACGACGCCGATCATCCTCGGACTGGAGGTCATCGAGCACTCCGAAGGGGGCGAACGGCTGGAGTTCCTGCTTCAGCTGGTGTGGACAGACTTGGGTCGACTCGCGGTCGACGCGGCGGTGAACGTGGCCTGCTGGTGCGACGCCGATCACGCCACCCATGACGTCGACGCCCTCAGGCTCGTGGCCGACGAGGAAACCTCACTGCCAGAGGTCTTCCGCGCCGGCGCCGAACGTCTGACCGGATGGCTGGCCGATCCTCACGACGCAGACCACTGGCGTGCTCAAGCGGGACTACCAGCGCGGTGGTCCCGCTGAAGGTCCGGCACCGGGCACGTTCGTCTCTACCTGACCGGGTACGTCACATGCGTGCCGACACCCGAGGCGTGCGATCGCTTCATGCAGCGGGACCGCGGCCTGTGGCTCAGCCACGCCACCCCCGGTCCGAACCGATGCCCTCATCTCTGCGGATGACGATCCACTTCGACCCGGAGGCCATCCTCGGCAACAACCACGATGCCTTCCGGGGCCGTTGGGACGACCGGCTGTGGCTCAACGTCCCCGGCCTTTCTACGGCGGGAAGACTGACACCTGCTGGACGGGACGGCTTTCGGCACCCGCCCACGTCCTCTACGGAGGCGAGTACCTCAGCGAAGAAATACGTCTATCGCCGGCCCAGAACGCCGGCCGATGCGACCCTGCTGGTCGAGGCGCCTGGCGTTCGGGCTTCATCGGCGGCTAGGCCGTTTCGTTTGGATCACCGAGCGGACCAGAGGAAGATGCCCGCGATGTGGAGCCCGGCCAGGTAGACGGTCGCGGTCTTCTCGCAGCGGGTGGCGATGCCTCGCCACTGCTTCAAGCGATTGATGCAGCGTTCGACACTGTCGCGCTGCTTGTATGCCTCACGGTCGAAGGCTGGTGGCCTGCCGCCTCGGCTTCCACGCCGCAGGCGGTGACCGCGCTGATCGGCCGGAACGGGGATCACAGCACGGATCCCGCGCTTGCGCAGGTGCTCGCGGATCGCGCGGGAGGAGTACGCCTTGTCGGCCAGGACCACGTCCGGCCTGGTGCGGGGCCGTCCTCGCCGTCGAGGAACGCGAAGGCGGGCCATGACGTGTGTGAAGGCGGGTGCGTCGCCGGCCTGTCCGGCGGTGAGCACGAAGGCCAGCGGACGGCAGTGGGCATCGGAGGCGAGGTGGATCTTCGTGGTCAGCCCGCCGCGGGACCGGCCGATGGCGTGGTCTGCCGGTTCGCCCGCTGAAGCCCCTTTTTGCGGGCTCCGGCCGCGTGCTGGTGTGCGCGCACGATGGTGGAGTCCACCGAGACATCCCAGTTGAGGTCTTCGTCGGCGTCGGCCTGCGCGACCAGCGCGGTGAGCACCCGCTCCCAGGTGCCGTCGATGGCCCACATCCGCAGCCGGTTGTAGACACCTCGCCAGTTGCCGTACTTCTCGGGGAGATGGACCCACTGCGAGCCAGTCTGGAACTTCCAGGCGATCGCGTCGATCACCTCTCGATGATCCCTCCACCGAACAGTCCCCGAGCGCCTCGCGGCGCTCGACGTCCCAGTCCTGGTGATCTTCGGCGCAGCCGACCGCCGTTGGGATCCGTCTTCGGTACACCGCTACGACACGGCGCCGAACGCGCGCGTCGAGCAGCTACCCGACGTCGGACACCTCCCCATGCTCGAAGCACCGGAAGCGACCAGCGAATTGCTGCTGGCCTTCGCGGCCGCAGGCCGCTGACACCGATCGCTACCCTGGTGCCATGCGTGTCATGCATGCCATGTGCGCCACTGAGTCACCTGACTGGACAACAGTGGACGTCGCCGTCCCACGGAAGTCAGAGCGACTTCCCGGTATCAGAATGGCCGGGTTCGGTGCACGTGTCCCGGCGACGCCCGTGGACATCGCCATGGTCGCGCACCCATCAGTCACCCTGTTCGTCGATCTCAGCGAGGGGGACGGGCCCGTCTACGACGCCCGCGGCCACCGCGAACGCGGCAGCGTGGTCGTCGGACTGCTCCCGGGAGACCTTCGGGTCAGCGGACCGACGGCCGAGGCATACCAGTACCTCCAGATTCGGTTGTCGCCGGTCGTGGCAGCCGCAGTGCTCGGCGCATCGACCGAGCTCGTCGGGGCGGTGGTACCTCTGGCAGACGTCTGGGGTCGCGACGCCGGGCGCACCGAGGACAGACTGCGCGCCGCCTCGTCGTGGGACGAGCGGTTCACGATCGTGGCGGATGTCCTCGGCCGACGGCTGGATGCCCGCCCACCGCTCGATCCGGAGGTCGCTGCCGCCTGGTGGCGGATACGCGCCGGCCGGGGACAGGTGCGGGTCGACGGTCTGGCGGACGAGGTGGGATGGAGCCGTCAGCGCCTCTGGTCCCGCTTCCGGTCCCAGGTCGGCCTCACCCCCAAGCGGGCCGCGCAGCTGGTGCGCTTCGACCACGCCGCTCACCTTCTCGCGGCCGGTGGCGCCGCTGCCCGGGTAGCGGCCGCAAGTGGCTACGCCGATCAGTCCCACCTTCACCGCGAGGTCAAGGCGTTCACCGGGGTGACACCGATCGCCCTAGCCGCTGCGCCGTGGCTCGCGATCGACGATGTCGCATGGCCGACTTCGTTCGCCGACCCGCCGCCGTCATCGTGTGCGCTCCGTCAGGTCCCTTCGAAGTGAGTACACGTGCCACGACTCCGAGCGGGTCGCTGACCACCGGCTTCTTGGCCCGCTGGGAGAACGCGGCACGGGGGTGATCTACCTGGCCCGGTCGTTGTCCTGCTCACCCAAGGGCAGGGTGATCGGCACGCGGCCCTCCGCACCGCTCCCCCGCGGAACCTGTCCGCCGGCCCTGCTGGTCCCCCGTGCCACCCTGAACGGGCCCGGTGGCACCCGCCTCTTTCAGTAGAGGTCGATCGTGAAGCGCCTCGTACCCGGAGCGATCGTGTCGGCGTGCACCGAACCACGAGCCCGGTCGTATTCCCCAGTGCCGCCGGTGATCCCGTTGTCGAACGACGGGGGCGGGCCCGGGTTGAGAATGCCGAAGAGCATCCCCTGCACCGAGATCTGGCCGCCCGGGAGGGTGTAGGTCACCACGCACACCTCCGCTCCGCCGTTGTCGACCCGGGTGGTGGAGCAGGTGCCGCCGGTTTCACCGACCTCCTTGCCGTTCTGGTCGAAGAGGATCGAGCGGAAGACGGTCCGATCGCCCTGGGCGGGGCTGCCGCCGGGGTTGACGGGGAAGCGCGTCTGTTCCGCGAGCCGACCGGTGAGTGTGATGACCTTGTGCTTGCCCTTGGCGTCGGCCGAGTCGGTCGCGGCAGCGGCCGCGAGAGGGGCGCAGGCGAGAAGGGTGGCCAGCGCAGTGGCCGTTCCGAGACAGGCTGCTCTGATGGGGCGCATCAAATGGCTCCTGAGGCTGATACTCATGGATGGTCCGGTGATGCATCCATAACCTCAGCTCTGCAGCGCCCAGCGCGACCACCGGAAGATCCGACCGATCGGACGAGCCCGCGGCGGATGGCCTCACGGACCGGCCGACTACCAGGCGAGGGCCGTGTCAAGGCCAGTGATCACACCTTACGATCACGTCAATGTCGACCACACCATCCACCCCTGTCCTGCGCGGCGGCGGCGCCGTTCTCCGTCACGAGGACGACGCACTGACGCTGCGCCGCAGGGACGAAGAGCTACGCATCCCCCTGCAGGCCGTCCGCGACGTCATACCGGACCGCCGTGCGGTAACTGTCGAACTGCGGGTCCCGGCCGGCGGCACGCCCGCCACGTACCGGATCGATGGCGTCAGCGAGGCCGCGGCAGACCTGTTCGCCGTGGCGGTGGGCACGGCCCTGGCCGCGTTGCCGGAGCCGGACCCGTCCTTCGACGGCGCGTCGCTCGTGACGACCCGCTCGTTGCGCACTCCGTCCCTCAGCACCGGCGCGAAGGCGCAACACATCGCCTCGCTCGTGATCGCTCTCGGGCCCGGTGTCGTCACCCTCATCCTGACCTGCGTGCTGGTCGTCACGAAGGGAGAGGCGGGCATGCTCCTCCTCGCGGTCCCGATGGGACTCGTGACCGTGTTCTTCAACGTCGCGAGTACCGCCGCGACGTACGGGACCTTCCAGATGTGGCTGTTCCCCCGGCACGCCATCACGGTGATGGCCGTGCGCACCAGTCCGTACAGCGGCAAGTCGGAGAAGTACGAGTACACGGGCCCGAGCGGCCAGACCCACAGCTGCTACCGGAGCAACTACGCCAGCCAGATCGAGATCAGCTACCACCCGGACAGCCCCGGCGATCCCGCCGTTGTCCATACCCCCTTGACACGTGTGGCAGCCACCATCGGGACCTTGCTGCTGTGGGCCGTCACGGCGGGCCTCATCTTCGTGGCGATGATGGCCGCCACCGAGTGACCACCACGCGCCGAGTGCAGGACGTCGTGACCGCACGCAGAGCACTTCGATGCTCCCACCGCAAGGAACTCGGGCCCGTACTCTGACCGGGCATCCGCTGCTCATGCGCGGCGGCCGGACCGCGCAACGCCTTTGACGTGTCCGACCGGCCACAGGCCGGTGCCCTGTCTTCCGCTGTGGACGTGGTGGGAGACGGGCAGCAGAAACGGGAGGGGCAGCGGTGGTGGCCCCAGGACCCGGTGTCGACGGTGCGGCAGCGGTCGTCGCGGAGGTCGCGCGGAAAGCCAGTCGGCATGCCGATCGCGCGTCCGATCCCGTTCTCCGTGCGTAGTGAGGAAGACATCGGCGCCGCCGTCGTAGGGGTGATGGATGCGCCGCATCTGGGTGTCGGTGACCAGCACTCCCGCCACCTTGTTGTCCGCGATCTCACGGAGCAGCTCGTCGAGGCAGCCACTTCGCCAGGGCCGGCGGACGGCGAAGAGGTGACAGTAGGTACGAAACCCCGGGTCAGGATCGTCCTCGACCAGCAAGCTCTGCCAATAGCCCACATCGGGCTGGAGTGGCGGAACCTCGGCGTCGGTCGCCCACACCGGGGTGACCACGTAGACGTCCTCGCCGGCGAACAACTCATCGAGGACGGTGTTGTACCGCTCCAGTACGACGGCGTATTCGCTCTCGTCCTCTGCGTATCGCTTCGACTCCGGCAGGCTGTGGAAACGCACCCAGATCCCGGTACGGGTCGCGGAGCTTGTACCCGACCGACCGTTGCTTCAGGGCTATCGTCTACCAGATCGAATCCGTACACCCAGGGGGATTGTGTTGAGGCGACGGGTTCTCATGAGCACTGCAGCCATGTTGCTGGTGGTGGCTGGATGTACGTCGGGGACGGAGCAGCCGGGGCAGCCATCGAAGCCGTCGGCGGTGAAGCCCTCGGCCGCGACACGGCCGACAGTCACGCCGGCGCCATACGACAAGTCGCCGGCGCGGCCGCTGGGCAAGGCCGCGGCCACCGGCCGCGACGAGGCGTTCCTCCGTAAGGCTTTTGATTCCGGGGTGCCGACCGGGTACGAGGTTCCGCCGGTCGACGAGGTCGCCGTCATCCATCGGCTGAGTGCCGAGACTGGTGAGCTGGCGTGGATGCCCGACGGGCACACCTTCTGCTACGGCATGGTCCGGGGAGACTACAGATCGTTCAAATGCGGTCGGCTGCCCGAAGAGGCGCCCGCGCCCGGACTGCTTCTCACGCACCCGGGTGACTCTGACGGGGTGACGAGCGAGGACAATCTCGAACAGCTCCGGCGTGTGGTCTTCGTGATGGCCGAGGGCGGTCCGAAGCGTTTCGACCACGTCAAACCCCGTAAGCAGCTGGGAGTGGTTCACCAGGCGGTGGCGAGGTTCCCCTCGGGCCGCATGGTCACCTTCCTGACGTTCGACTACCCCGGGCACGGATGGGAGCTCGACCCGGAGGCCCGGATCTGCAGGAGTGACCGGGCGATCTGCTTTCCGTCCCAGCCCGTGCCGGACTGATAGAGCGGTCGGTGTGTGCCGTCGCTCGCTCATCGGCGGCCGAGCCTGCAACGCGAACCAGCAGACCTCTACCGAGACGTCGCCCTCGCATCTCCGGGGCTCCTGCCCCGGGTCCGCCGGGGCAGCGGGCGAGGACCCGCTCCCTGGCACCTGCTCCAAGTCGGCCAGCGGCGCCGGCCGCCAGGACGCCCAGCCCTCGGCCCGACCGGCACGAGGGCTGGGCCGGTGAGGTGTTCGCCGGCTCTCCAGCAGGCGGTCTGTCAGTAGGGCGGCTCCGACCACACCGCCAAACGCCAGGGCAGGCACGCCCGGTCGATCTTGAAGTTCCATGAGCGCGCGTCGGCCCCGCGGCCACGGCGATCCAGCATCGCTCACCCAGCATGCGAACGAACGTGCGGTCGCGGCGACTTCGAACTCCTACGCAAGCGCGTCCTGATCTACCTTCGAGCTTGCCGTTCAGCCTTCGGCGTCCGGCGAAGGTGGTTCGCCATCGGCGGCGAGAGTGACTTGGGCGGTCCATGACCAAGGCTTCTGGGGCGGATCCCAACTCACTTCGACATCCCTGTTGTGGAAGTCGCGCGCGAGTTCCGTCACCATCAACGCCGCCGCAGCCCGCGCGTCTTGCGGGTCGGTGTTGATCGGCACGTCCAGGCGCCCGCACAGCATTCCGCCCTCCGTGGTGAGGACGCTGGTCCGCCAGCCCTCCGGCGTCGCCAACAGAACGATCCCCTTCGGAATGCCCCAGACGGGCCGCTCCACCTTCGCCTTCTTGCGTCTCACCATGCCGCCATCCAACCTCGTCGGGTTCATGGTGAGGAGTACGGGTGGAGGATCGCCCGCCACGACGCAGCTTGGTGGCCTGTCTTGTACGGCGAGCAGAAACCCTTCAACACGTATCGTGCGCCCCTGAGGGAGGCACGGCGGATCCGAGGGATCTGACGGGCTCCAAAAGTCACTTGCTCTCTAGATCATTCCGGCGAGTACACTCCGCCTACACATCCGGGGGGGGGTGTTCGCCCTACGTGCGCGCCGCGTCTCCGTGGCCGTGCCGAAGCGCCGCGGACGGACCCCCGTTCCGGTTCCGGTTCTTGTTCACGTTCCCCAGGGGGATCTTTGCGTTCTGCGTTCTCTGGGCGTGCCAGCCACGTCGCCACCTGCACCGCGCTCGTCCTGTCCGTCGGCATGCTGTGGGCCTCGCCCGCCGTTGCCGGGTCGGCTCCTCGGCCCGTCCTGGAGCTGCCGCTGACCGATACGCCGATGGTGCCGACGCTCGACGTGTCGGCGCTGGACGGTATGGCCCGTACCGCTGAGGCGACGGCCGGCTCGAAGCCCCGTTTCGACGTGACCGGTGACGGCAAGACCGACCTGATCCACCGCACGCGGAACGGCTTCACCTTCGTCGCGCCGTCTTCGGGCGGGGAGCACGTCGAGTTCACCACTGCCGGCTCGTTCCTCGACCTCGACCTCGTCCCGCTCGGCGACCAGAACGGCACGGGCAAGCCAGAGGTGCTGTCGCTCTCGGCGAACGGCGCGCTGCGACTGTACTCGGATGCCTCCACGACCACCGGCACGCTCAGGTGGACGGGCTACGGCTGGAACATCTACAACAAGGTGTTCTCGCCCGGTGACGTCGACGGCGACGGCAGGGCCGACGTCATGGCCCGCCAGTACAACGGTGACCTGTACTTCTACCGTTCGACCGGTACGGTGACGGCCCCCTTCGCCGGCCGTGCGAAGGTGGGCCCGGGCTGGGGCGCGTACGACCAGCTCGTGGGTCTCGGCGACAACGACGGCGACGGCAAGGGCGACCTGCTCGCCCGCACGCCTTCCGGCCAGGTGTACTTCTACGGCAGCACCGGCGACAAGTCGGCGCCGTTCAAGCCGCGCAAGGCGCTCGCCACCGGTTGGCAGGTCTACAACCAGGTCATCGCCGTCGACGACCGCAACCTCGACGGTCATGCCGATGTGTTCGCACGTGACCTGAACGGCACCCTGTGGGCCTACTACGGCCGCGGCAACGGGACGTTCACGTCGCGGGCGCAGACCGGCAGCGCCTGGAACCGGGTGGAGCAGTTCGGTGGGGCGGGCAATATCCCGTCCGTCGGCAAGACCCTGTTCATCGCCCGCGACAAGGCCGGAACCCTCTTCTGGCACCGCGGCCTGAACAACGGCAAGCTCGCCGCCCGCGAGCAGGTGAGCGACACCGGTGGCTACGCGGGCGCGAACCTCTCGCTCGTCCATTCGCTGGACGGTGGCACGCTCCCCGACCTCCTGCAGGTCTACGAGGGCCGGCTGTGGAACAACGACAAGGACCTCGGCGGCGGCTGGCAGATCTACAACCGGCTCGTCGGCCCCGGTGACCTGACCGGCGACGGCAAGTCGGACCTCCTTGCCCGTGACACGTCCGGTGTCCTGTACCTGTACCGCGGCAACGGCGCCGGCACGGGCTTCGCCTCCCGCATCCGGGTCGGTGACGGCTGGAGCGCGTACAACCAGATCCTCGGCGCGGGTGACTACACCGGCGACGGCCGTGCGGACGTTCTGGCCCGTGACGGCTCCGGCAACCTGTTCCTGTACAGGGGCACGGGCTCCGCGACGGCACCGTTCGCGGGCCGGCTGAACATCGGCGGCGGCTGGGGCTCGTACACCGAACTGGTGGCGCCGGGCGACCTCAGCGGCGACGGCCGGGCCGACCTGCTCGCGGTGAACGCGGCAGGCGATCTGTACCGGTACCTGGGCACCGGCACCGGCTCCGCGATCAGCTCGCGGGTGAAGATCGGCTACGGCTACCAGACGTACGGCGACCTGTACTAGGAGGCCGACGGGCGCCCCGCACCTGAGTTCCGGTGCGGGGCGCCCGTGTGTTCATGTGCTCGCCGGCCGCGTGCCGGGCGGCGCAGCTCCACCGTCCCGGGCTGCGACCCGTACGTTGCAGCCGGCCCAGGATCGGCACCGCGTGCAGGGCCTCGACCGAGCGGGCGAGGTGGAGGACCGCGCGCACGTTCACGAGGGGGCTTCGTCTTCTGTGGGCTCTTCGAAGTGGACGGTGCCGTCTTCGTCGAGGCGGGGGTGGAGGGCCTGGGGGGCGTGGGTGTTGATGTCGGAGGGGCGCGGGCCTTCCGGTCCGTCGGGGCCCCAGCGCAGCAGGCGGCGGGCGCGGCCGATCCGGGAGACGGTGCCGTGGACCTCGACCTGGTCGAGCCGGCCGGCTCGGAGCCGGTCCGCGGCCTCGGCGAACGCCGCCAGCTCACCGACCGCGGGACTGGTGTTCTCGGCGACAACTGTGTGGGCGTCGACGTCTGCCTCGGCCTCGTAGGGGATCAGGCCGCGCTTGCGCGGTTCCCACCAGGTCAGGGCGAAGGCGAGGGTTCGGCGTGCGTCGTGAGGGGTGGCTTGCAGGCCGCTGCCCGGTGTCCAGGGCTCGTCGCCGGACTTCTCGACGATCAGGAATGCCGCCGGCATGAGCACCACGTCGGGGTGACTGTCCACGGCCCGTTCGGAATCGTGCAGTACGGGGGTGGGGAACCTGGTCCCGGTGTAGGCCAGCGAGCGCAAGGACAGGCGTTCCGCCGCCTGGAGTGGGGAGTGGGGTGCGTCCGGGTCCAGGACGAGGTTGTCGTCGACCCGCGGACTGCGGGCACCGGCACCGGGGCTCCAGTCGGGGGTGGGAGGTTCGGGGTCGGTGGGCCGTGGCGTTTCGATATCGCCGTGCGCGTCGATGGCCGCGTACTCCTCGGCCCGCACCACGCGGTAGCGGGTGTCGAGCACGGTGAGCTCGTCGGCGTACTCGTTCTCCAGTCGGGCGACCGCCGCCAGCAGAGCACGCCGTTCCTGCCTGCTCTTCGCCTCGTCCTTCGCCCGGAACCACAGCAGGGAGTTGAGCCCGTCGCGGGCCTGCTGCGGGCAGCCGTGCGTGACCTCGACGACCACCCGCCACCGCCGCCCGTCATCCTTGCCCTGCGAGGCCACGCCGAACAGCGGGCCCCGGACCGCCAGGGCGCTGTTGCGCGCCGCCGCGTCAAGGGCATCGGCCTCCATGACGGCCTCTACCGGCTCCACCGGAACCCTCACCACCACCGGCCACCCCGCCGGCCCCACACCCTCTTCGCTCATGCCACCATCGTGGCGGCACGCGTGCGCCCGCATCAGGGTTTCACCGGATCGTCCACCGACATCAGCGACGTCCCCACGACGGCGGTCTCATCCTCAGGCGGATTCCCGGCGCCGCGCCGTCGCCTTCACGGCGCGGCCCTCATCACCCCCGCCTTCTCGGCACGGTCCTCATCAGAGGCGTCTGCGTCGGTTCCGGCAATCCGTGGACGGTCGCCTCGATGGTCTCGGGCGTCGACGACCGACTTCTCCAGCGCGGCCGTCGGATCGACGACTCCCCCGCCGGGCACCACCTCAACCTCTCCGTGCTTCGGCTCCCGTTGCGCTGATCGATGCGGCCCAATTCGGCCTAATGCGATCCAATGCGGCCTGGTGCGGCACGGTGTCCCGCTTGCAGAAGGTGGTCTCGATGGCCATCCTCGAAGGCTGCGATGCGCCGGCCCCCGCCCTACGCTCCCGATCACGAGATCGACCGCCGAGCGAGCATCGTCGAGAACCACGGGGAGCAACGTGCCGCCTTTCGTCTACCGGATCACCAAGTACGACCCTGCCGACCGCGACGAGCACGGCAGCTACATCGGCGCTGAGGACTCGATCAGCGACCGCGGACCGGTCGAGGCTGCATATCTGCAAGCAATCGCCGCCTTCGCCGAGGACACCGGCATCGACCGCCTGGCCGTTCGCGAGCCGGGGATCTCCGGCTTTGCCCACTTCGGACTGGAGCCGACGGTCGAAGGCCACGGTCTTGCCGGGCACTTCCCGCCCGATCTCAGCGGGTTCCACGACGGTGCCGAAGTGTCCCTCTCCCTCGGCCTGGAGCTGGTCAGGGTCATGCTCCGCGGCAACGGCGCCTGGTGCCGTCTGGAGGTGGAGGGCACGTTCGTTGTGGAGGTCGATGGGGACCAGTACGTCTACGTCCGCAGCGACAAGCCCTGCGAGCGCGCCGTTTCCCACGTCCGGGCTCTCGGTCTCTTCCCGGAGCGGCTGGACGCCTCGCCCTACGACACGGACTTCGACGAGCCCGGCGTGCAACGTCCCGCCGACGAGGACTTCTGGGCCCGTCTGCGCTGGTCCATCGCCATGCGGCACGCAGCGATTCTGGAGGAGGAGTACCTTCACCATGCCTCCCGCTGGCATCGCCTCACCGAAGACACCCTCGATGCGGTGCGCGCCCGGCTCACCCCTCGTGCCCGGCTGACCGTCTGGCCGGATCTTTCCACCGATGTCGACGCGGTCCTCGCCTCGCTTCCCGACGAAGGTCCGGTGGAGTTCGTATGGGAGGACGAGAACGGGGTCGTCTCCAGCACGCCGGCCGACGAGTCCGAGTACGGGGACCTCGCCGCCCACGTCGCGGGCGCCCGTGCCGCCATGGCCCTGTCCTTGGTTCTCGACGAACGCCACCCGCTGTTCACCGCGGTCCTGCCCGACAGCGACGGCGTCCTGCGCGCGCGGTGGAGGACCGAGCCGACACCGAGCGACCGGAACTGGGCCTTCCTCAAGACCCTTCGCCGTGGGCAGATCTGCACCGGCACGGTCACGGAGATCGCCGGCTTCGGTGTGACGTTCGTGGACATCGGCGGCTTCACCGCGATGATCAACATTCCCGAGCTGTCCTGGCGGCCTTTCGATCACCCCTCCGACGTCGTCGCCGTCGGCCAGGAGATCTCGGCCGAGATCCTCGACGTCGACCTGGTACGCGAGCGTGTGCCGCTGTCCCTGAAGGCATTGCAAGAGGATCCGATGCCGCAGTTCATCGAGCAGGTCGGCCACATCACGAAGGGCGTCGTGACCAAACTCGTACCGTTCGGTGTCTTCGTCCGTATCGAGGACAGAGAGAACGGCCTCGAAGGTTTCGTGCACCTCACCGAGTTGGCCGAGGAAGGACACGTGGAACGGCCCGAGGAAGTTGTTCAGGTCGGGGACAGCCTCGCCGTGAAGATTCTGGAGGTCGACCCTCCACGGCGTCGGATCACCCTCTCCCACCTGCGTACGCGCACAGGAGAACGCTGACCAGCGCGGCCTGTCAGGTCGCAAGAGGCTCTCGGACAGCCATATGTCGGGCGGCCCCATGGGCACAACGGCGCTGTACGACCGGCTTTCGTGGCGCATCATCACGGGATGACGCTCGGCAGCGGGAACGCCCTCGACGTCGACCTCATCGCCCGCCTCCGGACCGCTGTCGCTGCCCCCCTCTTCCTGCACGGCTCCTGCGCAGCCATGCCCTCGGTCAGCTGATAACCGCTCAGGGAAGCGGGGTGCAATGCGCGTTGTTGCGGCGGCTCGTCGCAGTAGCGGACGAGGGATGTCCGGTAGGCGGCGTGCGAGGCGGTGCAGCGGATGCGCCCGGACCCCGGAGGAATGCCTTCTCTTCCTCTCGCTCTCGGCCACCGAGGAGATGAGCCTGCGCCGCCGGTCCGCCCGGAGGGGAGGCGAGGGGCGCATATCGGACATTGACGATGCCTTCACTTCCGCCCACCGCGCATATCCACGGATCAGGCAGTGCCGATGCGCTGCGACATCGAGCGTGCGTGCATTTTCAATTCCGCCCACCAATTGCCCGTCAATTACCCATCAGAAACTACCAACCAAAAACTTTGATGTCTAGACCAATGAGATAATTCAAGGCCCTTTCGTAACGCGACACACCCCCAGGCGTACACGTTGTCGCAGGTCAGAGGCAATTCGGAGCTTTTGATTCCGGTTTGTTCAACTGTCGACACACACCCATCTCGTCTCACTCTCTGGGCATCGATCAAATTCCTGTTGCACGCGTACAGGCCTCGTGTAATCTTCCGATCATACAGATCAAGGAATACTGACTCTTTTCGCCTCCAATATCACTGCAGGTCAGAAAATAGAGGAGAAGACCCATGGGTGGCCGCTTCGACATGGGAGCACCAGGCCTCGCAAACGACATGAAGGGAATAGCGGTCGAATCCGTTCCCATCGCGTCCCTGATCACCAGAGAATCTCCTAGAATTCAGGCGGAATTACCTGAGCACGTCCGGTTGCTCGCAGAATCGGACAAGCCCTTTCCGCCGATCGTGGTGCACCGCCCCACCCTGCAGGTGGTCGACGGAATGCACCGGGTCCGCGCCTCGCTGCTCCGCGGCGCGGAACGCATCGACGCACGGTTCGTCGACGGCGACGAGCGGGACCTCTTCCTGCTGGCCGTGCGTCTCAACATCACCCACGGACTCCCCCTCTCGCGCGCCGACCGCCGGGCGGCGGCCGCCCGGATCCTGCGGTCCCATCCCCAGTGGTCCGACCGGGCCATCGCCGAGGCGACCGGCCTCGCCGCCAAGTCGATCAGTGCCATCCGCCGGGACAGCGTCGCCGCCGACACCACGCTGAACGTACGGATCGGGCGAGACGGCAAGCGCCGCCCCCTGAGCAGTATCGAAGGACGCAAGTCCGCCAGTGAGCTCATCAAAGCCCGGCCCGGCACCCCGCTGCGCCAGATCGCCAAGGAAGCGGGCATCTCCCTGGGCACCGCCGCGGACGTACGGTCCCGGGTGCTGCGCGGCGAGGACCCGGTGCCCCAGGGCAGGACGCGCGTGTCCCGGGCGTCGGCCGCCCGCCGGCCCGTCACCACGGTCACCACGGAGCTGCCGGCCCCAGCTGCGGCGACCCGCTCCGTCGAATCTCCCGCCCAGCGCGACGTGGCCACCATGATGCGGATCCTGCTCTCCGACCCGTCCCTGCGCTTCAACGAGGGCGGCCGCAGCCTGCTGCGGTGGCTGTCCGGACACGTGCTCGAGTCCCGGGAGGCCCAGACCGTCGCCGACGAGGCGCCGAGCCACTGTGTCGGCACCATCGCCGACCTGGCGCGCAAATGCGGCGAGTCCTGGCTGGAGCTCGCCGAGCAGCTGGACCGACGGCAACGGATGACGGGCTGAGCCGGACTCACCCACGGGGCCTCGTCCGTACGACGGCCCTTCCGGCGCGGCCGCGTCCGCACCGCGGACGGCCGCGCCCCACAGCAACCGAGGGAAACGCGATGGATCACCTGACCGGACTGGTCAACTCCTGCCTGCTGCCCGCCTATGGCGGAGCGGCACCACCCGACTGGCTGAAGCGGGCGCTGGACGACTCGCTCGCCGGCATCGTGCTGTACGGAGCCAACCTGGGGCTCCTGGACGGGCGGATACGCGAGGACGTGACCGCCCCACTACGGGCGCTGCGCCCGGACCTCGTCATCGCGCTGGACGAGGAAGGCGGCGACATCACCCGGGCCGAGTACCACCGGGGCAGCAACTACCCCGGCAACCTCGCCCTCGGGGTCGTGGACGACACGGCGCTCACCGCGGAGGTCGCCTCCGCCATCGCGGCGGACCTCAGGGACCTGGGCGTCACCGTGAACCTCGCGCCGTCGGCGGACGTCTGCCCCGGCTTCCACCTGCCCGTCTTCGGCACCCGGTCGTTCGGCCCGGACCCCGAGCGGGTGGCCGCGCACACCCGGGCGTTCGTCGAGGCGACCCAGCGGCACCGGGTGGCCGCCACGGCCAAGCACTTTCCCGGGCTCGGGGCCACCCGGGTCGACTCGCACTATGCGCTCCCGGTCGTCGACGCGCCGGAGGAGGTGTTCCGCGCCCGCGACCTCACGCCTTTCGCGCACGCCGTCGAGGCCGGCGTCCAGGCGGTGATGACCGGCCATGTCGTGGTCGAGGCGATCGACTCCGTACCCGCCACGTTCAGCGAGCGGCTCCTGCGCGGTGTCCTGCGCGGCGAACTCGGCTTCGAGGGCGTGGTGATCAGCGACGCGCTCGACATGAAGGCCGCGCAAGCCGGGGTCGGCATCGGCGGCGCGGCCGTACGGGCCTGGCAAGCCAGCGTGGACCTGGTGATCACCGGCCCGCAGGACGGCGAGAAGGACTGCGCGGAAATCCTGGACAGCGCCCGCCGGGCCATCGCCGACGGCTCGCTGCCGCTCGCGCGGCTGGAGGAGGCCGCCGAGCGGGTCGCGCGCCTGCGCGCCTGGACGAGCACCACCGCCGAACCGGCCGCCGGCGGCGGTGCGGCCGGACTGGCCGCAGCCCGCCGGGCGGTCGAGCTGCGCGGGCCTCGCCCCACACCGTCGCCCTACTTCGTCGTGGAGCTGCGCCCGGAGCCGAGCATCTCCTGCGGAACCGTGCCGTGGGGGCTCACCGGGCCCCTCGCCCGGCTCGGCGGGCTCGCCGGGCAGCTCACCGCAGCACCCGGAACGCCCCCGGGCGAGCTGCGCGTACCGGACGGGGTGCCGGCGGCCGTCGTGGTGCGGGCCGAGGCGGCCGACGCCTGGCAGACGGCGGTGCTGGCAGCGCTGACGGCGGCCCGCCCGGACACGGTCGTGGTCGACATGGGCTTCCACGACCTGCCCGTACCCGCAGGGACGACGGTCCTGAAGACCTACGGCGCGGGGCTGGTCAACGCGCTGGCCGCGGCCGAGGTCCTCACGGGCCGACGGGCACCGGGGCCGCCGAGGGACACCTGGTGAGGTGAGGGTCCGGTCACGGCGGCGGCCCGGGGCGGCTCACGGGGTGAGCGCGACGGCTTCAGGCACGGACCGCCGCCACTCCTCGTGGCCGGCGCGGACCGTCCGCCACAGCCGGCCGCGCTCGCCGGCCCCGAACTCGTCCGGGTGGATGCCGAAGGTCGACCACAGCGCGTCGAACCAGTCGGTGGCGGTGTCGAGTTCGGTGCGCTCGTCGCCGGTCGCCGTGATCCGCGTCAGGACGCACCCGAGCAGCAGATCTGTGCCGTCGGCGTCCCTGCGCTGGACGCGGGCGAGCCGGACGAAGTCGGAGTCCGGCGCGGTCGACAGCCGGGCGTGCTCCTGGGCGAAGTCCGTGGCGCGGGCCGGTGCCAGGGAGATGTCCGCCCCGGCGAAGCCCCGTAGTGGCCGGTGGTCCAGGCGCCAGGCGCCGGCCTCGAAGGACGACGGGCTCAGCTCGTAGCCGAAAGGCCCCTGTTCGGCGCGCCCGGGGTGCAGCGGCAAGGGCTCGTGGAAGGCGAACCCCAGGCCGACGTCGACCAGTCGGCTTCCCTCGGGGCCGTCCGGCCCGGGCAGGCCGGCGACCGTCAGGGCCATGTGGTTGCCGTTGATGCCGGGTGGCATCGGCTCGTCCACTTTCTGGACGCCGACGCGATGCATCCGTACCTGATAGCCGAGCGCGGCGAGCAGCCACGCGAACGCACCGTTCAGATGAAAGCAGTAGCCGCCTCTGCTGCTGTTCGCCAGACGGTCGGAGGATTCCTCGGGATCGATTCCGGGTGCCCGTCCAAGCTGAAATTCGAGAGTCTCGTAGGGAATTCTCTCCACATGTGCTCCATGCAGCCGTCGTAGGTTTTCGACGGTGGGCGCCAGATCGCCGTCGAAACCCAGTCGGTCCAGGTATTTCCGCATTCTCACGTCCGTCATAACCTGCAAGTTAACAGGTGCATGCTCGGTTCAACAGAGACTTCCGTTCAACTGAGTCAATTCCGGGAACCGGCCTTCGGCAGTACTGTCGGGGCCAATTGGAGAAAACCTCACCCAGTCTCGGGAGGCTGAATTGACCACCTCGTCCATACGCTGTTTCACCACTGCCGAAGCGGCTTCCGCGAATGCGGCTTCGACCGTCGCGGACGCCATTGGGAAGGCCGTCTCCCGACGTGGCGAGTGCGTCCTCGCGCTCACCGGCGGGAACACACCGGTGGACACCTACCGGCTGCTCGCCGCCATGGACGTGCCCTGGGGCTCGGTCCAGGTCGTGCAGACCGACGACCGGGTGCTGCCGCACACGGAGACCGGCTCGAACTGGGGAATGATCTGCCGGACGCTGCTCGACCCGGCGTCGGTGCCCGAGGACCGGCGCCACCCCATGCCCGTACGTGCCGCCGACCCCGGGACAGCCGCGGCCGACTACGCCAAGCTGCTGCGGACGCTGACACCGGACGGCAGCGCGGACGTCGTCCTGCTCCAGCTGGGCCCCGACGGGCACCTGGCGTCGCTGTTCCACGACCGGTACGACCCGCAGGACGCGTCCGGCGCGCAGGTCACGACCACCGCCGACGGCGCCGTCCGCATGACGCAGACGCTCCGGTCGCTCAGCGGCGCGGAGACCCGCGTGGTGCTCGCGACCGGCGGGGCGAAGGCCGAGGCGGTCGAGAAGGTCCGGTCCGGTACGGCCGACACCTTCGCCACGCGCACCTTCCTCGGCTCCGACGGCCTGCTCCTGCTGGACGACGACGCCGCTGGCCAGGGCCGGTGACCGCTCGGCCGTTCTCCGTCTCCCGGGCACGGGCGAACGACCGGCCGGTCGTCGTCCTCGACCTCGGCGGCACGTGGTTCAGAGCCGGCGTGCTGACCGGCGGCGACACCGTCGAGGGGCTCCGCAGACAACCGGCCGTCACCACCCGGAGCACGCGGGGACCCGCGGCCGGCGTCCAGCGGCGGATGACCGACTGGATCGTGGACACCGTCGACGAGCTGCGCGCCGAGTGGCCGGCGCCGATCGACCTCTGCGCGGTCTCCCTGGGCGCCGCCATGGACGACCGCACCGGCCGGGTGCTGGGCGGCGCGCCCCTCTTCGGAGCCGAGGCCACCGACTGGCGCCCCACCGCCGAACTGTCCGCCCGCCGCCCGGAGGTGACCTGGGCGGTCCTGAACGACGTCTCCGCACTCGCGTTCGCCCTGCTGAAGGACGACGCCCTGGACCAGAGCCGAACGGCGGCCGCGCTCACCGTGAGCACCGGCATCGCCTACCGGACCATCGACCTCGCCACCGGCCACATCCCGAGGGACCGGCGGTACGGCCTCCAGGGCGAGGTGGGGCACCTGCCCTCCCGCATGGAGTGGGACGGCGCGCCGGTGGCCGCCGACTGCGACTGCGGGGCACCGGGTCACGTCAGCGCGTTCGCCTCGGGACGCGGGATCGAGGGCGTCCTGCGCCGGGTGCCCGCTTCCGACTGGGGCGGGGACCCGGACACGGTGGCGACGGCCGGGGCGCTCGCCGCGTTCGGTCGTGCGGTGACCGCGGGGCACGGCGGCGCCCTCCGGCTCCTCGACGCCGTGACCGCGCCACTGGCCGAGGTGCTCCTCGCCCAGGCCTGCCTCAACCCGCAGGTCGAGTACACGGTGCTGACCGGCGGAGTCGTGGACGGGCTCGGCGAGCCGTACCTGGCCGGCCTGCGGGGCAACCTCGACCGGCTGGGCCTGTACGGCATCTCGGAGCGGGACCCGGACTACTTCGCCCCGCGGATCCTCCGGGGGCGCTCGGACGGACTGTGCGCGCTGCGCGGCGCGGGAATCCACGCACGCGGACTTGTCGACGGGAGTGAACACACACCATGAGTGACAGGACTTGGACGGTCCACGCCAGTCTGGACGTCTCCTACCGCGTGGCGGAGACGGAGGACGTGCTGTCGCCGGAGAACGACGCGCTCGCCCGCGCCGCCCGGACGGCTCCGGGCGACCGTCGCCTGATCGTCGTCGACGAGACGGTCCTCGCGGAGCGGGCCGGGGAGATCGAAGGTTACTTCCGCGCCAGGGGGGTGACCCCGACGGTCCTCGCCCTTCCCGGCGGTGAGCGGACGAAGGCGCTGGTGTCGGTCGAGCGGATCGCCGAGGCGGCCGACTCCGTGGCCCTCTCCCGCCGCGACCCGATCGTGGCCATCGGAGGCGGGGT
Source organism: Streptomyces sp. NBC_00250 (assembly GCF_036192275.1). Lineage (NCBI taxonomy): Bacteria > Bacillati > Actinomycetota > Actinomycetes > Kitasatosporales > Streptomycetaceae > Streptomyces > Streptomyces sp. NBC_00250. The sequence continues at coordinate 9,016,485 of NZ_CP108088.1, read as the reverse complement.
GCTGACCGACCTGGTGGGCCTCGCGGCCGGCCTCTACCGGCGCGGAACCCCGTACGTCCGGATACCCACCACGCTGATCGGACTGGTCGACGCGGCGATCGGCGTCAAGACCGCGGTCAACTTCCACGGGCACAAGAACCGCCTCGGCTCCTTCCACGCGGCTTCCGACACCCTGCTCGACCGGCGGTTCCTCCGCACCTTGAGCACCCGTCACATCACCAACGGCCTGGCCGAGATCGTCAAGATGGGGGTGATCGCCGACGCCGAGCTGTTCGACCTGCTGGACGCGCACGCCGAGCGGCTGGTGGACGGCAGGCTGGACGGCCCCGAGGGGCAGCGGGTGATACGGCTCGCGGTGGGCAGCATGCTGGCCGAGCTGGAACCGAACCTGTGGGAGCAGGACCTGCAGCGGGCGGTCGACTTCGGGCACACCTTCAGCCCGGCGCTGGAGATGGCGGCGCAGCCCGGGATGCTGCACGGCGAGGCGGTGTCGGTCGACATGGCGCTGTCCTGCGCGCTCGCCGTCGGCCGGGGTCTCCAGGGGGCGGACGAGGCGCTCCGGGTGCTGGCACTGCTGCGCCGCGTGGGGCTGCCGGTCCGGCACGAACTCTGCGAGGTGCCGTTCCTCCAGGACGCCCTCCAGGAGTCGACACGGCACCGGGGCGGGGAGCAGAACCTGCCGCTGCCCATCGGCATCGGGAAGTGCTCCTTCGCCGTCGGCGTGGCCGAGGCCGAACTGCGGCGAGCGAGCGCCCTGTTGCACCGGCTGCTCGACGAGGCGGGAGCGGCGGCATGAGCCAGGTCACCGACCTGTCGTGGGCCCGCACCGGAGACGGCGGTCTGCGTCTTCACCGGCAGCGGTTCGGCGCCCGGGGATCGCTGCGCGTCCTGCGGGCGGGGATCTGCGGCACGGACCTCCAGATCCAGCGCGGTGTCCGCCCCGACGGCGCCTCGGTGCTCGGCCACGAGGGGCTGGCCGAGCACTGCGCGACCGAGGGGCCCGTACGCGGGGTGTTCAACCCGGTGGACCCCGCCGACCAGGACCGGATCCTCGGTCACTCGTACGACGGCGTCTTCCGGCGGCGCTACCCGGAAGACCCCGGTGACCTGGTGCGGCGCGGCCTGGTCCGGGCCCGCCCGGACCTGGTCGCCGACCTCACGGTGCTCGCCGAGCCCCTGGGCGCCGTCCTCTACGGCTGGGATCTGCTGGGCGCCGACGGCCCGGCGCACACCGTGGGCGTGTGGGGCAGCGGTACGACGGCGGTCCTGGCCGCGCTGGTCGGCGAGATCCGAGGCGTGACCACGGTGCTGGTCCATTCCCGGCGGGAGCGGCTGGAGTATCTGCGGCGCCGTGAGGTGCTGGCGACCACCCGCCTCACCGGCGGGGCGCCCGGCGGCGTCACGGCCGCCTTCGTCTGCCTGCCGAGGGAGGCCGCGGGCGAGGCGTTCACGCAGGCCGCCGAAGCCGCCGAGGAGGACGCCCCCATCGACCTGTTCGGCGGCTTCGGCTCGGGAACGCGGCATGCCCTCACCGGCGATCTGGACCTCAACTCCGTACGCCGGTCCAACGTGTGCGGAGTGTCACGCTCCGACGGGGCGCGGCCGGTCACCCTGCCCTCGGGCAAGCGGGTCCGCCTGACCGGTCACCGCGGCACCTCCCCCAGCCATCTGCTGCGGGCGCAGGACCTGCTCGCCGCGTACCCGGAGCGCTTCGGTCGGGTGCTCAGCCACGTGCTCTCCCTGGAGGCGGCCGGCCCCGCGCTGCGGTCGATGGCGGCCGACCGGCCCGGCCTGCGGCTGACCGGCGAGCACCTGAAGGTGCTCATCGACCCCACCATGCCGGCGGGCACCACCCGGGCCCCCGATCTGCACACCACCGTGGCTGACATCCCCCACCACTGCTGACCCCCGCAAGAGCCCCCACGCACACACCGAAAGGACACCATGCTGGTTCACCGCTATGGCTATCCGGACCAGTTCGACGACATCGACGCGCTCGGTCGGCAGATCTCCGAGGTCCTCCTCTCCGGCGACTGCATCCTCGGCAAGCCGGTGGAGCGGTTCGAGGCGGCCTTCGCCGCGTACGTCGAGGCCGAGCACGCCGTCGGACTCAACTCGGGGACGGACGCCCTGGTCCTCGCCCTCCACGCGCTGGGGGTGGGGCCGGGCGACGAGGTCATCACCGTCGCCAACACGTTCCACTCCACCGTGCTCGCCATCGCCCGGGTGGGTGCCACCCCCGTGCTGGTGGACTGCACGGACGGCGACTTCATGATGGACCTCGATCGGGTCGAGGCCGCGATCACCCCGCGGACGAAGGCTCTGATCGCCGTCCACATGTTCGGCGAGGTCCTAGACATGGACCGGATGACCGCCCTCGTACGGGACCGGGGCCTGAAGCTCGTCGAGGACTGCGCCCAGGCCGTCGGTGCACGCTGGAAGGGCCGACCCGTCGGCACCTTCGGCGAGATCGGCTGCTTCAGCTTCCATCCGTCGAAGAACCTCGCCGCCGCCGGGGACGCCGGCGCCGCGGTGACCGGCTCCGCGGAACTCGCCGAGCGGCTGCGCGTCCTGCGCGGCCTCGGCCAGCGAGAACAGAACCACCACGTCGAAGTCGGCTACAGCAGCCGGATGGACTCGGTGCAGGCGCTGGTCCTCGACCACAAACTGCCTCGTCTGGACGCCTGGAACCGGGCGCGGCGCGCGCTCGCCGCCCGGTACACCGCCGCGCTGGCGGAGAGCTCCGCCGTGCGGGTGCCGGTGGCCGGACCGGAGCACGTCTTCCACATGTACCAGTTGCTGGTTCCGGACCGGGACGCCACCCTGGCCGCGCTGCGCGCTTCGGGGATCGACGCCGTGGTGCGCTACCCGGTGCCGATCGCCCGGCAGCCGGCGTTCGCCGCGTACGCCTTCGACGACGGCGCGTTCCCGCACGCGGACCTGCTGGCGCAGAACGCGCTCTGTCTGCCCCTGCGCCCCGACATGAGCGACGGGGATGTCGACCTGGTCGTCTCCCGGGTGCTGTCGGTCACCGGCTGACCGCGCTCGCCCGCGGAACGGAACTCTCGCCCCCTTCCCCCGAATCACGAGGAGAACCCCCATGGCTGTACCGCACCACGCGTCCATCGTGCCCGGCCTGTTCGGCGCCGATCCGCTCGCCTACGGGCAGGCCGTCGCCGATGTCGCCCGGACCGACGCCGACCTGCTGCACCTGGACGTGATGGACGGGACGTTCGTCTCCGACATCAGCTTCGGCATGAAGGCGGTCGGCGCCGTACGCAAGGCCTTCGACCGGCGACTCGACGTGCACCTCCAGGTCGACCGTCCCGACCGGCACATCGACGCGCTGGTGGGCGCGGGCGTCGACCTCGTGTCGGTGCACGTCGAGGGCACCCCGCACATCGGGCGGCTGCTGCGGGACCTGGAGACCGCGGGCGTCGCGAGCGGCGTCGTGCTCAACCCGGGCTCGCCTCTGTCGGCCGTCGAAGAGGTCGCGCACCAGGTCGAGCAGGTCGTCGTGATGGCGGTCAACCCCGGCACCAGCGACTTCCTGCCTCATTCGGTGGGGAAGATCCGCCGACTGCGCGCCGCGCTCGACGAACGCGGGCTCGGACACATCCGGATCGCGGCGGACGGCGGCGTGACCGCGGAGCGGGCCGCGGCCCTGCGGCAGGCCGGCGCCGACCGGCTGATCGTCGCCTCCGCGCTGTTCCGTGACCCCGAGGGCGTCGAGGCGGCGTACCGCCGGCTGAGCGCGCTCGCGGCGGACGCATGAGCGCGCGGACCCCGGACGGCGGGGGGCCGACGGAGGGGCCGTACTTCCTCTTCGACATCGACGGCACGCTCGTCGACTCCAGCGGCCTCATCGTCAGCGTGTGGAAGCGCGTCGCCGCCGAGTTCGGCGCGGACGCACAGGCCATCCTGTCGGTGTGCCACGGGCGCCGGGACAGCGAGGTCGTCCCGTTGTTCTTCCGCCCCGAGGACATCCCGCGGGTGACCGTGCGGATCCAGGAGCTGGAGGCCGAGGGAGTCGGGCTGCTGCATCCCGTGCCGGGTGCGCCCGAGCTGCTCCGCGGGCTGCCGAGCGGCCGGTGGGCCGCCGTCACCTCCGGTCCGAGTCTCCTGATGACCGGCAGGCTGAGCGCCGTCGGCCTGCCCAGCCCGGAGGTCCTGGTCGCCGCCGACCACGTCCGGCGCGGCAAGCCCGACCCGGAGAGCTATCTCGCCGCGGCCGTGGCGCTGGGCGTGGATCCGGGTGCGTGCGTCGTCGTGGAGGACGCGCCGGTCGGTGTCGCGGCGGGGCGGGAGGCCGGGATGTTCGTCATCGGGTTGACCACCACCCACACCGCCGCCCAACTGGCCGGTGCCGACGTGGTGGTGGCGTCCCTGGCCGAGGTCCCTGGGGTCGCCGCCGCATGGTCCGGTCGGGCCGGACGGGCGGAGGCCGTGTCGTAGCGGGGCCGGGAAGCCGGCACGCCGCCGGCCGCCCGGGAGGGGCGGTCGGCGGCGTGCGTCGGTGGCGGTACGGCTCAGGGGGCGCGGTTCCCGGCCCGGCGGACGGCTGTCGGGCCGGTCATCCGGGGGTGCTCTCTCCCGCGGCCTCGACCACGATCCGCTCCACGTTCCGCAGCAGTTCCTCGGTGCGCTCCGCCGGGAGGTACCAGAGGTCGACCAGGGCGTGGTGGACGTCGACACCGTCCACCTCGTTCACCCAGTACCAGAGGGTGACCTCCTGGCGGGGACGGTTGCCGTCCCAGGTGAAGCGGGTCGGGGCCGCCGGGCCGGCGTGAGCGCCGCCGTCCGCGGGGTCGCCGGACGGCGGCCGGGCGGCACGCAGGTCGTTGAAGCCGCACGCGAGGTCGATGCGCGGCACTCCGCGTTCCGCGGCCACCTCCGCGCGCAGGGCCGACAGCAGGACCGTGTCGCACGGCACCTTGCGGTAGGCACGCAGGGCCGCGTGCCCGGTGTCCCGGACGATCTCCGCGAAGCTCCTACCGCCGGTGGGCACCAGCGTCACGCAGCTGGCGATGGTGATGCCGACGGTGGTGCGCAGCTCGGCCGGGCCCCGGTTCGAGGCGATGAGTTTGAGCGGCACCCGCTCGCGGCCGGTGAGGCCGCCCAGGACGGCGTTGAGCGCGGCCATCACGACGGTGGTGCCGCTGACCCCGAGCCGGTCCGCGACGGTGCGGCAGGCGCGGGTGAGAGCGGGTGAGCTCATGCTGACCTGGCCGAAGCGGAGCGGGTCGTCGAGCGGCGGCGGGGCCCCGCCGGGCGGGTCGAAGGTGGTGGCCGGGGCGGCGCGGAGGATCTCGGCCCAGTAGTCGAGCGCGGCGGCGGAACGGCGTCGGCTCACCGCCCCCGCCTCTTCGGCGGCCTGTTCGAAGGGCCGGCGGCCGACGGGCTGCAGCTCCGCCGGGGTGGTGCGGCCGGAGAGCAGCGACTCCAGCTCGTCGGTCAGCAGGCCGAGCCCGGTGTGGTCGATGGCCACGTGGGAGACGACCAGGACCAGATGCCGGGGCCTGCCGTCGTGTTCCAGGACCGCGCATCGCAGGGGCAGTTCGTGGGTGAGGTCGAAACTTCGGCCGCGCAGCCGCGCGGCCAGCTCGCTCACCGCGGCCGCCGGGTCCCGGTCGGGGTCGACGGCCCGGTAGACGGGCACGGCCAGTTCGTCCGCGGCGGAGAGCCGCTGCCGGGGGGTGCCGTCGGCGTCCAGCGGGAACCTGGTGCGCAGACTCTCGTGCCGACTCATCACCACCCGCAGACACTCCAGGAGTTCGGGCGGTCCGCAGCCCTCGGGGACGGCCAGCACCCGGTACTGGTTGTAGTAGTGGTCGTGCGGCTTCAGCCACTCGGTGTCGTCCCACTGGAGGCGCTGCGCCCAGGTGAGCGGCGCCTGTCCGTCGCGGGCCGAGGTGACGAGGACCTGGTGCTCCCCGGTGCGGTCGAGGGTGTCGTTCACGGCTGCGGCGCCAGCAGTCCTCCGACCGCCGTCCAGAGGGCGGCGGGCGTGGCGAAGTTCTCCGGGGTGAGGAGCTCGTCGGGGATGAGTACGTCGAGCGCGTCCTCCAGGCCGACCAGCAGCTGCACCGTGGCCAGTGAGTCGAGGCCCAGCGTGGCCAGCCGGGCGTGGGCTGCCAGGTCCTGGTCCGCCGGGAGGAGGGGAAGGTGCGCGCGCAGCGCTTCCTCGAACTGCGGCGTCCATGGGGTGCTCACGATCGCTCTCCGTTCTTTCGATGGTGCCGTGGTCGGGTGTCGCCGGTGGTCCGTGGGGCGCTCACCGTGGAGGGGTCGCCGAGGAGCCGTACGGAGCGGTCGGCGAGGGTCAGCGTCCCGGTGGCTGTCAGCAGGCGGTCGTTGGAGTAGTTGAGGCTCGCCGAGCGCAGGTCGCGCAGGTGCCGCTCCAGCGGTACGGGTGAGTCGGCCCGGTAGCCGAGTGCGAGGCCGGCGAGTTCGACGCACCGGTCGGCGGCCCGGTGGCTGAGCTCCGAGGCCAGCACCTTCAGGGTGTTCAGATGGATCTGTACGGAGGTGGCGGCGACGTCCTTGCCGTCCGCACGGCACCGGGTGATCTCTTCCTGGCACTGCCGCAGGTAGGCGCTGACCGTCTCGTTGTCCATGCGGATGCGGGCGAGCCGCTCGGCGACCAGCTCCGAGGTCAGGTCGACGGAGGACGGCCGGCGCGGCGAGCGGAAGACGGCGACGAGTTCGGCGAGCGCCTGCCGGGAGGCGCCGAGCCAGCAGGAGGCCCAGCCGATGTGGCCGAGCGGTATGAAGCCGTCGACGGCGATCCGCGCGAACTCGCCGCGCTCGCCGAGGATCTGGTGCGGGGGGATCACCCCGCTGAGCCGCAGGGCGACGCTGTGTGTTCCGCGCATGCCGAGCGGGTTCCAGTCGCCGCTGACCGCCACGTCGAGCTGGTCGCGGTCGGCGTACACCAGGGTGACGCGCCGGGCATCGGCGTCCTCGGCGTCGCGCATGGTGAGCAGGAAGCCGTCGGCGACCGCGCCGCCGGTGCAGATGGGCGCGTCCCGTTCCACGACGAGCCCGTCCGGGGTCTCGCGGAGGGCACTGGCGCTGGTGAGGAGGTGGCCGCCGGTCTGCTTCTCCGAGGTGATCGAGCCGAGGTAGACCTCGCCCGCCGCGATCCGGGGCAGCAGGGTGCGCTTCAGGCGGGGTGTGCCGAACCGTACGACGGCGTCGGTCTGTTGGCAGTGCATCGCCCAGATCATCGCGGTGGACAGACATCCGGAGGCGAGGATCTGGGCGACCTCGGACAGTTCGGCGAGACCGCCGCCGAGTCCGCCGTACTCCTCCGGCACGAGGAGGCCCATCAGGCCGCTGTCGCGGAGGGCTTCGAGGGACTCGGCCGGGAACCTCGCATCGGCGTCGACCTCGCGCGCGCTGCCGGTGACCACGGGCAGGATCCGCCGCGCGCGGTCCGCCGGGGAACCGGGCCGGGGTCCGGTGACCGGCGCGGGGGTCCGGCGCAGCTCCAACCGCGTGGCGGAGACGACGCTGTCCCCGAGGACGGCGACCTCCACCGGGGCGGGCCTCGACAGGAAGCCGACGAGGCTCGCGGTCAGCCCGTACGCACCGGTGTTGGGAACCGAGAGCAGCGCGCCGGGGGCGGGCAGGGGCAGGGTGGTCTCGATGGCGAGGGTGTCGCTCGGTGTGCACAGCGGGCCGACGAGGGTCATCCGGGTGGCGTCCGCCGGGTCGGGGGCCGTGTCGTCCGCGGGGAGCACCTCCGCGCGGACCGGTGGGAGACGGCGGAGTCCGGCGAGGCCGCCGAGGGTGTTCACGCCGGCGTCGAGCACGGCGAAGGTGCGGCCCTTGCTCCGCTTCACGTCGATGACGCCGGTCAGCAGCCGCCCACAGGAACCGCTGAGGTAGCGGCCGGATTCGAAGGCGATCTCCAGGGCGTCGCCCCGCCAGTCGGGCAGGTGCGTGTCGAGCGCCTCCTCCAGGGCGGCCCGCAGTGCCGGGTAGGCGGGCCGGTCGCCGGGCACGGCGTAGGGGTGTCCGAAGCCACCGCCGAGGTCCAGGAGGCGTACGGGCAGGCCGTGTGCGGATCGGAGGAGGGCAGCGGTGCGCACGCTTCCCATCAGCTCCTGGATGAGGCCCTCCTCGTCGGCGGCGTTGCTCATCGAGAAGAAGTGCAGGCCGGTGAGTTCGACGCCCTCGACCTCGGTGACGCGGGCCGCCCAGTCGTCGACCGTGTCGAGGTCGAAGCCGAACTGCGAGGGGGCTCCGGTCATGCGGAGGCCCACCGATCCGGCGCCGGTGACGCCGTTGACGCGGAGCAGGCACCGCACGGTGGTGCCGGCGGCCTGGGCGGTCGCGCCGATGCGCCGCAGGTCGTCGAGGGACTCGGCGGAGAAGGCGCACCCGGCCCGTACGGCGCGGGCGCGTTCGTCCTGGGTCTTGCCCGGTCCGGTGTAGAGGGTGTCCGGGCCGGCGTGGCCGGCGAGCAGGGCGGCGTCGAGTTCGCCCACCGAGCTCACCTCGGCCCGGCAGCCGGCCTCGCGCAGGGCGCGGACGACGTCCGGGTGGGGGTTGGCCTTGAGCGAGTAGAAGAGGGTGGCCTCTTGGGGCAGCCAACCCCGCAGCGCGTCGGCCGCCTCGGCGGCCTGTGCGAGGTCGTACACGTACAGCGGGCTGCCGAACTGCTTGACCAGGGTGGTCGGCTTCATTGCTGGGTTTCCCTCACTGTCTCGGACAGCCTGTGGTAGTCCGTCTTGCCGTTGGGGGTGAGCGGCAAGGCGTCGAACCGCAGGCACTGGTCGGGGAGCTTGGCCTGTTCGAGCCGCTCGGCCAGGCCCTCGACGACCGGGCCGGTACCGGCCGTGTCCGCGACCACGCAGAGGGCCAGCGCGTCCTCGCCGAGGGCGACCACGGCGGCGGCCCGGACCCCGGGGACGTCGAGGGCGGCGGCCTCGATCTCCAGCACGCTGACCCGGGTGCCGCGGTGCTTGACGATGTCGTCCCGGCGACCGCTGAAGTACAGGTGTCCGTCCTCGTCCAGGTGCCCGTGGTCGCCGGTGTGCAGAACCGTCTCGCCGGTCCGCGGGTCCTTCCGGAATCGGCGCTCCGTCAGCTCGGGCGCGTTCCAGTACCCGGCCATCACATGAGGCCCGCGCACCACGAACTCCCCTTCGCTGCCCGTCGGGAGGGGCTTGCCGTCCTCGTCCACGACGTCGACGGCCGTGCCCGGGATCGGCCGGCCCACCGACCCGGGCCGGGTCAGGTCGCCGTCCGGTTCCAGGATGGAGACGCGCTTGCACTCCGTGGTGCCGAACATGAGGGCCACGCGGGCGGAGGGGAACGCGACGCGCAGCGCCTTGCCGGTCGGTTCGGTGAGCGCCGCGCCGGTGTTGGTGAAGAGGCGGACGGCGGTGGGTCCGGGGTCCCTCGTGGCGAGGTGGGTGAGCAGTTGGGCGAGGGCGGGTACGACGGGGACGACGGTGGCGCCCGCGTCCCGCAGTCGGCGCAGCAGCGTCAGGTCGCTTCCGGCCTCGGCGAGGACCACCCGCGCGCCGCTCAGCGCGGCGAGGAAGAGCTGATGGAGCCCGTAGTCGAAGGAGAGCGGCAGGCGCAGGAAGACGACGTCGTCGGCCCGGTAGCGGAGCACCCGGTCGATGGAGCGCGCGGCGAAGACCGTCTGCCGGTGGGGACAGACGACGCCCTTGGGCACCGAGGTGCTGCCCGAGGTGTGGATGAGCAGGGCCGCGTCGTGCGAGGTGCGGGGGCCGGTGCCGTCCGGCGGGGCGGGTGCGGTCCTGCCGTCGTGCCATACGTCGTCGATGTCGGCGATGGGCGCCGGGTTCAGCGCTGCGATCCGCTCGCTGTGCGCGCCGTCGGTGACCACCAGGGCCGGTGTGGTGTCCGCCAGGACGGACCGTAGGTGGAACGGCTTCATCTCCGGGGTGACGGGTACCAGGACGGCGCCGACGCGGGAGGCGCCGTAGAGCAGGGCGACGAGTTCCTTCCGGTTGGGCATCTGGGTGAGGACGCGCTGTCCGCCGCGCACGCCCCGCTGCCACAGTCCGCGGGCCATGCGCAGGCTGGCCGCCCGGAGGTCCGCGTAGGTCCAGTCGCCGGAGGCATCGGAGAGAGCCGTCGCGGTCGGATTCCGCAGCGCCGCGCCGTCGAGCAGGTCGTGTACAAATTCGCATTCCGATACGTACGGCATGCCACCCTCTGTGAATTGATCGGGGTGCCGCCATAAACCCCGGTAAGCGATCGGTGGCGACATTAGCAAAAGCTCGATCTGTTCAACTGAATACCATTCAGGAATCGTTGCGGACGCCCGGCCCTGCGCCCTGTCCGGCTGTTCAACCGCGTACGTTCACCGGTTGAACATGGTTTTCCCGCGTCCGACGCTCACAGGTACACGCGGGCCTGGAGGTCGAAGAGTTCGGCATAGACGCCGCGGCGTTCCATGAGTTCCTCGTGGCTTCCGGACTCCTGGACCCGGCCGTCGCCCAGCACGACGATCCGTTCCGCCATGCGGACCGTGGAGAACCGGTGGGAGACGAAGAGGGTCACGGCGCCAGCACCGTGCCGGGCCCGCAGCGCCGCGTCGCCGAAGCGCTCGAACACGGCGTGCTCGGCGGTCGCGTCCAGGGCCGAGGCCGGTTCGTCGAACATCAGGAGCAGGGGCGACTCGCGGACCAGCGAACGGGCGAGCCCGAGGCTCTGCCACTGGCCTCCGGACAGTTCGACACCGTCTCCGTAGCCGCGGCCGAGCAGACCGTCGAGACCGCCCTCCACCCGGCCGAGGGTTCCGCGGGCGCCGGCCAGGTCCACGGCCGCGCCGAGGGTCTCGTCGTCGCCGATGGAGCCGACGGCGCCGATGCCGATGTTCTCCCGCACGAGCAATTCCAGACGTGCGAAGTCCTGGAAGAGCGGGGCCACTTTGGCAGTCCACTCTTCCGGGGGAAGGTCCCGGAGATCGACGCCGTCGACCAGGATTCGGCCCTCGGTGGGCTGATAGAGCCCGCAGAGCAGTTTCACCAGGGTGCTCTTTCCGGCGCCGTTCTCGCCCACCAGGGCGAGGGTGCTCCCGGCGGGAATGGTGAAGTCGATTCCGCGCAGGACCGGGCGGCCGCTGCCGGCATAACTGAATCCGACGTTCTCCAGGCGTATGCCTTCGGTCAGCCGCCCGGGGACCACGGCCCCGCCGGTCTCCAGAGGGCTTCCGGCCGGCCGGGCGGTGCCGGTGGGCCAGGTGCGCAGCCGGTCGAGCCGGTCGAGGGTGCGGCCCGCTCCGTGGAGCAGGGTGAGCAGACCGAGGGCGTTGGCGACCTGCACGCCGACCTGGGCCGCCAGCGCGATGAGCAGGACGACGTCCCCGATGCCGGCCCGGCCGTCAAGGGCCTGGCGGACGACCACCAGGATCGCGGCCCCGAAGGCGCAGCCGAAGACGAGTTGTCCGCAGCCGCGCAGGGCGGCGGCCCGCAGCTGGGCCCGGCCCAGCACCGCGGAGACGGTCTCCCAGCTCGCGGTCTGCCGCCGCGTCACCTCGCGTTCGGCGCCGTAGAGCCGCAGCTCCTTCACGGACTCGGCGGAGGTCGCCAGGGTCACCAGGTGCCGGCCTCGCCGGGTGTGCTCGGCGGTGGCCTCCCGCGCGCGGTCGACGAGGGCCTGGGCCCGGCGTCCGATCAGGACCGGCGGCACGGCTGCGAGGGGCAGCAGCATGAGCCAGGGGTCGAGGGTGCCGAGGATGACGGTGGTCACGAGCGACTGGAGGGCGAGGCCGCCGAGCTGCAGGGTCGATTCGAGGGCGGACCGGGTGTTCGCCAGTTCGTCGCGGACGAGCGTCACGGCGTCGGCGAACTCCGGGCTTTCGAGGTGTTCGAGGCCCGGGGTGCCGTTGGTCACGGCGAGGAGTTCCTCGTGCAGGGCGGCTTCCTGGAGTTCGCCGAGCTCGAAGTAGAGCAGGTGGGCGAAGTGGCCCATCATCAACTCGACGACGAGGGCGCCTGCGATGGCGAGCCCCAGCCAGACGGCGGTGCGGGCGGGCCCGGCGAGCGCGGCCTCGGTGAACGCCCGGAGCAGGAGGGCGACGGCGGGGGTGGCGAGGAGCCCGGTCAGCAGCAGCAGGACGGAGCCGGCGAGCCGACGGGGGTCGGTGCGGGCGGCGAGCACCAGCATCGTGCGGAGGGCGTCGGCCAGGGACTTCATCGCTCGTTCTCCCGCAGGGTGTCGTCGCAAGCCGTGGTGTCAGAGGTTGCGTGTTCCGGGGCCGTACCGTCCGAAGCCGCGTCGTCGAAGCGCTGGGCCTGGAGGTGGAACAGGGCGGCGTAGCGCCCGTCCAGAGCCATGAGTTCGTCGTGGGTCCCGCTCTCGACGACCCTGCCGTGCTCCAGGACGACGATCCGGTCCGCGCGGCGGATCGTGGAGAAGCGGTGGGAGATGACCACGCTGGTCACGCCCTTGGTCATGGTGAGGAATCGGTCGAAGAACTCGACCTCCGCGCGGACGTCGAGCTGCGCGGTCGGTTCGTCGAGCACCAGCACCCGGGCCCCCGACTCCACGGCGAACAGGGCCCGCGCCAGCGCCGTGCGCTGCCACTGTCCGCCGGACAGGTCCTGCCCGCCCCCGTACTGCCGGGACAGCACCGTGTCCGCCCCCGCCGGGAGGGCGTCGACGACCTCGCGGGCGCCGGCCAGGTCGACGGCCCGCTCCAGGGCGGCCCGGGCTTCCGGGGATCGGGCGGCCTCGGGGGCGCCCATGGCGACGTTCTCCTCCAGGGTGAGCTCGTACCGTACGTAGTCCTGGAAGATCACCGCGAGCTGGGCCTGCCAGGCCGCCGGGTCCAGGTCCCGGAGGTCGGTGCCGTCGACCGTCACCCTGCCCGCGGTGGGGTCGTAGAACCGGGCGAGCAACTTGACCAAGGTCGTCTTGCCGGCGCCGTTGAGGCCCACGACGGCGGTGGAGCGCCCTGCCTCGATCTCCAGGTCCAGGTGGTCGAGGACGGTCCGGCCGGAGGAGGGGTAGCCGAAGCTCACGTCCTCGAAGCGGAGGGCGTCGCGGAGCCGGGGCACGTCGGTCCGCAGGGCGGTATCGCGGCCGGGGGCCGCCGGGCCCAGCCGGGGGTCGCTCTCGGCGCGGCCGGCCGCGAGCCGCTCGAACTCCCGGAGTGACTGGTACGACTGCATGCCGTACTGCGTCTGGACGTCCGCCTCGGAAAAGTAGACGCCGAACCGCATGGGGACGAGGATGCTCTGCAGGGCCACGGCCAGGGCGAGCAGCGAGAGCGAGCCCCCGGCGGCCGTGGTGGCGAGCAGGATCAGCACGGTGGTGCCGCCGGCCAGCCCGGCGAGGGAGAGTCCCACGAACGGGAGGAAGAGCAGGCGGCGGCGCCCTTCCCAGAGGGGTTCGAGATAGGCGCGGGTCTCCTGGCGGTGCCGGTCGGCGAACCAGCCGGACAGTCCGAGGACGCTGATCTCCTTGGCGGCCTTCAGCCCGGAGGCGGTGGTCCGCACGTAGGTCATCTTGCGTCGTCGGCCGGCCAGTTCGCGCATGAGGAGGGCGAACCTGCCGAGTGAGCCGCGCTGTCCGAAGCGGATCACGAGGGCGGTGGCCGCGATGATCAGTCCGGCTGCGGGCGAGAGCGCGACCGCCACCATGGTGGCTGCCCCGGCCAGTTGGGTGTAGCGCGCCACCAGGGCGAGCAGGCCCGCGACGGCCTCGCCCGGGGTGAATCCCTGCCGCTCCAGGGCGTTGCGGGCGTCACCGAGCAGGTCGAGTGTCCGCTGCTCCTCCATGGCGGCCATGGGGGCCGAGGAGAGTCCGGCGGAGATCAGGCGGGTGGCGCAGTGGCCGTCGACCCGCCGGCTCACCCGCTCGCCGACGGCGGACTGGAACGGGGCGAGTACCTGCTGGAGCACGAAGGCGGCGACGGCCGCCGCGAGGAGCGGCCCGAGGGCGCTCCAGCTCCCCGCACCGTCGGCGGGGCTGCCCGGCAACCGGTCGAGCAGAGCGCTCATCGCGAGCAGGAAGACCGGCGGCAGAAGCCCGAGGAGGAGGTTGAGGAGCAGCGAGGCCGCGACGAGGCGCTTCCCCGCGTGCGGGAGCAGTCGCAGGATGGCGGACCAGCGCGCCCCACGGGACGCCAGGCCTGCACGGGCGGCGCGGGCGGACGGAAACGGCATGCTCGGGGTTCCTCCGGAGGTCGGGGGGAGGGTGGGCAGGGGGTGTTACAGCCGGGCCGGGGGGTGACGGTGTGGGCGGGCCCGGGGGTGACGGTGTCGGCGGGCCGGGAAGCCCGTAAGGACTCGGACGGGGGCGTCACTGTCCCGGTCCGGGTTCCATCTGCCCCTGCCGCAGGGGCGTACGGCTGCGGCAGGGGGTCATCGGTGCCACTCGACGGCGACCGGCAGGTGGTCGTAGCCGGCCTTGAGGATGTTCGCGGCCACCCGCTCCCCGCCGAGCGCCGAGACGCTCCGCGTGGCCGCGGCCAGCTCGCCCAGGACGTGCCTCGATTCCATCTGCGCCAGGAACCGGCCGAGGCACCGGTGGGGTCCCGCGCCGAAGGCGACGTGCGGCGTCGCGCGCTCCGGGCGCATCCGGTCGGGGTCGGCGAACACCCGCTCGTCGCGGTTGGCCGAACCGATCAGGATCATGATCCGCGCACCGTCGGGCACGGCCGTCCCGCCGATCTGCTGCCTGCCCACCGCGGTGCGGAAGGTGGCGCGGACGGGTGAGGCGAGCCGCGTGCCCTCGTCGATCAGCCCGGCCAGCGTCGCCGGGTTCGCGGCGAGTGCCGCCCATCGCGGTCGGTCGGCCACGGAGCCGGCCACGATGTGGGCGAGCGCGGACACGATGGTTTCGTATCCGGCCTGGAAGAGCTGGAGGACCGAGAGGATCGTCTCCTCACGCGCGGTCTGCGAGTCCGCCGCGCGCCATGCCTCCACCAGTCCGCTCCCGGTCCCCTCCGGCAGCCCGGCGACCCGGGCGTCGAGCGCGGACGTCACCGTCCGCGCGCCGGTGAGGTTGGAGAGCATCATGCCCGGGGCCGCGGCCGCCAGGGCGAGTTCGTCGCCCGGGTCGAGGGCGCGCGCGGTCAGGTCGGCCCAGGCGGCCAGGGAACGCGCGGTGTCGTCGCCGAGCCCGATGATGTCCCCGATCGCCTTCGTGGCAACGGGCTTGGCGAGGTCGTCCACGACGTCGAAGGCGGAGCGGTCCCGGAGCGCGTCGAGGATCCGAGCGACGTGCGCGCGCACCCCCGCCTCGACGGCGTCGAGCCGGGGCTTGCTCATCAGCCTGGCCACCATGCGGCGCAGACGGGCGTGGTCCTCCCCGTCGGTGGAGGAGACGACGCCGCCGGAGTCGCCGGAGAACCGCAGGTTCAGCTGGAGTCCGGGCCGACGGGAGTCGGTGAGGATCGCGTGCCTGCCGAAGGCCCGCGCCGCCGAGAAGGCGTCCGGGGCGGCGAGGACGCTCCGGACGTCCGCGTACCGGCTCACGGCCCAGACGTCCAGGGGGGCCAGATACGCGACCGGGTCCTGGTCGCGTAGCCGCCGGTAGGCCGCGAACGGTGCCTTGAGCAGTTGCGGGTCCATGGGATCGAAGATGTCGACGGCGTCGATGTGCGCCTCCTTGATCGTCACCGGGCCGCTCCTCGGGCGACCGGGACCGTGGTCACTTCGCCGTCCAGGTCCCCGTGCGGGGTACGGACGGTCACGCCGGTTCCCACGGGCACGTCGGGGCAGACGAATCCGAGTCCCAGGCCCCGGTGGTGGCGGGGTGAGTAGTTGCCGCTGGTGACGGTGCCCACCTGCTCGTCGGCCAGGAGGACCGCATCCCCGGGGGAGGGCGGTCTGCGGCTGCCCATCAGGACACTGCGCAAGATCCTCCGGTTGCCCGTCCGGTGCGCCGCCAGCAGGGCGTCGCGGCCGGTGAAGTCGGTGTCGAGGGCGACCGCCGCGGCACAGCCGGCCTCCAGGGGTGTGATGCCGGGGCCCAGTTCGCGTCCGTGGCGCGGCACACCGGCCTCGACGCGGTGGGTCTCCCGCATCGCCAGGCCCGCCGGCGCGACGCCCTCCCCCACCAGGCGGCGGTGGACGGCGCGGGCGGCGGCGGCCGGCAGGTGCAGTTCGAAGCCGGTCTGCCCGCCGAAGCGGGTGGTCGCGATGAAGCCGGGGGCCCCTTCGATCCGCGTCTCCCGCACCCGGAAGGGGCCGAGTCGGGCCGCGTCGGGGTCGAGGCCGGCCATCCGGGCCCGCGCTTCCTCCCCCTGCACGGCGAGCAGGACCCGGTCGTGGGACACGTCCGACACCGCGCAGTCGGCGCCCACTCCGGTGGCCCGTACGGAGCGCAGTGCGTCGAGCACGGCGTCCGGCCGGCTGGGCGTCAGCAGGAACAGCTCGTCGCGCACCCACCAGACGATCAGGTCATCGACGACGCCGCCGTCAGCCGGAGAGAGCACGAAGGTGTACTGGCTCCGCCCCGGCCCGGCCCGGCGCAGGTCGTTGGTGAAGGTCCGCTGTACCAGCGCGAACGCGCCGGGGCCCTCCACCCGGACCGATCCGAGGTCCGAGGAGTCCCAGACGACCGCTCCGCGCCGGTGGGCGCGGTACTCCTGGAAGGCGCCGGTGTACTCCAGGGGCAGCGTCCAGCCGCCGGACTCGGTCATCCGGGCGCCCAGCCGGACGTGTTCGTCGTGGAGCGGCAGACGGCGGGGGCTCATCGGTCGCCTCCGTGGCCGGGGCGCGGCGCATCGGCGGGGGATCCGTGCGGCGCGGGGAGCCGGCCCGTGCGCCGCCAGGCGGCGAGGGTGCTCCGTAGCAGGGCTTCCGGTTCGGGCGGTTCGGGGAAACCCTCCGCCAGGTCGCGGCGAGCGCGGGCGGGGCGGCTCGCCGCCCGGTCGTCGAAGACGAGCCCGCCGGCGGGCAGCGCGTGGGCCAACCTGGCCAGGTCCACGTCGTCCCGCCCGGCGGCGACCGCCAGCGACCGCCAGTCGTCGTAGGGCAGCTCGTCCACGGCGTATCCGGCGGCCCGCAGTGCCGCGGGCACGCTGCTCCACGGCGTGCTCCGGTCCGAGACGACGTGGTAGGCCCGGCCGAAGGAGGCGTCGTCGCCGGCCAGCCGGATCATCAGCCGGGCGACCCAGTCGACGGGACTGAGCCGGACGCTCGCGTCGAGGCGCGGGGCCGCCCCCAGGGTCGCGCACATCCGGACGACTCCTTCCATCAGGTCGTCCGGGTTGGACCGGCCGGTACGGGAGTCGGCGGTGACGCGCCCCGGACGGAGGATCACCGTCCGTACTCGCTTCTCCTGGTGCGCGACGCTGACCAGCCGGTCCGCGGACCACTTGCTCTGTCCGTAGCCGCCGGACACCGGGTCCAGGAGCTCGAACGGCTCCCCTGTGAGGCGGTGCGCGACCGCGGCCATGCTGCTGACGTGCGCGAAGCGGGCGCCGCGCGCTTCGGCGAGGCCGAGCAGTTCCTCCGTCGCGCGGACGTTGGCGCCGTGGAGCGCACCGTACGGCAGCACCATGTTGACCCGCGCGCCGCAGTGGACGATGTCGGTGACGCCGTCCCCGAGGGCCTCGAACCGCTCGTGGGGCAGGCCGAACCGCTCCTGGGCGAGGTCACCGGGTACGACTTCGACGCGCTCCCACTCCGCCGGGGAGATCCCCTCCTCCCGGGAGGCGCCGCGCACTTCGGTCACGCGCAGGGCGGCCCGGAGCCGCCGCATCCGTTCGTTCGCCGTCGCTCCCCTGACCACGCACCGCACGGTCCGCCCCTGTTCGAGGAGACGGGCGGCCAGGGCGGAGCCGAGGAAGCCGGTGGCCCCGGTGAGCAGCGTGACCGGTTCGCCCCCGGTCATGCCGACGTCCGCGTCGGCTCGTCCGCGTCCGCAGTACCGGAAGCACCCGTGTCGGAGGCGATCCTCAGCGCGTACTCCCGGACGGTGGCGCCGTCCGCCGTCGGCGGAGGTACGTCCCGTCCCACCGTCCCGCCGACCCGGGCGGCCACCTCCATCGCCGCCAGAGAGTCGCCCCCGAGCTCGTAGAAGCCGTCCTCCAGCCCGATCTCCTCGATGCGCAGCACCTCGCAGAAGGCGTCGGCGACGAGCCGGTCCGTTCTGGTCCAGCGCCCTCCGCCGCCCGCGGTGTGCGGGGCGAGGGTCAGGACGGGGTGCGGCTCGGGCAACGCGCGGACGTCCACCTTGCCGTTGGCGTTCACCGGGAACTCGCTGAGGATCGCCATCCGGGCCGGCACCCACTGGGGAGGGAACCGTTCCTCCAGCGCGGACCTGACGGCGCCGGCACTGAGCTCCGCGCCCTCCTCGTGAAGGATGTAGGCGGCCAGTCCGGTCTGTCCGTCCGTCTCACGCGGCAGCACCAAGGCCTCCTTGACGTCGGGCAGCATCCGCAGTGCTTCCTCGACGGCGGCCGGTTCGACGCGGTGGCCACGGATCTTCACCTGCCGGTCCGCGCGGCCGAGCACGGTCACCACACCCTCCGCGTCCATCCGGGCCAGGTCGCCGGTGCGCAGCAGCCGGGCCCCGTCCGTGCCCCAGGGGTGCGGGGTCCATCGCTCGGCCGTCTGCGCGGGGCGGCGCCGATAGCCGCGGCCGATCGACGGCCCACCGACGAACAGCTCCCCCACCTCGTCGACGCCGGCCAGTTCGCCGTCGCTGCCGACGATGTACGCCTCGGCGTTGTCGACCGGCCGGCCGACCGGGACCCGTGTGCCGATGCCCTCGGTGCCGGAGAGCCAGTGGCAGAAGCAGCCGTGCGTCTCGGTGAGTCCGTAGTGGTTCACCACCACGCGGTCCGGGTCGGCCGCCATCCAGCGGGCGAGTTCGCGACTGAAGGTCAGCGGTTCGCTGCCCACCATGAGCTGGCGTGCCAGACCGCCCTCGGGCACCTCGCGCGCCATGAGCATCCGGATGTGGGTCGGCGTCAGTTTGAGCAGGCCGCCGTCGACGGCCGCGCAGACCTCCGACAGCTCGTCCGTGCTCGCCTTGTCCGGGAGGATCGTCACCGGCCACCCTTCGAGCAGAGGCGTGAAGATGGTGGTGAGCGAGCCCAGGAAGAACAGGGAGGCGCTGAGGAACATCGTCTCGCCGGGCCGATGGGCGAACGCCTCGGCGCACCACAGTGCGTAGTTGACGAGCTGCCGGTGCGTTCCTTCCACGCCCTTGGGCTCGCCGGTCGTGCCCGAGGTGTAGAAGACGTAGGCGAGGTCGTCGGCGCGGGCCGGTTCGGGTACGGCGGTGGCTCCGGGTGCGGCGTCGCGCAGATCCGTCACGGTGAGCGTCCTGCGGTCCGGCCCGCCGAGGGCTCGTGCCAGGTCGTCCGTGGCGATCACGAGGGCGGCGCCGCAGTCGTCGAGTGTCGCCCGGAGCTGGTCCAGGGGCTGGTCGCAGGAGAGCGGGACGTACGCGCCGCCGGCTTCGAGGACGGCGAGGATCGCGGTCAGGGCGTCCAGGCCGCGCGGCAGCAGGACGGCGACGGGGACCTCGCGGCCACAGCCCTCGGCCACGAGCACGCGTGCCCATCCGGCGCTGGTCCCCAGGAGTTCGCCCCGGGTCATGTGGACCGTGCCGTGGCCGGCGGCCGGCTGCTCCGGCGGGAGGTTCCGTGCGCGGATCAGCGCGGTGATGGACAGGTCGGGCACGTCGCGGACGGAGCCCATGAGCGCCGCCTCGCCGACGGCCGGACGCCGCGGCTCCGGGGTGCCGAGGCCGCCGGCGGACGCGGGCTTCCCCGTGCCCGCTGCCGCGATGCGCTCGATCTCCGCCAGGCACTCCGTGCGTGTTCCGGTGAATCCGGTGGAATGCCAGCCGTGCGGGAACGGGCGATCAGCGGGCCACAGGGAAAACTGCCCTTTGTCGTTCACCACGACGCCGGAGGGCAAGTCTCCGTCGTTTCGCCAGAACACCATCTCGCCTCAACTCACCTGTTCCGACGGCAATACGGAATGGACCCGCCGCCGTCAAAGGATATCCATTGAAATAGAGAAAGACCGAGCGGTCCGAATGTCCTCCGCCCCTGGTCGTCGACGGAGCCTAGTAGATACTTCTGCCGTCGTACAGATATGCAAGAGGCGGTACAAGTTCGCCTGTTGTACACAGCCGGACATGCGGTAATCTCCCCGGGCTCGAATGACTCACGACATTCAAGGGGGATATTTCCATGCGCGTGGGATTCGTCGGTGCCGGATTGATGGGGGCACCCATGGTGGAACGTCTGATCGCGGCGGGGCACGACGTCGTGGTCTCGTCCCGCGTTCCCGCGGCACTGCCGGCGGAATGGCACACGGTGAGCGGCCCCGCGGCGGCGGCCGACGGCGCCGACGTCATCTGCACCGTGCTGCCCGACTCCGAGGAGGTCCGCGCGGTCGTCGTGGAGATACTCACGGCCGCGAAGCCCGGTGCGGTCGTCCTGGAGATGTCGACCCACTCCCCGCGGGTCGCGCGCGAACTGGCCGCCCTGGCCGGGGCGCTGGGCGTGGACTACCTGGACTGTCCCGCCGGCGGGGGGATCGCGGCCGTGCGCGCCGGGGCGCTCGCGTTCTGGGTGGGCGGCTCCGACGCGGCCGTGGAGCGCGCGCGGCCGGTCCTCACCGCGATCGGCGACCCGGCCCGGCTGCGCCACTGCGGGCCCGTCGGGTCGGGTCTCGTCGTGAAGCTGCTCAACAACTACCTGGTGGCCGTCAACGCTGCCGCCTCCGGGGAGGCCCTCGCCCTGGCACGCGAGGCCGGTGTCGACGTCCGTACCGCGATCGAGGCCGTCACCTCGGGCGGCGGCGGGGCCAACGCCCAGCTCGCACACCTGTATCCGAACCGCGTCCTGGCCGGGGACTTCGAGGCCGGCTTCAAACTCGGCTACATGGTGAAGGACTTGCGCCACGCCTTCGACCTGGCGGCTGAGCTGGGCGTCGACTCCCCGCTCGGGCGGGCCGCCGGGGCCCGCATGGACGAAGCCGCCGTCCGCTACGGAACCGAGGTCGACTTCGGCTCCGTGTCCCGCCTCAGCGGCTGGTAGCGAGCGACGGCAGGTCGCCGGCGGCGGCGCCGAGCAGGCCGCGGCCCCCGCCGGCGACACGGGTGCGGACGGGGGCCGGGTGGAAAGCACGAGACGGCCGACAACGACGAGCGTGCCCCACGCCGGCGGCGGGCGCGTCGCGGCCGACCAGGACGACGGGCACGCACCGGCCGGTGGCGGCGCCGAGTGCATGCCGTCCGCCGGGGGCGGTTGTTGTCGACGATGGGCGCGCGGCCGCCGGCGGCGGCGCGCGCAGGGTCCCCGGCGCCGAGGGCGGCGCCGGTGGGTCATGCCGCGGAGTGGGACCCGTTCGAGCGGGCGCGGGAGCGTTCCACCTTCTCCTCCAGCAGCTTGCGGCACTCCGGCCACTCCTCGGCGGTGATCGAGAACATCGCCGAGTCGCGCAGCCTGCCGTCCTCGCCTGGCGCCCAGGACTTCGACCAGTTCCGCAGCACGCCCTCGAACCGCGCGCCCGTGCTCGCGATGGCGGCCCGGGACCGCTCGTTGCGGGCGTCCGTCTTGAGGTCGACCCGCGACACCCGCCACTCCTCGAAGGCGTGCCGGAACAGCAGGTACTTCGTCTCGGTGTTCACGCCGGTGCCCTGGGCAGACCCGGCGAGCCAGGTGAAACCGACCTCGACGGCGAACAGCCGGTCCTCGCCCGGCCACGGGCGCGGATCCCAGAAGGCCGTGGCGCCCACCGCCCGCCCCGTACGGAGGGAGACCTGCGCGTACGGCGCCAGTCGGCCCGCGGCCGCGCGCCCGAGTTGCTCGTCGATGTAGCGGCCGGTCTCGGCGGCCGTGGGCACCCAGGTGAACCCGTAGGAGCTCCGGTCCTCCTCGGCGGCGGCGGCCAGGTCCGCGGCATGACGGTGCGTCAGCGGCTCCAGCCGGACCAGCGCGCCTTCGAGAACCGGCCCCTCACCCGTGAAAACCATCGTTCATCCCATCCTTCTCATTCGGTTCCTCGCGACGGAGAGCAGTTCGACGGGTGCGCCGCCCGGCGTCCGGATCAGGGCCATGGCCAGACGCCGGCCGCCGACGTCCGTCACGATCGGCGCGGCGAGCAACGTCGCGCCCGCGGCCAGCGCGCGGTCGCAGTCCGCCTCGACAGAGGTGCTGAACACCCCCATGGACGGAAAGCCGACGTCGTTCATCGCGTGGCCGGGTCCGTCCTCGCTCCGGGCGATCACGAACGCGCACTCCCCCTGCGGTCGCGGCGACGGGATCGTTCCGCACGCCACGTCCGAACCGCGCTCCTGCCAGGAGGCGGCGGCGAACTCCGCCCAGAACACGGTCTCTTGGATCACGTCGGGCACCGTGCAGAATATCCCAGCGAGCCCACCCTCCGTGGCTGCGGCGTCGTACCACGCGAGGCCGCCGACCGCGGGCAGCCGGCGGTGCACCGGATCCGCCATCGGGCCGGCCCGCCGGAGAGCGTCCCGCACCACCGGCTCCGCCACCTCCTGTTCCGGGACGGCGTCTCCGTCCGGCGGAGGGCCGCGGAACAGTGCCCCGTACGCGCTCGGCCGGCCGGACGTCCGCCGGTGCCGTACGACTTCCAGCCGAAGACCTCCCGGGCCGGCGAGCAGGGCGAGCGGCAGCAGGGTGTCCCCGTCGTCGATGCCCTCGAATCCGGCTTCCAGCGCCACCTCGTCGCGGAAGACGGGCGCGAAGCCCCACGGCTCCGCCAGAGCCGTCCCGTGGTCCAGGCCGGCTTCCATGGTCAGGTGCGTCACTCCGGCGATCACCGCGCGCTCGCCCCGTGGTCCTGCCACGATCCGGCCAGGCTGCGCGGCACCCCGGGCAGGGCGTCCCAGCGGGCGACCACCGAGGGGCGCTCCAACTTGTCCTGCCCGCCCCTGGGCAGGGGTTCGTCGGTCAGGACCACGCGGCACGGCGCCCGCTGGGCGCCGAGCGCCTCCCGGAGATGGGCGAGGATGTCCTCGGCCGTCACGTCGCCGCCGTCCACGAGCCGTACGAGACAGCCGATGTCCTCGGTGCTGTCTGCCAGCCGCAGGGCCAGCGCCGCCGCCTCCAGGATCTGCGGGTGCGCCGACGCGACCTCTTCCACCTCGTTGAGGTAGATGGCGTAACTCCCCTTCATGACGGCGTCCTTGCTGCGCCCGACGAGGTGGTAGTTGCCCTCCTCGTCACGGCGGCCGATGTCGCCGGTGCGGAGCCAGCCGTCGACGAGCGACTGCGCGGTGGCGGCCTCGTTCCGGTAGTAGCCGGTGAACACCTGGGCTCCGGAGAGCTCGATCTCGCCGACGCCCTCCCCTTCGACGATCGCGCCGGAGGCGTCCCGCAGCCGTGCCGTCACCCGCTCGGGGACGCCGACGCTGTTGGTCGCCAGGCCGTCCGGGCCGAGGTGTCCGAAGAAGGCCGCCGACGAGGTCTCGGAGAGCCCGTACGCGTTGTACAGCGGCGTCCCGAACCGGCGCTGGAACCGCTCTTGCGTCCGGGGCGAGAGCGGAGCACTGCCGGTGAGGCACAGCGGTGCCTCGACGCTCGTGTCCCGGTCGGCTGCGAAGCGGTTGACCAGCTCGATCAACTGCGGCACGAGGAAGGTCTGGTCGATTCCGTGGTCCTCGATCCGCGCCCAGTAGTCCCGCGCGGTCGCTACCGTCAGCTCCGGCAGGACGACGACGGTCGCCCCGAGGACAGCGCCCCAGGTGTGGTGCAGGTTGATCACTCCGGACCCGGACATGCGCATCGAGCGGGCGATCCGCCGGACAGGTCGGCCGCTCAGCCGCCTCGACGCGGAGGCGTTGCCGAGCGTCCCCTCGTACAGGCGCTCGTGGGTGAAGACGATGGCCTTGGGGTCCCCGGTGCTGCCCGACGTGTAGCCGATGAACATGGCGTCGGCCGGCGCGTCGGACGGGTCGGCGGCGAGGGGTGCGACGGAGGGCGGGGCGCCGGTCCCGTCGGCGTCCAAGGTCACACCGAACGCCGGCGTGCTGTGCGCCAGGACCGACGACGTCATCCGCCCGCCCCACTTGGCGTCCAGGAGGACGGGCGGGCAGTCGAGCCGCCAGAGCGCGAGCAGGGTCGGCACCAGGTCGGGATGGTCCTCCAGGACCAGGGACGACACCCGGTGCGGCGTGATGCCCTGGTCGATCAGCGCCTCCCGGATCTCCCCGGCGCGGATGCACAGGTCGGCCCAGGTCTGGACGGTGCCGGTGTGGGGTTCGCGCGCATGGACGACGGCCGGGTCGTCCGGCCGGGCCGAGGCGAGTTCCTCATGGCACCTGAGCAGCTCCCTCACTCCCCGGCGGCCTTCCACTCCAGGTGGTGCAGGCTGAGTTCGAACCCGTTCCGGAGGTACGTGCGGTGGGCACGCCTGCGGTGGTAGCCGGTGTCCAGGTGGACGGCGCCGCAGTCCAGCCTGCGCGCCTCGTCCTGGACGAAACGGAGGACCGCGCTGCCCAGCCCCGCCCCGTGGTGTTCGGTCAGCGCGCCGAGGTCGTCCAGGTAGATGGCGCGGCCCCAGGCCATCGAGTGGACGATCCGGAAGCCGGCGGCTGCCCGGACCTCACCGTCCTGTTCCAGGAAGACGATCCGGTACGCCTCGCCCTGCTGGACCTTCCAGCGCTCGACGAACTCGCTCTCCGAGGTGATGTGGGGCCGCAGTTCACGGAACACCGGCCAGCACCGGCGTACGTCCTCTTCGTTCCGCGCGGTGTGGATCTCGTGGGTCATCGACTCTCCTGACGTCGTGGCATCGGTTCACGGGTGGTGCGGGACGGCCGTTCGGGTGCCGGGGCCGTCGCCTGCGGCGCTCACGCTCCGGGCGAAGACGAAGCCGTGGGCCTTGCGCAGGGTGGAGAGCGCTTCGATCCTCAGGGTCGCGATCTCGATCTCCTCGCCGCGTTGCTCTTCCAGGAAGTCGAGGAACGCCAGGGTCCCCAGGGAGTCGAGGACTTCGGCGGCGAACAGGTCCGTGTCCGCGTGCACGTCCGCCGTCTCGGCGCCGATCTCCTTCAGGAAAGTGATCGCGTTCGCCACGAATTCGTCTTCGGTCGGCACGGGGCCCCTCTTTCGATGGTGTCGTTTTCGATGCGGTTCGGTGCGGTGCGGTTCGGTTCGGTGTGGTGCGGTGCGGCCGGCCGGGTCCTGCCGCGGTCAGTTCACAGCGGTGCGCAGCACTGCGTAGTGCTCGTACCGGGCTCGGTGCGACACCGTCGCCTGCCCGAGGGTGTCGAAGGCGTGGAAGGTCCCGGGGAACTGGTGGAGTTCCGTGGGGACCCCGGCCGCGGTCAGCCGCCGGGCGTAGGCGGCGCCCTCGTCCCGGAGGGGGTCGTACTCCGCCGTCATGACGTACGCCGGGGGAAGTCCGGACAGGTCCGCGGCCCTCGCGGGCGCGGCGTACGCGCTGACGGAGCCGGCGCGGCCACGGCCGAGGTAGTGGTCCCACATGTGGACGCAGTTGCGGGAGTCCCAGGCCGGAGTGTCGGTGAACGCCGCCATGGACGGGGTGTCCATGCGGTCGTCCGTGACCGGGTAGAGCAGCATCTGGAAGACCGGCGCGGCCATGCCCTCTGCGCGGGAGCGCAGACACAGCGCGGCGGTGAGGGCTCCGCCGGCACTGGATCCGGCGACTGCGATCCGGGCGGTGTCGATGCCTTCCGCCGCGCCGGAACCGAGCATCCACCGGTAGACGGTCACGCAGTCGTCGAGGCCGGCGGGGTACGGGTGCTCGGGTGCGAGTCGGTAGTCGGCGGCGACCACGACGAATCCGGTCTCCCGGCTCATCTCCAGGCACCGCGGGTGCTCGAAGTCGAGATCTCCGGAGAGGAACGCGCCGCCGTGGAGGAAGAGGACGGCGGGGCGGGCCTCGGTGACGCCGGTGGGCCGGTAGATCCGGACGGGCACCCGGCCGCCGGAACCGTCCTCGATGAGCGTGTCCCGGACCCGGACCCGGGCGTCGGTCCCGTTCCACAGTCCGGCCAGTCGTGCCAGCCTGGTGCGCCGGGCTGCCTCCCGCCGCACGGCGAGGGGGTCGGTGTGGTCGATGCGCCGGTACAGCCGGGCGGTCCTTCGGAGTCCCGGGTCGATGGGGTGGGCGAGGGCCGTCGTCGCCGGGTCACCGTGCACGCGTGTCTCCCTTCGGGTGCGGCGGTCGCCGCTGGTCCGTCGTGGTTCGGGCCGCCCGGTCGGCGGGCGCCGGATGGCGCAGGACGAGGATGGTGGCCCCGTCCGGCCCGGCCTGCACGGCCGCGCCGAGGGTGCGCGGCGGCTGCCAGCCGAGCGTCTCGGGGCCGTAGGAGGCGTCCGCCGATACGACCGTGCCGGTGGCGACGTAGAGGAACTGGCCACCCTCCCCCGCCTCCGGGAGCGGCAGGGTCGCCCCGGGGCCGCAGGTGAGCCGGCTGACCCGCAGCCCGTCGCGGGAGTCGTCCAGCAGCGTGACCGCACCGTCCGTGACGGGCGCGGCCCGATCGCCGGATTCCGGGCCGACGGCCGCGCGCGCGAACGCGTCCACGTGCACGCTCCGTCCGGTGCGGCGGGGCGGCAGGAGGGCGCGGGACTCAGGCATGAACGCGGTCGTGTCGGTGGGTTCGGCCCGCAGGGTGAAGTAGCGCAGCGGCGGGTCGCCGCCGGTCAGCGGGCCGTAGACGGTGTGCGCGTCGGCGTAGTGGACCTCGAGTGCGCCGACCGGGCGGCGGCCGAACAGGGACCCCGGTGCGCCGCACAGGATCTGGAACTGGTCGACGGGGTGGAAGTGCGGCCGCAGGACGTAGTCCCGCTGCTCGACGAGGTACCCCTGGGGGCCACTCGCCGACGCGGCGCCGCCGAAGTAGTCGACGACCCTGCTGACCCGTCCCTCGAACATCACCCGCCGCCGTACCGCCTGCCGGGGGGAGACCCACTGCGGGTGCGTCACGGCTTCCTCTGCTTCCGGAGCATGTCCAGGGTGAGCGTCGCGGTCTGGACGAAGAACTTGACCTCGTTGCCGATGGCGATGCAGCGGAAGCCTTCCGCCGCGTACTGGCGTGCCGCCTTGGTGCTCTGCGCGAAGATGCCCGCGGGTTTCCCCGCGGCGGCGCAGGCCGCGAGGACCGTCCGCCGCGCCTCGTCGAATTCCGGGCCGGCCGTGCTGCCCGGCTGTCCGAGGTCCATGGCAAGGTCGCCGGTCCCGATGAAGAGCATGTCGACGCCGTCCGTGGCGGCGATCTTCTCCGCGTTGCCCACGGCCTCGCGGCTCTCGATCTGGACCACGCAGAGGACGGCGTCGTTCGCCTCCTCGAAGTACCGTGCAGAGGCGGTGAAGTACGCACTCGCGCGGATCGCGTTGACGCCGCGCGCGCCGCGGGGCGGGTAGCGGGTGTACCTCGCGGCCTCCTCCGCCTGTTCGACCCGGTTGACCTTCGGCACCATCACGCCGCCCACGCCCAGGTCGAGGGCGTGTTCGATGGCGTGGGGGTCGAGGTTCGGCACCCGGACGATCGGCGTGACGGCCGATCCGTTCAGCGCCTGGACCTGGTGGAGCACGTCGGTCCTGGTCATCGCGCCGGCCTCCATGTCGATGACGGCCCAGTCGATCCCGGTGTACGCGGCGGCCTCGGCGAGCTGTGCGTTCCCGCAGACCAGGAACAGTCCATAGGCCGGGCCGTCGGCCATCGCCGCCCGAAGGCGGCCGTCCGTCCACGGAAGCGGGGGGCCTGGTACGGGACTTGTCATCGCTGCGGTCTTCTCCTGTCTGCGGCTCCGCGATCCCGGGCCGGAATTCCCGGGCCCGGGTGGCCGCCCACTAAGAATTCGAAACCCGTTCTTCCGGTCCGGCGGCCTATCGAATGAGGCTTGGATGGTGCCATACCGCAGGAACAGCGCACCAGCGTTCAACTGCTCCCTACACCCTTCTGATTCAGGGCGCTAGGATGACCATCGATTCGATACGGAGAAAGTATCCGCCGAATCCAATCCTCCTGGTCAGAGCGGCACGAATAATCGCGTGAGCTGCCACCACCTGGCATCCGAGAGGCACAATGAATTCACCTCATCCCATGCCGATATCACCATTCGACGGAATCGACAATGCCGTTCATCTCCGTACGGCGATCTCCATGGCACCGGACTCGAACTGTCTGAACGGCGTTCTCGAATCCTGCCGCCGGCCGCTCGTCTACAGCCGCCACCACTGGCTCCTGTACAAGGGCGAGTACCAGGTCCGCGCGGGCCTGCGGGGCGCGCTCGAAGCGGTCGGGTCACGCGCTCCGCAGGAGTGGGACGACGACGAGGCGGACCTCGTGCTCACGTTGTTCGCGCTCGACCTCTCGGCGGTCGGCTTCGATGAACTCCTCGACCGGGCCGACTCGTCCGCCGTCCGGGCCACGCTGCTGGAACGCCACGAGCTGTACGCGGGGGTGCTCGATCCCGCGGAGGAGCCGCCGGCCGCACTGCTCGACCTCGCCCGCCGGGTGGCCGAGATGCGGCCGCTGGTCGCCGCGTCTCACGAGCCGTACTCGATCATCGACGGACGTGCCTGGTACCGGACGGAAGGGCTCGTGCCACGCACCGAGATCGACGCGTCCGTGCTCTCCGACGCCGTGGACGACGTACTCCGTGCCGAGTTCGGCATCCCGCCGGGCGCGTCGGCCGGTGAACGACTCCGTGAGGCCACCCGGGCGGCGATCGCCACGGACGGCGACAGCGCGGCCGTGCTCCGCGGCATCATGCGCGCCGCGCTCGACGACGCGACGCTGCGCGCCGACCACGTCACCGTGACCTGCCCGCTGGGCGACATGCTGGACCGGCCGCACGAGATGACCACGAGCGACGCCTTCTTCACGGAGACGCAGCTGCGGGACGGCATCGAGCTCGGCGACTACGCGGAGCGTCTCGGGCACGAGTCGGCCGACCAGCTCCAGCGCACGATCCGGGCCCGGATGCTCAAGCTCAAACGCGGCGCGATCCGCAGCCTGTACGGCCCCGGCTGCATGCAGGGCCAGTTCGTGGAGAAGCACGGCGGGCACATGGTGTTCCGCAACGAGGACGCCCACTATCGGGGGCACCAGAGCATCGGCTGCTCCAGCGGGGGCCGAGCCGCCTTCGCCCTGCGCTACCGGCACGACGGCGACGACCGTGAACTCACGCCCATGATCGGCGACTTCCGCGTGGTGCGGATGAGCCACGACGAGTCGGAGACCTTCACGGCCGACGACCTGCGCCACACCGTGCGCTACGGCGAGTGGATCCGAACCGTCGTGGAGGAGACGTACGCCCTGGGCGCCGTGCTGCGCGCGGACTCACCGAAGGCAGAGGCCTGACCGCCCTCCCGCCGGGATGCGTGCGGACCCTCACTCACGAATGGAATGCGATGCGGATCTGGATAGACCAGTCGAAATGCCAGAACAGCGGACTCTGCGAGGAAGAGGCACCCGAACTGTTCTCCATAGGCGAGGACTTCCTCGCCTATGTGCGACAGGGCGGTGAGGTCCTCGACCAGCCGGGCGGCGAGGCGGGTCAGGCGGAGGTTCCCGAGGACAAGGAAGAGCTGGCGGAGCTCGCCGCCAAGGCGTGCCCCGCCGGCTGCATCTACCTGGTCGGCTGACCCGCCGCCCACCTTCCCGGCGTTCGCCCTCACCCCCGTCCACGTCCCGCACCCCCGTCTTGACTTCCGCCCCCACCCCACCTCACCCCACCCGATACTCCACAACCTCACGGAGAAGAAGTGACTGTCACCACCGACCGCCCGGTCGAGCCGCAGGAGCTGTCGCACGAAGAGGCGTACGACCGTGTGCACGCCCTGGCACGCGGCTGCGCCGAGCATTCCGCGGTGCGCAACCCGTTCTACGACCTGTGGATCGGCCAGGAGCTCTCCGCCGACCAGGTGGAGATCGTCGCCAAGAACTTCTACGCC
Organism: Streptomyces sp. NBC_00250; assembly: GCF_036192275.1. Taxonomy (NCBI): domain Bacteria; kingdom Bacillati; phylum Actinomycetota; class Actinomycetes; order Kitasatosporales; family Streptomycetaceae; genus Streptomyces; species Streptomyces sp. NBC_00250. Next base: position 8,986,615 of record NZ_CP108088.1, on the reverse strand, counting down.
CGGGTGCGCCGTACCCCGGTCCGGATCGCCCTGGCGTTCCTCAACATGACCGACATCACGGCGCGCGCGGAGACGGTGGAGAACCTCTACGACGAGATGGGCAACGGCAACCCGTCGAAGGTCCACTCCGTCATCCTGCGCGAGTTCCTGGAGACGCTGCTCGGCCGCATCCGCGGCCACGCGGTCGACCTCGACGCGGTGGCCGCCCCGCTGCTGCCCTCGACCGTGCGGCTCATCGAGGAGAGCGAGAAGCTGTTCAACAGCCCGCATCCGCAGGAGGTCTGCGGCGCGCTGCTGGCCCAGGAGTGGCACGCGTACCCGCAGCTCGTGCAGATCTATGAGGGAGTCCGCAACTACCGTCACCTCTTCGGCTTCGAGGAGTTCCACGAGAACTGCGAGTACTTCTACCTGCACATCGGTGCCACGGAGAAGGAGCACAAGGTCCACTCGCTCTCCACGGCTGCCAAAGCATGCCGTTCGACCGAGGACATCGAGCACCTGGAGCGGGGCTTCAACGCCTACCTCGACCTGCTGGCCGACAACTGGACCGAGGTCCACCGGGAGCTCACCCGCGGCTGACCCATCGCCGGCCGCGGCACGGCCACACGACCCGCACCCGCGCCCCACGAGGCGTGGAGTGCGGGTCGTACCGCGCCACTCCTCACGCCCGAGCGACCCCGCACCCGCGCCCGGCGACGCGTCGAGTGCGGGTCGTGCCGCCCCACTCCACACGCCCGCCCGATCGCGCACCCGCGCCCGGCGACACGTCGAGTGCAGGTCGTACCGCGCCACTCCTGACGACTCCAGAGGAGCACGCCCAGAACATGACGACCGCCGACCCAGCCGCCCCGCCGCACGAGGTCCATCTCTCCGCGCTCGCCTACGAGCTGGGCGACCCCGCGGACATCGCGCTCCTCGACGACCCCGGTGTGGCGCAGCGGCTGGACGCACTCACCGCAGAGGGCCTGCGCCACTGCCGGGTGTCAGATCGGTCCGCGCCGCAACTCGGCGCAGCCAGCGCACGCGCCACCCTGGCGGCCGCCGACGGTCTCGTCCCGGGCTCCCTCGTCCTCGCCACGGAGTCACGGACCCCCTCCCCCACACAAATCCTCTGGGAGACGCTCCGGTCCGTCCCGCTCCCCCGCACCCCCGGTCTCGTCGTCGGCGGAAACGGCTGCGGCAACTTCGCGCCCGCTCTGAGGGCCGCTCGGGGTGTCCTGCTGGCAGAACGCGTCCCCGGCGTCCTGCTGACCTTCGCGGACCGCCTCACCACCCCGAGCCGCTTCATGCCCGACGGCGACACCGTGATGAGCGACAGCGCGGCCTCGTGCCTGGTCACCGCCGGGCCGCCCGGACGCCCGTCGTTCCGTGTCCTCGCCCTCGCGACCTCCGTCCAGGCCGACCTGGTCCCCGAGGAACGGGTCCTCAAGGGCGCGCGCACCATCATGAAGGCGGTACGTGAGGCGCTGAGCCGGATCAACGGAAGCATCCCCGAGCCGGAACGGGGATTCGACTGGTTCATCACCGGCAACTACAGCGGGACCACCCGCCGCTTCCTCGCCACCGCCGCCCAGATGCCGGAGGAGAAGGCGTACTCCCCCCACCACGCCGCCTACGGCCACTGCTACTCGGCGGACCAGCTGATCACGCTCGCGGCGCTGGAAGCGGAGGGCCGGCTCACCCACGGCCATCGCGTCCTGCTGCTCGCGAGCAGCGCCCGCTCGTGGTCCCTCGTGGCCCTCGAACGCGTGGACCCGGACTCGGCGTGACGTCCCGCGTGTCCCGTGAGCCCCCAGCGTGTCGTGAAGGGTGCGTGTGCGTCGCTGGGGAGCGCACGCCCGCTATGACGAAAGCGCCGGCCTCGCCACCCTCTCTGGAGCCGTCCCGGTGGATACCGTCCGGCCCCCTGCAAGGTGGTCTTGGACCACCCCCGGGTACGCCGTCGTCACCGGCGGCGCCTCCACAGGGTGCAGGCGCCGCCAGAAGTGGGAGCGGGGCTCAGCCGCGGATGATGTTCTCTGCCTGCGGGCCCTTCTGGCCCTGGGTGATGTCGAACGTCACCGTCTCGCCCTCGGTCAGTTCGCGGTATCCGTTGCCGGAGATGTTGGAGTAGTGAGCGAAGACGTCCGGTCCTCCTCCGTCCTGGGCGATGAAGCCGAAGCCCTTTTCGGAGTTGAACCACTTCACGGTGCCGCTGGCCATGCTCGTCCTTCTGGGTCAATTCAGCGGTGACCCGGTTCCGAGCCACCCCTGGCTTCCGTTTCGGATGCCCGCAGCAGTCCTCCCCGCATGCCCTCGCACTTACACGCGTTCATCGGATCTTATTCGGGCTCCGTGCGGGCGAACGGCAAGGTGCAGGGGGCTCGAGCCAGACGACTGCAGGCGGGGCGCGCCTCCACGTAGCCTCGGCGCCATCGGTGAAGGCCGCGCGATCTCTGGCCAGGACGCCCGACCAGCCCGCCCGCGGTCCAGGGCCGACCGCTTCGCCACGGGCGGTCGTGACCGCCGCGACCGCGCGTCCGTTCGCCTGGGAGCCGGCCTCGAAGAGAGCCGGGCGGAACAGCTCGCCACCCTCGGCCTGGTCTCGACGCGGTGGTGCGGCGGAACGCCCGCCACCTGGACGCCGCCATCGCCCGGCCCCGGCCTGCACCCGCTGGGTTCTGTCTCTTTGGTCAGTGTCCTGCCCAGATGAGGATGGCGGCGAGGTGGAGTGCTGCCTGGTAGGCGATGGCGAGTTGGTCGCATCGTGTGGCCAGGCCGCGCCACTGCTCGAGGCGGTTGATGCAGCGTTCGACGCTGTTCCGCTGCTTTGCGGATCTCGGCGCCGAAGCCGGGCGGGAGGCCGCCTGCGTCGTTCGCAGGTGGGGCCGGATGGCACGGGAGGAGTAGGCCCGGGTCCGCGAGCATGGCCAACGGCCGGGTTCGGGGCCTGCCGGGCCCGCTTCGTGGCACGCGGATGCGGGCCACGACCGCTTCGAAGGCGGGTGCGTCCGGCCTGGCCCGCGGTGACGGTCAGGGCCAGGGGCCGTGCACGGTCGTCGGCGACCAGGTGGACCTTGGTGCTCAGACCGCCGCGTGAGCGCCCGAGGGAGTGAGCGTCCGAGGGCGTGGTGGCGGGCTCGCTGCGGCCTTCGGCCCCTTTTTGCGTGCTCCGGCGGAATGCTGGTGGGGCGCGGACGATCGTGGAGTCGACCGAGACGGTCCAGCCGATGTCGTCACCGGCGTCCGCGGCCGCCGGCACGGCGGTCAGGATGTTCTGCCAGGTTCCGTCGACTGCCCATCTGATCAGTCGTTTGTGGGCGGTCTGGAACGGGCCGAGCTCGTCGGGCAGGTCCCGCCAGGGCGAGTTGGTGCGGTGCTTGCACATGATGGCCTCGAGCGTTCGGCGGTGATCGGCCCACCGCCGTCCACGGACCGGATCGGCCGGCATCAGCGGCTCGATCCGGCCCCACAGTCGCATCAGTGATCACTGATCGGGCAGACACATCCGATCAACTGACCAACCCATCAAAGAGGCGGGCGCTGGCCAGGAGACCCCAGCCGGCTGCTCCCGCGGGGCAGTCGGGCCCTGGTCAGATCGTGACCGGGCCGTGGGCGGTGGCGAACTCGACCGAGACCAGGCCCGGTTCCTCATCCTCGACCCAGGTGACGTCGATCTGGTCGAGGGGGTGGTCGGCCGGTTCGCCGAGGAATTCGGCGATGGAGGCGGCGTCGCCTGCGATGGAGACCCCGTGGACGGTGGTGGATGTGCGCGGGTCGGCGCTCGGGCGCTCCTCGACGGGGACCAACCACTCAAGGAAGTAGGGCAGTTGCGGGTCCTCCAGCAGTTCCAGCAGGCCGATCTGCTTCCACCTCAGGTCGAACCCGTCGGGGCGGACGCGGTGGCCCTCGGCCGAGGTGCGGCCGAGGCGGGCCTCGACCGGGGCGATGTCATCGACGGAGACCACCCAACCGAGCCAGCCGCCGCCCTCGGCGGCGCGGCGCGCGACCGCCTGGCCGAAGGGTGCGCGGTCGGCGGCGGGGTGGTCGAGTGTGGTGACGACCTCGACATAGGTGCCGCCGCTCAGCGGGAGAATGAAATTGCGGGTGCCGAATCGCGGGTGCACGCCCCCGTCGACGAACCCGGCGCCGAGGGCCGATCCGATCCACTGAACGGTCGAGACGAAGCTGTCGCGGGCCACCGCATAGGACACGTGATCAAGTCGCACTACGCCATCATCACCCGACAACCCGTACAAATCCTGACGCCACGCCCGCCGCCCCGGTCGTGTCCGCCGTGAATTCAGCAGTGGAACGGATCGATCACCGTCATCCCGGCGGGGAGAGGCCCAGTCGAAGCCAGGCGGCAGCGCTGCCGCCTCGTCGAGGCCCACGACCCGCTCGGTCAGCCGCTGCGGGGCGAGCGCTGCTGCCACAGGATTTCGATCCGGCATGCAGCACCATGCACACCACACTTCCAAGAGGCAGGCTCCAGGCCGTTTCCTTCGGATCATCTGATCGTTGGTTGATGTGTGTCATTGACTGATGCCCAGTGGGCACGAGCGAGCCGTTGCTGCCGGATCGAACTCCGAAGCGGGGCGGGCGGTGGCGTGATCACCGGCAGGTGATGGATGCGCTCGCGTTCAAGTACCGCACCGGGAGGCCGTGGATGGACCTGCCCGAGCACTTCGGCTCGTGGAAGGGAGCCCACAACCGTCTGCGGAAGTGGTCCGCCGACGGCACCTGGGAGCGTGTGTTCACCACCCTGCTCGCCCAGGCCGACACTGAAGGGCGACCTCGACTGGGTCGTCGCGGTCGACTCCACCGTCGTCCGCGCCCACCAGCACGCCGCCGGGATAAGTCAAAGGGGGCCCCGGCCGGCGAGCCGGACGACCATGCCCTCGGACAGTCCCGGGGTGGGCTGACCACGAAGATCCACCTCGCCGCCGACGGCCGCTGTCGCCCGCTGGCCTTCGTCATCACGCCCGGACAGGCAGGTGACGCACCAGCGTTCCCCGAGGTCATGACCCGCTTACGGGTGCCCCGGCGGAATGGCCGCCCTAGGATCACGCCGGACGTGGTCCTGGCCGACAAGGCCTACTCGTCCCGCGCGATCCGCTAACATCTGCGCCGACGCGGAATCAGGGCCGTGATCCCGCAGCCCGCCGACCAGGCCGCCAATCGCAAACGCCTCGGCAGCCGCGGCGGCAGGCCACCTGCCTTCGACCGGGACGCCTACAAACAGCGCAACACGGTCGAGCGCTGCATCAACAGACTCAAGCAGTGGCGCGGCCTGACCACTCGATATGACAAGACCGCCACCATCTACCTGGCGGCACTCCATCTCGCAGGCATCTTCATCTGGTCTGCGCGCTGACTCGCAGCCGCCTTTGGCAGAGAATGATCTCGTGCTTCCTCCTCGACTGCTGTGGTGCGATCCTCGGCCCATCCCCCGGTTCAACCGTCAGGAACCGGTGACACTGATCGTCCGGGACCCCGGTTTCTACGAGCCGACTGACGAGGACGGCTGCACGGTGTTCTCGTACTTCTGCCAGACGCATGACCGCTTCTACCAGAGCGAGGCTTGCGGGGAGGGACCGCATCTCGTGGCTCTGCACTGTGAAGAGCACGGGTCCGAAAAAATGTGGCCACAGCCACTCACACTCATGTTCCCTGAAGGTTTCAATCCTCCGCTCAGCGAGGCGCAACTCAACTGGCTGCAGGCAGAGTGGGATGCCGCCTAAGCATGATCTGAAAGAGACGCCCTAAGGGGTGTCCCGTAAGTGGTTCCGTGGTCGGTGGGCTTCAGAGGAAGACCAGCGGGACGCTCTTCTCGATGCAGAGCCGCAGGATGCCCGCCAGCTGGCGGGCATCCTTGATGTGCTGCTGGAGGAGCTGGTCGCCGCCCTCCCGCGCCCACTGGTCGCTGATCGCCTCCAGCCGGACCAGAATCGACGCGCACTCGCCAGGCGAGAGGTCGTCACCGCTGTCATCCGGATGATCGAGGAGTGGCTCCAGAGCGGTGGACACCTCGCTCCATGGACGCTCGCCGCCGAAGCCCCACATCTCAGACAGGACGAGCCCCTCGGCCTCGGCCAGACGCCGCCGGAACGTGGCAAAGCCGCTGTAGGACCAGGAGACATCCGGACTGCTGTTGTCTCCGTCGCCCGGGAAAAGAACCAGGCCCATGTGCCCTCCCTGCTTGCCGAGCACACAGGATCGAGGACATGGGGCAGCGTCGGCAACTGGGATGATCCTGGTGTGGCTGGCGTGATCACGGCGTCGGAGCCGTCCTGGATAGCACCGTTCTCCGGGCTGAGCCCGCGCGCCTTCGGGAAGCTGGTGACGGTGCTGCGTCGCGCAGGTGCGGACTCGGTCCGCAAGGGCCGGCCGTGGAGCCTTCCACTGGAGGACCGGGCCCTGCTGGTCACTGCGTACTGGCGAACGAACCTGACCATGCGGCAGCTCGCCCCGCTGTTCGGGATCTCGAAGTCGGCAGCGGACCGCATCATCGACCATCTCGCGCCGATGCTCGCGCTCCAGCCCCGCAAGCGATTCGCCAACGACGCCGTGCTCATCGTGGACGGCACCCTGGTCCCTACCCGTGACCACTCCATCGCCGAGCGGTCGAAGAACTATCGGTACTCCACCAACCACCAGGTCGTCATCGACGCCCACACCCGCCTGGTCGTTGTGGTCGGCCGGCCGCTCGCCGGGAACCGCAACGACTGCAAGGCGTGGGAGGAGTCCGGCGCCAAGGCCGCAGTCGGCAAGACCCTCACGGTCGCCGACGGCGGCTACCCAGGCACCGGACTCGTCATCCCTCACCGCCGCAAGCGCGGCCAGACCGAACTCCGCGGCTGGAAAGAGGAACACAACAAGTCCCACAAGCAGGTCCGGGCCCGCGTCGAGCACGTCTTCGCCCGCATAAAGAACTGGAAGATCCTCCGCGACTGCCGCCTCAAGGGCGACGGCGTCCACCACGCCATGCTCGGCATCGCCCGGATGCCCAACCTCGCCCTCGCCGGCTAGATCAGCTGGCCGTACGGCGGTCAGCCCTGCCCGAGGCGATCCGAAGATCATTTACGGGACAACCCTTAGGCGACTCGCACGTGAGCGAGCCGGACGAGAACGACGACCTCCTGCAGTGCCTGTGGTTTCCGGGGCGCTATGGGGAGCGACTGGCAGCGATGGCAACTCCGCATTGCCGCACGCGGAGCGGCCCTGTGCCGTGGCTGCCGGTGTCAGTGGGAACCGGTTTGAAGCGGGCGCGGGAGCGGAGATGAGGGGGTTCCTCAGCATCGCGGAGGCCTTGGGTGGTGACCCAGAACACGGCGGCCAGGGCCAGTGGCGTGCTCTGGCCCATCCCGAGGACTGTGTAGCCGGCGGCCGCGGTGAGGGCGGCGAGCCAGGTGGTGGGGCCGCCGCCGATGCGGGGCACGACGTGTTCGGCGAGCAGTGAGCCGGCGATCGACGCGGCCGCGGGAACGGCGATGAGCAAGCCGTAGCTCGACATGGCCAGTCGGTACGGCCCGGTGATCAGCAGGACGAGGAGCCCGCCGGTGGCCGCACCGAAGAAGTTGATTGCTGCCGACATGAATGCGACTCGGCGCAGCAGGTCGTGGCGCCAGAAGTGGGTCCATCCGCAGCGGATGTCCTGGGCCATGGTGGTCGGGTTCGAGCGGCGGTGCTCGTATCCCTTGCTGGTGGGACGCAGCGCGGGCAGCAGCGGGGCCGCCAGGCCGGCGAGGGCCAACGCGGCCGCGCCGGTGCAGAAGGCCGCCGATGCCGCCAGCGCGAACAACGCCGCACCGGCCGGCGGACCGATGAACGTGTTGATGACGGACTGCGTAGCGAACAGCCTGCCGTTGGCGCGCTCCAGCTTCTCGCGGGTCAGGAGGCGGGGCGGGCCGGAGCGTCGGTGACGGGTCGCCTGGCCTGGAAGAACGGGCCCCGTGGCCTTGCGATCCCGGTCGCGGCCGGGAGCGCAAGGCCAGTCTGAGGGCGGAGCGAGTTGGCACCGGAGCCCCCGCCCGGACACCGGGTCACACGTATCCCGCCAGTGACTTCCAGGGCTTCGCGGCGACCGACGTGTCAGCCGGTGGTCTTCCCGGTTACGCAGGGCCAGGCGAAGGACGCCTTGCAGGGCGCGCTGGCGTAGTGCCCTACCAGGGGCGACGCCGCACGGATGGTGAGGAAGTCGTGGGTGGAAGGTCCCAAGGCGTCGGTCACATACTTGGACCCCTGCTTGATGGTCAGGTCCACTGCTGTGATGTCCACCCGGGGGCGGAAGCCGTCACGCTCCCGCGCTTGCGCGTGCAGGTCGTCGCCATCTAGATATCCAATGATCTTCCAGTGGAACTTGCCGCCCAGGAAGCCGTACTCCTGCTGGTTGACGTACCAGACGTTCGGCCACCTGTTGTCCAAGGCTTCGACTTGGGACAGCCTCACCGTGCTCTGCAGATCGAGGATGGGTCCCCCAAGGGGCCAGACGGCGATGGAGTGGCACTTGTCGCGCGCCGGCTCCCTGCGCACCTGCATGAACGTGCCAGATGGTCCCGCCCACCCGTTGCCTTGCTCGACCAAATGCCGTGCCATCTCATTGGCAAGCGAATCCCTGATCCAGTCGTCGTTCCCCACTTAACCGCCTCCCTCGGTCGAATCGTCACTCCACTCTGCCAGTACGTCACTGCCGCGGATCTCAACTGCAGGAAGCTACCGCAGGGTTACTTGACCGAGGTCGCGACGATCCTGACGGTCATGCCGGAGACCGCAAGACACGTTGGCCTCATCGTGCGTCAGCCAGTCGCCGCCAGGCTCGCGGGGCATCCGCATGCCGAAGTCCGCCGCGCGGTCGCACCCGGCGAGGCGACGTCACCAGTCGTGCCGGCGGCGCTGGCCACCGGCGAGGGGGCTGCCTCGCGCCCAGGGATATCTAGTCTGCGAGCGCCCGAGGAAACGCCATTCGTACGTGCGCCGCAGTGCCCATGCCTCGGCTGCGATCTGCTGCCCGGCGCCTCGTGCGACGGCTCCCACGAGTTCACCGTGCACGACATGCGGCGGATGGCGCTGGGGAACCCGGCCACCCCCACCAAAGCAGTCGTCCGCTTCCCCGACCATCCTTCAGTGCTACCGCGCTGGGCACTCGCCGCACGTCCCGAACCAACCTCGGAGGTGTACGCGAAGGCGGCGGCGTCCCGGCGCCGAAATCCGGTCGGCTGACCGGGCAGGGCCGGTCAGCCGACCGGAGGCGGATCGTTGCGGTGCTTCATCGTGCACGCGTCATCGAAGGCCATCAGGCCGATCACGCCACAACTCCTCGCCCCACACACCATGACTGCAGGGCCGAGCGCCACCAACGACATCACTCACTGATCTGAGTGTGGGCCGGTCCCGAGTCGTAGCGGTCGAGAAACTCGTTCGCCGGGAGGTCGAGCGCATGCAGTTTGGAGAACACCTCCGTGCCCGTTCCCACTTCTTCGTCGCCGTCGCAGATCCGGTATGCCTGGACCATGTCGAGGACTTCGAAGTCACTCTCCCCGGCGTACTCGGCCGACTCCCGCTCGGCCAGTTCAACGGCCTCGCCGAGGGACCGGGCCCTGAACAGCACGACGCGCTCCTCGTAGGGCCGATTTTCCCAACTCGCCCACCTATAGAAGGTTCTGGCGCTGTACCACGCCTTCGGCTCTTGCTTCATCGCCAACCCGTCGTCCCCTTCACGCCGAACCGTGATCGTCGCAAAGGAAGATCCGCTTTCGCAACAGCCCTAGTACAGATCTCCGCCCCGTTCGACGGCATGGCGAAGAGTTCGAGCGGAAGCTCCTCGAACGAGCACTACCTGCGCCCCCCAATGACTGGCGGCGCCCACGAGCTCGTAGGGACCAGGATTCTGGGGCCGACACGCGTTGAGAACGCTCCCAGAACCTGCGGCACCGACGCAGGGCTCACGGAGCTGTGGGCGCTGCTGGACGGCGCCCGGGGCCAATCCTCAGTTGTATTCGAACCAGGCCAGAATGGCCTTTACGCGCCGATTGTCCTCGTCGGGAGGCATGCCGAGCTTCACGAAAACGTTCGCCACATGCTTACTCACGGCAGCGCCGGAAAGAAACAGCTCCGTCGCGATTTCTGCGTTGGAGTGCCCTTCGGCCATGTGGGCGAGCACTTCCCTTTCCCGAGCGGTGAGCCGGGCAAGCGGCCCCTGTGGCGAGTCCGCGCGGGTGACGTGGCGAACAACCTCGGGGTCGATCACGACGCCACCTGCGGAGACCGTCTCGACAGCTCGCAGGAAGTCGGCGACTCTGCCCACTTTCTCCTTGAGCAGGTATCCGACGGCTCCGTCGGCACCCGGGCCGTTCAGAAGCTCCCTCACATAGGGGCCCGTGACGTAGGCGGAGAGAACCAACACCGGCAGGTCCCGGTGACGGGAGCGCAGATCGATCGCGGCACGCAGTCCGTCGTCGGTGTTCCTGGGGGGCATGCGGACATCCGTGATCACCATGTTCGGGGCGGCTCCGGCACGCACCAGCTCGTCGACCGCGGCAACCAGTTCGTCGGCGTCCTCGCATTCGCGGATGACATCATGAGCGTGGGAGGTCAAGATTTCCCGGATGCCGGCCCTTATCAGCACGCTGTCATCTGCCAGAACAATTCTCATGACCCCCCTCCCCGGGGAACGTCCTGATTCAATTTATCACCATGGGGGTTGACTGGGAGCGGACGCCACAACCAGCGTCCCGCCACCCGGTGGGCTGATGATTTCGAGATTCCCGCCGACACTTCGCATTCGCTCGCGCAGTCCGGCGAGCCCGGAGCCCGTGTCGATTCTCGCACCGCCGACACCATCGTCATGCACACGCACGTGTACGTCTGTCGTGGCGCATCGTAGGTCGATCCGAGCGATTCCCACACCTGCGTGTTTCGAGATGTTCGTCAGGGCTTCGGACACCGTGAAGTATACGGCGGTCGCAGTCGGTGACGAAAGCTGGGTGTCATCGCCGGTGCTGGTCAATTCAACCCGCAAAGGTGATCGCGCGGCCAGCTCTCGGACGGCGGCGATGAGACCGAGGTCGCTCAGTTCACGGGGATGGATGTCGCGCACCGTGTCCCTCAGCCGTTCGAGTGCACGCTCCGCGTGAGCCTGGGCCTGCCGCGCCAGCCGCACGATTCGTTCCCGGTCGGCGGCTGCGCCTGCGGCCGTGGCTTCCAACATCCCGAGACGCATGACGACGGCGACGAGTTCCTGTTGGGCGCCGTCGTGCAGATCGCGTTCGATGCGCTGTCGCTCGAATTCGAAGGCCGCTGTCAGCGAAGCGCGACTGGTCCGGAGCTCCTCCAGTTTCGCGAGAAGATCCGGGTCCCGGCTTCTGGAGAAGGCGCGCAGGAGAAAGTCGCGAAGAAATGATGTGCCGGTCAGTACGGTAGTGGTGACCGCGCCGAGAACGATGCCTGCGGGCATCGCCAGGAGGGTTTCCCCAACGGATTCAGGGGTGAATGGACCGACCTGCGCAGCGATACCGAAGAGCCAGAAGACGGGGGAGAACACCAACGCGGCAGCGCCGATGAATCCGAAGAAGGCCACCAGCAGTGACAGTGCGGACAGGAGCACGACGGTCACGAAAACCGGGAGGTCGGTGCGCCACATCGACCGTGAACGCAGCCGGAGTACCACCCACTGGGCCCAGCTGTGGTCAGAGGGTTTCAGGGGCATCGTCTCGACGCCGCACCACCGGGCTCTCGAACGGTCCGTCTCCGCCACCACCGGGGCCGAGACCGGCGCGACGAGAATGGAAAGCAGCAGAATCGGAAAAGCCATTGCCGCGATGCATTCCGTCAGCACCCTCCGGGCAATACGAATCTGCGCCATGCCCGCCATTGTCGCATACTGCGGATCGCGCAAAAGGTAGACCTAGGTCTACCTTCAAGCAGAGCAGACACCCGTGTGGCTCCCGCCGCGCCCTGCTTAGCTCGATGCATGCCTATCTCAGCTGCCGCTTCCGTGCCATGCATCCGTTTGCGCGGCCTACATATGGACTTCCCCGTCCCGGGTCGTCGACGCGAGACGACGCGCGTCCTGCACGATATCGACCTGGACATTCCCGAAGGCCGGCTGACCGCCATCGTCGGCCCCTCCGGGTCGGGCAAGTCGACGCTTCTGCTCTGCATGGCTGGTCTGGAGCAAGCGACCGCGGGTTCCATCGAGGTCCTGGGAACGGATGTCCTGTCGCTCCCCCCTCGCAAGCAGGCCGCATTCCGCAGTGAGAACGTCGGATTCATCTTCCAGGAGTACAACCTCGTCAGCTCGCTGACGGTCGAGGACAACATCGCCCTGCCGGCGCGACTCGCCGGCCATCGGGTACCCAGGTCGAGGGTCGGCGACGCCATGTCGAGGCTCGGTATCGCCCAGCACGCGCGGCGGCGCCCCGACCGGCTCTCCGGAGGGGAACGCCAGCGCGTCGCGGTGGCCCGGGTCGTCGCGAATCAGCCGCGGATCGTCTTCGCCGACGAGCCGACCGGCGCGCTCGACCTCAAGTCGGGTCACGTCGTGCTCGATTGGCTGCAGGCACTTCCCGCGCAGGGAACCACGGTCCTCATGGTCACACACGATCCTCATGCGGCCGCACGTGCTGACCAGGTCGTGGTGCTGGGGTCCGGGCGAGTGCACGCCGTCATTCCTGGTGGCGACTCCCACGCGGTGAGCGATGCCGTCCTCGCGGCGCAGTCGGAGGACGAAGCGGGTGAGCAGGCGTCGTGATGCGACTTGTCCTGTCGGACATTCGGATGCAGGCGTCCATGTGGTTGTGGACGTTCCTGTGCGCAGTGGTCGGTGCGGCATGCTCAGCGGGCTCGGTCATCGCCATGTTCACCGCCGTCTCGGCAGCGCGGGCGGCGGGTGATGCGCGGATGGTCTCCGCGTCGATCGCACTCGGCGGCAACATCGTCTTCTTCACCGTGCTTGCCGCCGTGGGCATCGTCGCATCCACCGTCGGACTGACCTTGACGACCCAGCGACGCGATCACGCCCTGTGGGCGATCCTCGGGATCCCGCGCAATCGCATCAGATCCATTCTGCGCACGGAACTGATCGTGCTCGGCACTGCAGCCGGCGCGCTGGCAGTACCGCTGGCCCCTCTTGTCGCGAGCACCGCCCTCTCACAGTGGACGACCACGGGACTCGACCTGCACGGAGCCACGGCCGGATTCCAGCTCTGGCACGTCGGGGCGAGCGTGCTGTCCGGAGTGGTTCCGTGTCTGCTCGGCGGCTGGGGAGTCACGCGCCGCGCCGCCAAGACACCGGAGATGCGCGCGTTCCGAGACCTCTCTGATCCACCGGCGCGGCCCGGCGTCACGCGCAGCGTTCTCGCCCTCTGCCTCCTCGCCGGTGTGGTCGGGATGTGGATTCCCGGGCTGGGACTCGAACTCGAAGGCGGGATCGCACAGCGGACGGCCTTCGCTTTCGCCGGCGACCTCTTTCTCATCTGCCTGTTGCTGCTGATGGGGCCGTGGGTGCTCACACCTCTGATGAGGTTCTGGACCGCACTCCTGCCCTCGCGCGGTGTCGCCTGGCACCTTGCCGTGCAATCGTGCCGCACCCGCGCGGCGAGAAGCGTCGCCACGGTGCTGCCCTTCGCCCTCTCCTTGTCGTTCGTCGGACTCTTCATGGTCATGGGGAACGTCATGCCCGGAAGCGCCGCCGGGCTGGACGATGTCCTGGTCGTGCTGGGCTGGGTCTTCGTCGTGTCCTGGGTCGGCGGCCTTGCTGTGATCGCTCTGGTCGGGCGGGAACGCACACGTGATTCCGCCATCGTGGCGGTCGCCGGTGCGCGACCGGGCGTGGTCACCCGATCGACGATCTATGAGGGAGTGATCTACGCGGGGACGGCGATCATCTTCGGTGCGATCTCCATCGCGGTGACGAGTGCCACTATCGCCGTGGGCGCCAAGATCAGCGTCGTCCGGGTTCTGGACGGCCTCCCCTGGGCGACTCTCGGCGTGCTCGCCGGCGTGACGCTTGTGACCACCTGCCTCGCTCTGGCTCTCCAAGCCGCCCGTGTGTCGCGCACGGTCGCAGCCCGGGCTCTGCGCTCGTGAAGCAGGGCGACGTCCGTACCTGTCGCCGCGACAGCAGAATCCCCCGCCCGTTATTCAGGTTGCCTGCTGACGCCACGGAACGAACTCGCCACCGATGCGATCGCGCCCTTTGAACCAACCACCATCATGAACGGCATGCGTCACCTGCATGTCCAGAATTACGAAGGAATGAATCAATGGGAACAAGGCCTCACGCTGTGCTCGCCCTCGGGGGCGTCGCGATCCTCGCTGTCGCAGCAACGGGATGCAGCCCGGACGGTACCCCGGCGAACACAGTCGTGGAATCGAAAATGTTTGATTTCAGTGGGGACAGCCTGACCGTGAAGTCCGACTCCGCCGACCTGGAACTCGTAGCCGCCGATGTCAAGGGCGTTCGGGTGACGCGGCAGGTCAGCGGTACGAAAGTAGGCGGCGAAATAGAATCCGGATGGAAGCTCGAAGGGGGCGTTCTCACGCTCTCGCTGGACTGCACGGGCCTCTCCGTCAGCTGCGGTGCGAAGTACACCGTGAAGGTACCGCGCGACGTCGCGATCACTGCCGAGAACGACAAGGGTCTTGTTGAAGCCACGGGCTTCACCGCAGATTTCTCGGCCAAGGCCGACGACATGCGGTTGTCGGAACTCAGCGGGCCCCATCTGGATCTGGAAGGCCGCGACGGAACCATCGAAGGCGACAGGATCTCCGCAAGGTCGGTCACCGTCGCCTCACGGAACGGCGACAACGAGCTGAACTTCGTCTCCGCACCTGACCTCGTCGATGTGCGAAGCCAGGACGGCGACGTTCGGCTCGGCCTGCCGGAGGCGACGTACGCAGTCGACACGGCCGCCAAGAAGGGCGACATCACAATGGATGTCATGAAAGACGACACAAGTGACCATGCCGTGAGGATTCACACCCGTAACGGAGACATCGTCATCGGCAAGAGGGAGGCACCTTGATGGCTGTACCGTAAATGACCCCTGGGGCGGTGCCAGTGAGCCTGCTTCATCCTGCATAGTTGCAGGTCAGCAGCGTGTGGACAGCCTGGATGACGGTGCTGATGCGGCGGGTGGAGCATCTGGCTCGTCGTAGCAGCCGCCAGGACTTCATCTGGGTGATGGAATCCCCAGGTTGACCGGTCCCTGGCGGCCAATCGCCGAGACTGTTCGCGCTTGCTCCGCAACCCGTGGCCGGAGGACCCGGCTGCCGCCGAGCCGACCCGGCGGCTCAACACGCCCAACCGGGGAGCGCCACGGGCGGCCCGGGGTCAGCCGCCACCCGAGCCGGCCGAGGCCGAACCGCCTGAAGTCCAGCCGGAGTTGGGCTGCGGCCGATCGCGCGTGCTGCGCTCGGTGCGCAGCTCCACCACGACCCCAGCCGGGCCGAGCAGGGCCTTCAGCGCGTCGGCGAGCCGCTGCGGGTCGCCGCCGAACGGGAGCGCGAGCCGCTCCCGGACGCCCCGCAGGACGAGTTCCAGCGCGAGCGTGGAGACGGCCGGCTTGTAGTCCCCCTGGTACGGCTCCACCACCTTGTGCGTCAGCCGCACCTCGCGCAGGGTCTTGATGGGCAGCCAGTCGTCCGGCCCGGCGGCCCGGACCAACCGCAGAGACGCGGGCACCCCGGCCGGCGCGAACTCCACCCGCAGGATGTCCCGGGCCCGGGAAAGGGCCAGCGCCAGCCAGCCGATCAGGTACTCCAGCCCGGCGATCACCCCCACCACCACGAACACGGTCGACGCCCGCGCCCCGGCCAGCGCCATCCAGAAGGCGACGAGCAGGGTCGGCACGCCCAGAGCGATCGGAGTGAACAGCGCCGGCCCCGCCGAGGTCAGCGCGTTCCGCGTCGGCCCGGCCGGGCCGACGCGCAGGACCAGATCCGTCGAGTCGGGGCCCTGCCTCAGCAAGGGATCGGTGGCCATGCTTCCAGCGTAGGACCGGTCCGCAAGAGCGCCTCGACCATATCCGGCCGATGGGGCACGACTTCTGACGGCCGTAGCCCACAGCCGGCGGGCGCGGCGGGCTCCCAAGGCTCGAACCACGGATCGGGCCACTGGGCGGCGGCCATCAGCGGGTAGAGGGTGGCGCCGTCCAGGCTCTCGCGGATGATGTCGGCGTGGCCGCCGTGGCGTGCGGTCTCCTCGATCAGGTGCAGCAGCACCCACCGCACCGACCACTCCTCGACGTCGGCGGGGAACCACGGCACACCCCGGGGGACGGGAACGCCCTGGCCGAGGTCAGCGATGCCGGAGAACGGCCTCGTCGGTCTCCCCGGTCGCCAGCTCGTAGTCGGCCGACAGCCCGGCTAGGGTCTCGCCGGGCGCGGGCTGGAACTCGTCGTCGTCCGACTCGTCGGCCGCCCGCTGCAGGGCGCCGGAGCGCCGCAAGGCGAGGGCCGTCCAGCCACGCTCGCAGCGCGCGGCGTGCTTGATCAGTTCGGCAATGCTCAGCCTACTGGCGGAGGGAGTGGCCCGGCCCTGCTCCTCGGTCAGGCCGTACGCGGGGATGCGCAGCAACTGCCGCTACCTGTCGAGGAAGGCGAGCCGCGCAGGACCCGCCCGAAGTACGCGTCGGCGTCGGCGGGCTCCATGTCCCATGGCGGTCGGCCGAACCACGTGCGGATCTACTCCAGTTTGCCGACGTCCCCTCGGATGGTGCCGTCTGCCAGCCCTGCCGAGGCCCGCACCCGCACGAAGCCGAGAGCACGTCCGTCTCGAACGCCTCCAGTTGCTCATTCGAAACCGGTGCCCTGAAGTCACGCAGATCCCGTACAGCGGCCAGCGCCAACCCGAGCCCCCTCAGCTTCACCCAGAAAGTGGAACCATCGTTAAAGCTGGGATTACTTCATGAATCATGAACTTCCTTCACTGGGACCCGAGCCACGGAGGGAGGGGTGAACCCCCTGGCCAGCAGGCTGGACTCTCTTCGGGGATCAGTGGAACTCACGGGATGTCGCACAGTAGGCGCACAGCCTGTCGCGCGCCTACCACCGGCTCAGCAGGTTCATGGATGGCTGTCACTCCTCCCTGACAGGGGTGAGTCTGCCGGCGGTGGTGCGTAAGTCGGGCATGCCCAGGTGGACGGTGGACGGTTGCGCTGCACGCTCGTGCATGGCCTCCAGCTTCTGCGCTGCGGCGGCCATGGTGGTCTCGATGGCGGCCACCTCGCCAAGCCAGCCCTGGTCCCGGGCCTCCTGGAGGCGGTCGACGAGGTTGGCGTGGATCTCCTGGAGACGTGGCATCTGGGCCGGGTCCACGAGCAGTAGGGGACATCTGACGCAGGCGTTTTCATGCTGGCACGGGGTCGCGTAATCGCGACCGCAGGTTCCCAGGGCGACCTTGCGGAGTTCGAAGTGAGCCAGGAACTCGTCCCACTCGGTAGCGGTGAGCTCGCGGTACTCCTCGCTGGGCCGCTCAGTTCGGCGGCGGGCGATGAAGGCCCGGTGATGGGAGATCACGTCCTCCGGGTAGATCGCGGCATAGCCCATGGTCGTATCCAGAGTGGCGTGCCCGCAGATCTTCGCGGCGATGTGCGGGGGCAGTCCGGAGCGGATGGCGTCGGTCACGAAGATCCTTCTGAAGTCGTGGGGACGCCATTCGAGCGGGTCGCCGGCCACGGCGATCTGGGCGGACTGCGAGGTCGTGACTAGGCACTCGCGGATGTAGCTGCGGGTCAGCGGCCGGTCCTCGGTTCCGTACCGGCGTTGGAACAGGAACGGCATGGGCGGGCTCCAGGTCTGCTCGAACACGTCGTAGGCCGACACCAGCGGCAGGGCGGCGTTCCCGGCCCGGACCCGGAAGATCACTGCGGTCAGCACCTCCGCCAGCTCCGGGGAGACCAGCAGCAGGCGCTCCGCATCGGTCTTGGACGGGGCGACCTGCAGCATCGGCACCACGTCGCCGGTGGTGGGCAGGCTGTAGGCGATGAAGCTGTGGTGGGTGAGCTCCAGCATCTCCTCGATCCGGATGCCGGTGTGCCGCAGCACCTCCACCGTCGCCCAGGACCAGAACGCCGCCTCCTCCTCGTGGGTCAGGTTCCGCCGCCTGCCGGCGGCCCCACCTCGTTGACGTAGACGCGGCGGGCCTGCCCGGACCCGCAGCGCTCGAACTCCTCCCCGGCGACGAGGAACCGTCCACCGGCCGGCATCGCGCGAGCTGCGGTGATGCGGGCCTCGGCGTTCTTGCGCTGCCGGTCGACGGCGCGGAGCAGGGCGGGCAGTAGCGGCAGTCTCTGCCAGGCTGCTGCGCAAGGAGTACGACACGCACATGCGCCGGTACCTGTGGGGCGGACACTTCTGGTCCGGCACCTACTTCGCCGGAAGCTGCGGCGGCGCACCCCTGACCATGGTCAAGCAGTACATCGAGAACCAGAAACGGCCCGTCTGACCACCACTTCGGAGGCGCAACGAACTCCGGCGCTTCGCGCCTCCAGGTCAAGGATGCGCCCCACCCCCGCCCTCAAGGGCGGAGCACTGCGCAAGATCATTGGTAGACACCGACGGCCGAAATCCCACCGACGACGACCGGGGCGGGACAGCCGTGAGCACATCCATGGTCAAGACCGCCAGTTACGCAGACTCGATGAACTACAGAACTGGAGCCAGGACCCGTCCTCTTGGACAGTGCCACACCCGCACCCGCACCCGCACCCGCACCCGCACGGCATGGTGGCCCAGAACGTCGGTCAGTGCTTCAGGTCGAGGACGATCAGTCGCATGATGTCCGTGCCGGCGTATGTGACGAACACTCCTGCGCCGGTGGCCATGGCATCGGGCACGACGGCCTTCTCCGGCAGGGGGGTGGCGACGCCCGTGGTGGCCGAGACGGAGACCGGGGTCAGGGGCGGTTCCTCACCCGCGGTGCCGTAGGCGGTGCCGTCGTCTCCGACGGTCCTGAGGGTGATCTTTTTGGCGTCCTCGCCGCTGTCGGTGCAGGTGCCCTTGCCGGTCTTCAGGTCGAAGACATTGCCGCCCTTGACCAGGAAGCGGTCGTTGGGAGACAGGGCAGGCTTCACTCCGGCCCCGTTCCCCGGGCCCGGGATGCGGATCGCGTACTCGGTGTCCTCGGTCCGGCACGGGGCAGTGGACCGGACGGCGCCCGTCGACAGGTCGTGGACGGCGGAGAGGTCGTCGCCCTCGGTGAGCCAGTTGGCGATCACGTAGTTGCCGGCGGCGCCGGCGATACGGCCGTTGGGCGTCTCCGTCATGCCCGAGCCCACGCTCTCCTCCTTGCGGACGGCCTCCACACCGGGCGGAGCGACGCGCGTGCTCTGCCAGCCGCCTGCGGCGCCGAAGCCGCCGTCGTCCCCGAAGCGATCGTCGCCGTTCGTCACCAGCCCCTTCGCGCTCGGAAACGACATCAGGTAGTCGGGGTCCGCCGACTCACCGTTGAGGGTGACCTTCGCGTCGCTGGTGTCGCTGACCTTGCCGTCGACGGACACCAGGATGTTGTCCCCGCCGTACGAGGTGACGACCAGGCCCCCCGGTCCCGGCAGGACGCTGGGCCGGTCGAAGTCGCCGTCCGGGGCCTCCGCGTTCCCCGTGCCGACCGGGGCCAGGTCCTTGCCCCAGGCGTCGGCCGGGTAGAACGCGACGGCGACGACCTCCTTGTACTCATGCAGCTCGTCCTTGCGCGCCTCACCTCGCGCCCACACCGCGTAGTACTCGCGGTCCTGACCGGAGATCAGGGCGATCTGCGGGACCGCCAGCGCGCCGGACTGCTCGTCCGCCTGGTCCTCGGTGAGTTTGGGGCCCTGCCACGGCTTGCTCGTCGACAGCACCTTCCCGGAGGCCGCCTCGCGTACGTTCAGGACGTAACCCTGCTCTGTCTTGTCGAGAAAGGCGACCGTGCCGGCTTTCCGCGAGACCGCATAGGGCAGCGGCTGCCCCTGAGGGAGCCACTCGGCCTGGACCTCCCAGCCTTTGGCCGCGTCAAAGGCGGCGGGGGCGGCGATCCTGCTCGTCAGCGCAGCGCCGCCCGTGCTCCCGGTGCCACCCCCGCCCGACACGTCGCCACCGGTCGCGTCGCTGTCCGAAGAGCAAGCGGAAAGGGTGCACAGCAGCGCCCCCGCCAGCAGTATGGACGTCCCCGCCGTGCGGATTCTCATGGTCGGACCCCCGAGTCCCTGTGCGCCATGGAGGGGGCGACCAATCGTCGTCCCCCGACAGACGATCTGTAAACGATCAAGCAGAGGGGGGAGCCTAGCAGCGCGCTGTGGGCGAGGGGCGATGCCGTCGTGAAGGACCGGAGCGTGCTCCGGCCTGAGTCTTCAGGTCTCCCGGCAGGTCCCGTTCCGGGGTTTCGCTGCGCGCGCAGAGAGCCAGAGCGGAGCGATAGGCCGTGGGCGCGCCACCGCCCAACTCCCCCGGCGACATGTCGGCTCCTGCTCCCTCTCCATGCCGTGTCCGGACAACAGACCGGCCGTCGCGCCGTTCGGTGAGCTACCGAGGGCGTCGCTTGAGCATGCGGTGCAGACGGGGCCATCCCTGCGGGCGGGGGAGCACGTACCGATCGTCGGAGGCTGGTCTAAGGTGGCGAGGCCGACCACGCGTACCGGCCCGGATAACGGCCTCCTGCTCGCCACCCGGCACCCACCTGCGGCCCGTCAGGCCGGGCGGGACGGAGGAGGGGCGAAGAAACCCGGCTTCGCGCACGACTTCGTCCTACGGATCCCGTCCGAGAAGAGCTAAGACCGTGTGTACGTCGCGCCTGTAGAGGCATCTGCCCTTGCCGACGGGCTCACGATTCGTCGGTCACGGGGTCACCGGAGGACGGGACCGCTCTCCTCCTGAGGTACGTCGCCACCCCGCACACCGCGAGGAGGAGGGCAGCCACGGCAGACACGCCGAGGGCCGTCCGCTCGGCGAAGAGTCGTCCCAGCACTTCGAGCACGCCGATCCCTGCCGTCGCGTAGACCAGCGCCCAGGCCGCTCCGCCCACGAACAGGGCGGGGAGGTAGCGCGGCAGCGGCATGCGCATGCTGCCCGCGAGGAAGTTGGCGGCGGTCTGGAAACCGACAGTCAGGAAGGAGACGGCCACCACCGGTGCGCCCCACCGCTGGATCGCGCGCTCGGCGCGCTGGAACTTCGCCGAAGAGATCCGCCCGGCGAACCTGCTGCGCCGTGCACCGGCGCCGGCGAGCCACCCGACGGCGAACGTCCCTCCGGCGCGAAGCAGGACGATGACGTAAAGGGCTCCGGCCGTGACCGCGATCTTATCCACGGTGCCTCGTCTCAGGCGCCGGTCCGGAACCCGCGTTCCCCGTCACTCGCATGGGCGTCCCACTCCACCGAGCGCACGACGTGCACAAGCCCGATCACCGTCTCTCACCTGCGCCCCGCCTCTGCCCGTTCCGTCCTCTGTGTTCCCACCTGCGGCACCCGAACCCGAACTCGCTCGCCCGAACCCGCACGTCAGACAAGGGCAGCCTAACCTAATGCCCATACAGCGGATACAGGGCATGTTCCCGGGTCGTTGCCGGAGGGGAATGCCGCGGCGAGCAGGGATCCCCAGGCGTCGGCAGTGGGTGTCCGGCTCAAGGGACGGCCGCGGTGGGTTCGAGACACTGCGGGGCGACGAACGCCTGTCGAGCAGAGCCTAGAGGATCATCTGCTTCGCCCCTGTCATTGCCGCTCCGGTGACGGCACTACGCGGGCATGGGTTGCTGGGGCATGGTCGGCGAACCAACTGGCGGTCTCCTCTTCCCAATCCCAGATAGTCAAGATCCCAGCCGCACGGACCGTAGCGGTGCCCTGCGGACCGTTGCCGTCGTCCTCGCCGGTCGTCTCGCCGTAGCCAGCCGAATCCGTGGTCTGCCCAGCCGTTCCAGCCCCACCACGCGTCATGGCCGAGGTCGGTCGTCCCCGGCGGAGTGGTCGCCTTGGATGGTCATGATGCGGTGGGGGCGTTTGGGTGCCGCTGCCACGTGCAGTGCAGCCCACGCAGGTCCAGGACTACTGGAAGGAGAGGTGGTGGGGGTGGAACTGATCGGTGGGGCAGGCGTGGATGCGCATGTAGCCACGCCCCAGGTACACGCCGGTGGGGGTGATGACGTGCCGGTTCAGGTCGGGACGGAGGTCTTCGCGAGGGGCCCAGCTCTGCGATGCGGGGTCCCATTCGACGTAGTGGGTGGTGAGGAGCGGTGGCATGGAGGTGCCGCAGACGGTGCAGTGGACGGGGCGGGGGTCGGTGAGGTGCCAGGTGGCGAAGCCGCCGACCTTCCAGCCTGGTGCGAGGGAGAGGTCGCTGGTGTACTCGGTGGGGAAGTTTGATTCCCCTTCCCCTTCCCCTTCCCCTTCCCCTTCCTCTTCGTGCTCGTCGAGGAGGTCTTCCTCCCATGTCGCAATGGCTTCCTGGATGTCCCCTGGGAGCAGGCCGAGGTATTCGTGCTCGATGATCTGCTCGGGGTGGACTTCGCAGGGCCGTGGCACGCACTCGGGTGATCCGACGACGACCGGCTCGGGCTGTTCGGTGAGGGTCGCGCCGATGTCTTCGCTGCGGCGCCACTTCAGTACGACGTCGACGCTTTCACCGGGGCCGTGTACTTCGAAGGGGCACCAGAAGACCTGGAGGAGGTCGTGTCCCTCGGGTCCGGTGAAGTCGGGGATGTCGCGTCCCCAAAGCTGCGCTACGGCCAGCATGGGGATGGGGTCCGCTTCGCCGATGGTGGGGTCGTGGAGGCCTGCCTGGAGCGTGGCGAGGAGTGCGATCTCCTGGTCGGTCTTCCTTCGTCCCTCGGCGGCAGCGTGGATTCGGCGCGCGCGGCGCACGTCGGCGAGCAGGTGCCCGGTTCCTTTGGGGTGGATGGCGGTGCACACCGGCCAGGGCTCGTCGGCCGGCCACAGCATGGGGCCGGCGACGGAACTCTCCTGGACATTCGGGTCGCCGGGGCGGGGGTGCAGACGCGTCGCCGTGCGCCGGTAGTCGGCGAGGGCGGGAAACAGCGCCTCGACGTCGTAGGGACGCGGGGGTGTGGCGCGGGTCATGCGGGTCATGCGGGTCTCCGGAACGAGTCGTCGTGGGTGTTGGACAGTTACCGGTTCAGATGTAGCCGACGGCCTGTTCCAGCTTGGACCTGCTGGAGCAGACGCTCCCATGTCCCCGTCGGTCGACCTCAGCCGGTGCCGTTCATGCACGGTCTTCCGCGGCCTGAAGCGTTCGGGCAGGGTACGCCGCTGCGCTCCGGTCCGAGCCCGGTGCCGAATCCCATCAGTTACAGAAGAACGGGCGCGGAAGCGCCAGCGGAAAGACAGTCGCGGTTGATCAAGGCGCCTGAAAACCTGACCGTCATGACTCCGGACCCCGTTGACCAGGCTCGACGGCTCGCGCGTGACCCTTTCCCCGATGCGCTCGGCGTGGTCCTTGCCGGGTCGCCCACTGCGGGGCGAGCCACTGCCGGCAGCGACCTGGACATCGCTGTGCTCATCGGGGACGGTGGCGAGGCCTGCCGGGAGACGATCCGGTTCGAGGGGCGCGTCGTGGAGCTCTTCATCCACACCCGTGCCGGTCTCGTGGACCTCTTCGCTGCGGACGTAGCCGCACGTCGTGCGGTCCTGCAGAGCATGTGTGCCACCGGTCTCGTCCTGGTCGACACGGATGGGGAGGCCGGACGCGCTCGCGCCCTGGCCGAGGCGGACCTCCGCGAGGGTCCGCCGCCGCCGGCACCGGAGACAGTGGAGACAAAGAGGTACGGGCTGACGGACGCCCTGGACGATCTCGCTGATGCGGGCGACCCCATTGCGGCATCAGGGATCCTCGACCTGGTCGGCGGTCCGCGTCGCGAGGGCTGTCGCAGGTCCTGGCGCGGTGTCGTCGATTCGGTGGCTGCTGCCTCCGGGAGCTGACGCGTTGCGGCCGGCGGCGATCAGGGCAATCCCCGCGGCAGGATCCCGGGCTGGGTGAGTGGGGCCCGAGCCAGGGGTACGAGCCAGGTGGGGCACGAGCCAAGTGGGGCAATAGCCAGGTGCCGCCATCTCAGGACGGCACGGTGGGGACGCCCGTACTGCATCGCGTCGAGACTGCCGTCGAGACCGCCGCTGTCGCAGCACGCCGGGCCGCCCCCGCCGCCCCTGGTCCGCTCGACTCCCCCGCCGGGGAAGATCATCCTCTATCCAAGCCTGACGCTCTCTGGGTAGCATCCTGCCCCCAGGTTCGGACACCTGTTCAACATCCGTTCCGGACACGCTATTTGAGTGGCCGTCAGGTGCGAGGACTTGAGGCCGCTGAGTCATGTCGGCCGCGCCGCATCCTTCGGTCGGCTCCCTGATCAGAAGTGGTACTCCATTGCGCTCCAGACCCCCAGGCTCTTTCAAACCCTTGCATCGACTTTCCCGCTTGACCAGCCGTCTGCTCCCGCCGTTGCTCGCCATGGCCGTGGTGGCCGGGGTGGGTGTGAGCAGCGACTACACGGCGCCGCAGATCGAGCCGGTCGCCGACTACGACTGGTACGAGGACACCGCCGCCGAGCAGTTGCGGCAGGACCAGTGCCTGATGAGCGACGTCCTGCGGCTGGGTGGTCCGGCCATGGCCGGCACCGCGCAGGACGGGCTCAACCAGAGTCCGGAGCGGCTGCGGGAGCTGGCCGACCGGGACTATTGGGAGAACACTCCGCTCGCCACCGCGTACAAGTCGGACCGGGATGCCGCGCTGGTCGAGCTCGACCGGCTCAACACGCTCCACGACAGCTGGAAGATAACCGGGCTCCAGACGCCGGGCGGCTTCGGTTCCGTCGTCGACTTCGAGTGGCCGCCCGGGACCAGCGGTGACGACGGTGAGGACTTCCACACCCAGACCGGCCTCACGGCGTGGATCGCCGACCGGTTCTGGAAGGACGAGAGCGACTTCTACGAGGACGCGACTCCGCCGGCCGACGCGGAGACCATCGCGGCCGTCAAGGCTCTGGGACAGCCGCTGTACGGCGGTGACCCCGATCCGTCCCTGCCGGACTGGAACCGACAGCTCGCCCTCCGGAGCGCCTACGAGCACCTGACGGACTGGAGTCTGGAGCCGACCGGCGCGGACAACGCCCGTATGTTCCTGAGCTCGGGCGGCTTCCCGAGCAAGGCACCGGTGCCGGGTACCGCCGAGCACCGGGTCGCGGTCGAGGACCTCAAGTCCCGGTTCGCCGCCTGTGCGTGGCGTGATCCGATGGACCCGGAGAAGGTCCTGGGCGAGGTCTCCGCGACCGCCGGGGCGGAGTGGCAGCAGGAGATCGGCTCGCAGGCCGCCAAGCGCAACGACATCCTGACCGCGAACAAGAACGCCGTCCAGGCGTTGACCTTGGCCTCCGAGTCGATGGGCAAGTTGCTCGGCCACTCGTGGGTCGCCGACCACATCACCCGCTGGCAGGACTACTGGTCCTCCGGCGGCATCGGTTGGATCGGCTCCTCCCCGATGGCCGTCCAGATCCCGGGCGCGACCGGCAAGTGCCTGGGCGTGCAGGGTTCCGGCACGGCGAGCGGCACGGCTGTCGAGGTCGTCGCCTGTTCCACGGCGGCCGCCCAGCAGTGGAGGATCAACGGGAGTTACGGCGAGGGCTACAGCCTGCAGAACGTGAACTCGCAGAAGTGCCTCGACGTCGCGACCAACCAGACGAAGATCCAGATCTGGACCTGCAACGGCACGCCCATGCAGGTGTGGAAGTTCGGTGTCCGGGCCGGCGCCACCCTGCAGAACCTGGGGGCGAACAAGTGCCTGAACTTCCCCACGTACACCGCGGGGCAGGACGCGCTCGCGGCCGCCTGCAGCACCGCTGCCACGCAGAAGGTGCTGTTCAAGGTCTCCGAGCACAACGGCAGTGTTCCGCCGTCGACGGAGTTCACCAAGGCTTCGCAGCGGCTGAGTGCCGCGCGCGCGGGGGCGGCGGCCGAGCTGGCCAGACTCAAGAGCCAGGCGACGGCTGCGACGACCGCCCAGACCTCCAGCGCCACCGCCGAACAGGCCGCGTACGCGATCGCGGACGCCAACGGGTCGCCGCGGGGCCGCGGTCTGCTGGTGGGCCAGCAGAAGGCGCAGGTCACTCAGGGTGCGGCGGCCGCGGTCACGGCGCTGGTGAAGGCCGGCGAGACCGCCGAGGCGGCCACCCGGGCGGCTGCCTCGGACAGCGCCACGATCGCCCAGCGGGCGCTCGCGCAGGCCGCGCAGTCGAAGGCGGAGTTCCGCAAGCAGGCGGCCTACCGGGCCGAACTGCAGGCCAAGGCTGCCGCGGACGCGGCCAAGCTGCACCGCGACAACGCCAAGAAGGACAAGGAGCTGGCCGAGGCCAAGCTCGCCGAGTCCCTGGTCGCGGAGGCGGACGCGAAGGCGGCGGCGGCTGACGCGCACGCCAAGCGGCTGAAGGCCGAGGCCGAAGAGGCCACGGCGAAGAAGGAGAAGGAGACCGCCGACCTCAAGAAGGCGGAGGCGGCCCAGCACCGGCAGACCGCGGAAGCCGAAGCGGTCAACGCCGAGACCGCCAAGGGCGAGGCCGAGGCGTCGGAGGCCACCGCGGTGGCCCGGAAGAAGGACGCCGAGACCGCCCGGGATCGTGCCAGGGAACTGCGCGACGACGCGTGGGACGCCCAGCAGAAGGCCGACGCGGAACGCGCCAAGGCCGATGCCAAGAAGGCCTACGCCGAATCCCTGGAAGCGGGGGACGCGGCGGACGCCGCGCGGGCGGCGGCCAACGAGGCCGACGGGCACGCGGACGACGCCGAGGCGGCGGCCGGCCGGGCCCGCACCGCGGCCGACGCGGCCACCCAGGCGGCAGCGGACGCGGACGCGGCGGCGACCCGCGCGGAGGCCGCCGCCAAGCGGTCCCGGGCAGCCGCGGACGAGGCGCAGGCGGCCAAGCTGCGCGCGGACGCCGCGGTGCGCACCGCGACCAGCGCCGCTGCCGACGCCATCGACGCCTCCGAGCACGCCTCGGCCGAGGCCGCGCTGTCGGTCAAGGCGGCCGACGAGGCTGAGGCACACGCGAAGACGGCCAAGGCGGAGGCGGACGCGGCGCAGGTCGAGGCCGACAAGGCCACCGTCGCCGCGGCGAAGGCGGCAGGGTTCGCCTACGTCACCGCGCAGGCGGCGGTGGACGCCGGGAACTCGGCCGCACAGGTCGCGGCTCCCGCGAACGACGCGATCCAGCTCGGCTCGCCGTACGTCACCAAGGACTCGGCCGCTTCTCTGGTGGTCCTGTCCGGCCAGGCGGCGAAGACCATCGCCGAGCAGCAGAAGGCCGTCGCGGACGCCCACGCCGCGAACGCGGCCGAGGAAGCGGCTGCCGCCCAGGTCATCGCCGACCAGGCACAGGGCGACGCCAAGGCCGCGTACCAGCACGCGGCGAACGCCTCCAAGCACGCCGCGGACGCCCGCGGCTACTCGAAGGAGGCACTGACCTACGCGGCCGCAGCGGCGACCGCCGCGGCGAAGGCGCAGCAGTCACTGGCCCGCACCATCGAGTACGGCCGGCAGGCCACCGCCGACGCGGCGGCCGCCGACAAGGCCGCGGGCCGTGCCGAAGGCTACGCCGAGGCCGCCCGCACGTCCGCCGATGCCGCCGCCCTCGACGCCGCCGCCGCCCGCGCGGCCGCCACGCAGGCGGAGGAGTCCGCGAGCCAGGCGAGGGCCGCCGCCGAGCGGGCCGACGCCGCGGCGACGGCGGCGGAGGAAGCCGCCAAGGACGCCCAGGCGTACGCCGAGTCGGCCCAGCAAGCCGCGACGCAGGCCGAGAACGCGGGGAACACCGGGCAGATCGAGACCGGGACGGTCCCGGACGAGGCCGGCGGACTCATCGGTGGCGTGTTCTACGTCGTCAACAGCATCGAGAAGGTCGGCGAACCGCAGATCCTCAAGAAGACGGAGGGCTGCGACGGTTGGTGGGACCAGCTCTTCTACGACGGCGACTGCACGATGACCCAGAGGATCGGGTACAAGGCCGACCTCGACCTGTACCTGTGCCGTACGGAGGTCTGGGAGAACTCGTGCTACTCCGGGAACACGCTGTACCTGGGACCGCACAAGACGGACACGCAGTACACCGAGGTCACGCACACCATCACGATCGGTGAGTACCAGCAGGGCGTCGACCCCATCGACATCCTCTTCGGCAGCTGGATCCGATGCGCCCAGAAACTCACCCCTGGTGGTGAGAACGGGAGCTGGGGCGGTTGCGCCTGGGCCGTGGTGGATGTGGCGTCGCTGTTCGCGGGCAAGATCATCCGCCCGATCGCGGACGCCGTCCGGGCGATGGACGCCGCCGCCAGGACCGGAATCGGATTCATCGACGCGTGGGCGGCTCTGCGCACCCTTCGGTTCTCCGAAGTCGCCGTCGCGGGCATCGCCAGCAAGATCATGCAGGCGGTGTACGAGGCGTGCGAATCCGCCGCTTCGAGGGCGGGGCCGGCCGTCGGCGTTCGGGCGTTCGCCGCCCAGAGCTCACCTCAGGAGTGCATCGAGGAGATCCTCGAGGGCCTGGTGAAGGACGGGGACCACGTCGTCCTCGGCATCAACCCCTACGCGGACGACCTGGCGGAGTCGATCGGAGCCAAGACGTTCAACAACGACGCCTACGGCACGAACCTGCCACGGGACATGGGTATGGGCGAGCGTCCGATCTGGACGGTCGGAGTCGAGAGGTCGGTGTCCAACCCCAACGTGCGGCTGACGGTCTCCCTGGACGGTGTCGCCGGCGCCGCCAACGCCGACGAGGCGATCCAGCGTCTGCTGCAGCGAGGTGAGACGATCAGCAACAGTGACTGGAAGTTGATCCGGTCCAGCGGCTACGGAACCGCGTGGGAGATGATAAAGCTGCGCACGGCGGTCAGGCTGGGCCAGCGTACCTGGAAGTCGATCGAGTGGCGCATGGGCGGCAAAGAGGTCTTCCCCGAGCGCTTCAAGCTGGCCAACGGGGAGCCGGTGCCGTGATCGAGAGAGGGCTTCGGGCATGACCGAGTTCATCCGTACCGGGAGGCTGTTCCGAGTGCACGGGTTCAACCCGTCCCACCGGCAGCTCATCCTGCAGAGCGAAGCGACGCTGATCGACGGGACCTCGACCCACATCGAGGTGCATGTCGGCCACGTGAGGCTGATGCTCCTGCAGCCCTACTACCGCAACGGCCTGCACATCCGGCGCGCCGGCCCGCAGGAGTTCGCGGTGCTGGCGGAGCGGCACGGGCTGAAGCCTGAAGACGCGGCCTACACCTGGATGCTGGACCCTGACGGCGACAGCTTCGTCATCGGTAGCCCGCCGGACTGGCGGGAGGCGGAGTACGCGCTGATGGGCGACCGGGAGTCGCTGTACGACGGGCCCTGGCCACCGGACTTCCCGACGGAATCGGGAAACCTCTTCTGACGCCTCGGCGCTGCGGAGACACACAAAGGTGAGGGCGGCACCCGTATCGCGGGTGCCGCCCTCGGCCTTTCAGTGACGGTCCGGCACCTGGTCGACCGGATGGACGAGTTGGCTGGTCAGTTCGTATCGCGCGCCGACGATCGCCAGCCGTCCCGCCGTGATCCTCGTCGCGAGGTCGGGCTCCGCGGCGAGTTGTGACCGCACGCGCCGCACCTGCGCCGAGACGGTGGCGTCGATGCGGGCGGGGCCCTCGTGCGAGTGGTCGATCGCGGGCTTGATCTGGTCGGCGATGTACTGGATGTGCGCGGGAAGCCGCTCACCGGTCTGCTCCGCGTGGACGGCCGCGGAGACGGCGCCGCACGACTGGTGTCCGAGGACCACGACGAGCGGGATGTCCAGTTCCAGCACTCCGTACGCCACGCTGCCGAGCACCGCCTCGTCCAGGACCTCTCCCGCGGATCGTACGGTGAGCAGATCGCCCAAGCCCTGGTCGAAGACGAGCTCAGGCGGGACACGGGAGTCGATGCAGCCGAGTATGACGGCGAACGGATGCTGTCCGGAGACCATTTCCCTCCGTACGGCGAGCGTCTCGTGAGGGTGGCGCTCGTGGTGGGTGCGCCAGCGACGGTTGCCCGCGTTCAACTCGCGTAATGCCGCTGCGGGGGTGGCGGGTCTCGGCTTCTCGTTCACCGGAGGTGCTGCCGACGCCGCGGGGAGGTCCGATGCCCAGGACCCTGCGGTGAGCGCCGCTCCTGCGAGGGCGGTGCGCAGCAGTGTGCGACGCGAGGAGGAAGCGGCCGTGGCAGGGCTCTGGGATATGTGTGGTTCAGAAGAAGAAGGAGTCATCCGAGGAACGTACGGCCCTGTGAGGCCGCCCCGGTTGCGCATTGCTCAATGCGCAGAACGTCTTTGACGGCTGTTGACGGCTGTTGACGCCACGCCGCCCGAGGGCCCGCTCCCCCACCTCGGGAGGTATGGGGAGCGTGCGGATCGGCCGCTCGCAGGGCAGTGGCCGAGCCGTGCCGGGTCAGGGGGTGACGGTGAGGACGATCTTGCCGGTGGTGCGACCGGTCTCGCCCAGCGTGTGGGCCCGGGCTGCTTCTTCGAGGGGGAAGACCTCGTCGACGATCACGCGCAGGCGGCCGTTCTCGACCAGGGAGGCGATCTCGCGCAGCCCCGCGTGGTCGGGCTCGACGAGCATGAACACCGCCCGAACTCCGGCGAGTTCGGCTTCCTCGATGGGAAAGGTGTCGTCCAGCGGCAGGATCGACACCAGTGTGCCGCCCGGGCGCAGCGTTCGTAGGGAGCGGGCCCGGTCGAGGCCGCCGAGGGGATCCAGGACGACGTCGATGTCGACGTCGCGAAGGGTCTCGGCGACGTCCTGGGTGCGGTAGTCGATCGTCTCGTCGGCGCCCAGCGAGCGCAGCAGCCCGTGCTTCGCGGCGCTGGCCGTGCCGATGACGTACGCTCCGCGCGCCTTGGCGATCTGTACGGCCAGGTGGCCGACGCCTCCGGCGGCCGCCTGGATCAGGACGCGCTGGCCGGGCTGCACGTTCGCGGTGTCCACCAGGGCCTGCCACGCGGTCAGTGAGGCGAGTGGCAGGGCGCCGGCCTGTACGTGGGTGAGGCCGTGGGGGCGAGGGGCGAAGTGGCGGGCCGGGGCGGTGACGTACTCGGCGTAGGCGCCCGCCGGGTGCGGGAAGCGCGGCATCCCGAACACCTCGTCGCCGGTTTGGAAGAGCGTCACTCCGTCGCCGATCGCCTCGACCACCCCGGCGACGTCGAAGCCGAGCGTGAACGGCGGCCTGCTGCCGTCGGCGAAGACTCCCCGCTGGCGGGTCTTCCAGTCGGCCGGGTTCACGCCCGCCGCATGCACGCGGACCAGGATCTCGCCACGTCCGGGGACCGGGCGCCGCGTCTCGACGAGCCGGAGAACGTCCGGCGCTCCGGCGGCGTCCTGGGAGACGGCTCGCATGGTCGTGGCGGCGTCCCGGGAGACGGCTCGCATGGTCGTGGCGGCGTCCCGGGAGACGGCTCGCATCGTCGTGGTGGTGGTCGGCTTGTCCATGATCACGTGCTCTTCTCATCCGGTGCTTCTTGTCCGCTCGTGCCGTTCGGCTCGGCACGCCCCAAGACTGTCCGGGCGGGCACCGCCCTCGTAGTGGCCCGATGGTCAGGGAGTGAAAGGATCGGGCCATGCACCACGTTGGCGTTCTGGCCCTGGACGGCGTCTTCCCCTTCGAGCTCGGCATCCCCGCGCGGATCTTCGGCGCCGCCCGCGACGACGCGGGCAACCGGCTCTACCGGGTGACCACATGCAGCCTGGACGGCGGCCCGGTCCGCACGGAGGGCGACTACGAGATCACCGTCGCCCACGACGCCCGCCTCCTGGCCGCCGTCGACACCGTCGTGATTCCGCCCTCCCACACCCTGGGACCCATCCGCGAGGAGGGGCGCCTGCCCGACC
This sequence comes from Streptomyces sp. NBC_00250, assembly GCF_036192275.1. Classification (NCBI taxonomy): domain Bacteria; kingdom Bacillati; phylum Actinomycetota; class Actinomycetes; order Kitasatosporales; family Streptomycetaceae; genus Streptomyces; species Streptomyces sp. NBC_00250. The sequence continues at coordinate 8,954,785 of NZ_CP108088.1, read as the reverse complement.
CCCTGCGCGAGGCGCTGGCCGCCATCCGTCCCGGAACCCGGATCGTGGCCATCTGCACCGGCACCTACGTGCTGGCGGCAGCCGGACTGCTCGACGGCCGCAGCGCCACCACGCACTGGCGCGAGGCCGACCGCCTGCAGCGCATGTTCACCACCGCACGCGTCGACCCCGATGTCCTCTTCATCGACGACGGCGAGATCCTCACCTCCGCCGGAGTGGCCGCCGGCATCGACCTGTGCCTGCACATCGTCCGCGGCGACCACGGCAGCGCCATCGCCAACGACGTCGCCCGCTCCTGCGTCGTCCCTCCCTGGCGCGACGGCGGCCAGGCCCAGTACATCCGACTCCCCGTCCCCGACCCCACCGCAGCCGGCACCGCCCCCACCCAGGCATGGGCCATGGAGCACCTCGCCGAACCCCTCACCCTCGCCGCCATGGCCGCCCACGCCAACGTGAGCGTGCGCACCTTCACCCGGCGCTTCCGCGCCGAGGTCGGAATGAGTCCCGGCCAGTGGCTCATCCGCCGGCGCGTCGACCTGGCCCGGCACCTGCTGGAAACCACGGACTGGCCCGTCGATCTCGTCGCCGACCGCGCAGGCTTCGGCACGGGTGTATCCCTACGCACACACCTCCACACGACCCTCGGGACCACACCCCAGGCCTATCGCCGCACCTTCCGCCCGACGCCCGACACCGGCGACCACCTGACCCGGGAATCCCGGCCGGCATCGGAGTGGGCTGCCGGGGCGGGGGCGGAACGGGGCGGGATGGGGTGAGGCGGGGCGGCGGGATGGGGTGGGGTGACCGGAAGCCGCCTCGGCCACCTCGGCGTGGCCCAGGGCCTGTTCGACCTCGGTAACCGTGGCGCCACCGCGTGCGTGCTCCAGATCGGCGATCTGGTGATCCGACCGACCGGCGATCCGATGACCTGATGATCTGATTGACGGGCGATTCGGTGATCTGTCGAGACCCACGATTCGATGATCTGAGGCACGTCCGTTTGAGCGGGCTTGTCTTCGGCGCCGACCAGGCTGACCCAGCGACCTTCGATCCGCCCGGGCTGCTCCTTGCCCCGTGCCACGGCATAACACGCCCTGGGAGCGTTGACCCGTGGTGTCGTGCGGCAACGGGTCGATACTCGCCTCGTGGACACCGACACCGATCTTGCCCGCGGCCGTGCGTACTACGCCGCGGCGGCCTGGCTCGATGCGTTCGAGGGGTTGGGGGCCGTGGACGCGGCGACACCGCTGGGGCCCGTTGACCTGGAGCTACTGGCGAGGTCCGCGTACATGCTGGGCCGCGACGACGAGTACGTGGCGGGGCTGGAGCGCGCGCACGCGCTGTGGCTGGACGCCGGCGACGTACCCCGTGCCGTCCGCTGTGCCGTCTGGATCGGCCACAGCATGCTGTTCCGGGGGCACGGCGCCCGGGCGAGCGGCTGGTTCTCGCTCGGCGAGCGCCTCCTGAAGGCCGACGGGCGGGACTGCGTCGAACGCGGATACCTCCTCATCCCCGTGTGGCTGAGCCAGATGGGTGGCGGTGACTGGCAGTCTGGTTACGCGACGGTGACCGAGGCCGCCGAGATCGGCGAGCGGTTCGGCGACGTGGACCTGATGTGGTTGGCACGTGACGAGCAGGGCCGCGCCCTGGTGAACCTGGGCCGTGTGAGCGAGGGCATGCGCCTCGTCGACGAGACGCTCGTGGTCGTCGAGTCCGGTGCGCTTTCGCCGATCGTCAGCGGCATCGTCTACTGCAACACCATCGTCTTCTGCCGCGATCTGTTCGATCTGCGTCATGAGCGTGAGTGGACGGATGCCCTGACCCAGTGGTGCGAACGGCAGCCGCAGATGATCGCCCACAACGGTCTGTGTCTGGTGCATCGGGCCGAGGTGCTGCAGTACAGCGGCGCCTGGCCCGCCGCGCTCGATGCGGCCCGCCGGGCAACAGAACGATTCGCGCGGGGCGTGCTGAACCAGATCGCCTGCGGTCAGGCGTTCTACCGGCAGGGCGAGATCCACCGGCTGCGGGGTCGCCTGCCCGAGGCCGACGCCGCGTACCGGGAGGCCAACCGCTGCGGATTCGAGCCGCAGCCCGGATTCGCGCTGCTGCGGCTGGCACAGGGCAACGACGAGGCCGCGGCGGCGACGATCCGGCGTGCCGTCTCCGAGTACACCCGGGAACTGGAGCGAGCGGCTCTGCTTCCGGCGTACGTCGAGATCATGCTGGCCGGGGCCGCCCCCGACGTCGACGGTGCGGCTGAGGCTGCCCACCAGATCGAGGCGATCGCGGAGCACCAGGGCAGCGACGTGCTCCGTGCGATGGCGGCGCACAGCGTTGCCTCGGTGGCGTTGGCGAAGGGCGACGCCGACGCCGCCCTCACGGCAGGGAGGCGTGCGTGGCACGCGTGGCAGGAGCTCGGGGCGCCGTACGAAGCCGCCCGGGCGCGCGTCCTTGTGGCGTCCGCCTGCCGCTCGCTCGGTGACGACGACACATCCGCCCTGGAGCTCCAGGCGGCTCGCGCCGTGTTCGCCGAGCTCGAAGCCGGGCCGGACGTCGCTCATGTCGATTCCCTCGCTCGTGGCGGGCCGGCCCCGGACACCCACGGTCTCTCGGCCCGCGAGCTCGAAGTGCTCCGCCAAGTGGTCAGCGGCGCGAGCAACCGGCAGATCGCCTCCGCTCTGGGGATCAGCGAGCACACCGTGGCACGGCACCTGCAGAACATCTTCGCCAAATTGGACGTCTCCTCGCGGACGGCGGCGAGCACCCTGGCGTTGGAGCACGGCCTCGTCAGAGCCGATGGTCAGGAATGACCATCCCGGTCGCTGACTGCTTGGTGAATACGCGCGATGCGACGCCCGCCACCACAGGCCTAGTGTCGAATCGTCCGAACGACACGACACGCCACCGCAGGGGAACCGCATGACGTGCCGCTGAACCGAGGAGGACAGCATGTACGTCGTGGTCCAGCACCAGATCGTGAACCCGGCAACCGCCTATCCCCGCGGCCAGGCCCTGATGAGCGGCACCGGAGCACCCGACGGCACCCGGGTGCTGCAGTTCTTCCCGCACGTCGACGGATCCGCCGCGATGTGCCTCTACGAGACGAAGTCCGTCGGGGACGTCCAGCGCTTCGTCGACACGACTCTCGGGGACTCGAGCATCAACATCTGCTACGAGGTCGACTCCGAGAAGGCCTTCGCCGACCGTCCACTGGGCCTGAAGCAGTCTCCGGCGCCGGTCACCCACTAGCGAACAAGTCCGATGTCTTCATTGATCGAATGCGATGAGCGACCGCGTGATGGGGGCGCCGGTCGTGTGGTTACGCCAGATCGCTGCGGCCATGGGATCGCTGTGCTGCCCGAGTTTCAACAGGTCAGTGGCCGGCTTCCGGATGCCAGAGGGCGCCGGCGTAGCGGATGAGGGCGTCAGTGAACTCCGAGTGCTGCTGCTCGGTCATGGGTCCGAGGACGCAGAGCGGGATGCGGCGGTCCGGCCGGCGGTAGATGCCGCTGGGGTAGGCCCAGCCCGCTGGACGGGCGCTGGCAAGGTTGGCGGCGTCGGTGGAGCGAACATACAGCGCCCTGTAGTCGTACGGCATGTGGGATGGGATCGCCTCCACGGTGACCATCTGGATCTGATCCCAGCCGACCGCACGGCGGAAGGCACCAGTGGCGACGATGCCGTGCGGACCGACGCTGAGGGACCAAGGAGGCCTCTCCCGCTCGTAGCGCCTCCTGACCACGCTAAGCACCAACACTAAGAGATACACGAGCGCGAATATCCCGGCGATGACACCCGCCAACCCGGCCAAGCTCCCCGGAGTGGGGCTGCTCTCCTCCCGCTGGAAGGCTCCGTCCGCCAGCGCATAGCCGAGGCCGCCTGCCGTGATCGCCCACAGAACCGCAGATACCCGCCACACACGCGAGACGTGCGCACTGGTCATTCGTGCGTAGTCGGTGGTTGGCTCCCGGCCGGTCCAGGAAATCTCGAAGGGGCCGTCGTCTGCGGGCTGCCGCTGGGTGGGCGGCGGGGTGGTGATGCGAGACGGCACCCGGGTCAGGGTGGTCGCGTCGGAGGTGCCGAGGGTGTCGAGGGCGGTGCGGAGCCGGCCCAGGTGCTCGTGGACTGCTGCTGCCGTCTGGGGACGCTGGTCGGGGTCGCGTTGGAGCAGTTCAGTGACGAGCTGGATCACCGCGGGCGGCAGCTCGGGCCGATGTGTGCCGAGTGAGGGTGCGTCCTCGGCGAGCTTTTGGTGCATGATCGCGAGGCCGGTTTGCCCGGTGAACGGTGGACGGCCGGTGAGCATGGCGAAGAGGACGCTGCCGAGGGCGTACAGGTCCGAGCGCACGTCGCCGTGTTCGGTGAGGAACTGCTCGGGCGCGCCGTACTCGGGCGTGCCGGCAGGGGCGAGCTGCGAGGAGTGGGCGAGGGTGAAGGCCCTCTGGATGAACCCGGCGATGCCGAAGTCGACCACCTTGACCCGGCCGTCGGGGGTGAGCATCACGTTGTGCGGCTTGATGTCGTAGTGGATGACCTGCGCCTGGTGCGCGGCGACCAGGGCCGCGCAGATCTCCTGGGCGATCTGAAGAGCGCGGGCCACGTCCATGGAACTCTCATCGCGGATGTGTTCGGCGAGATTGGCACCCTCGACCCGTTCCATGACCAGGAACCACAGGTCCTCGTGGACTCCTCGGTCGTGGAGGGCGACCACGTTCGGATGGCTGATCTGCGCGGCGGCCACCGCCTCCCGCTCGAACCGGCGCGGCAGATCCGTGTGCACCCCCTCGTCCAGCACCAGCATCTTGACCGCGACATCCCGGTGCAGCATCCGGTCCCGCCCGGCCCACACCTCCCCCATACCGCCCCGCCCCAGCCGCTTCTCCAACTCGTACCGCCCCGCGATCAGCTCTCCGCGCTCCACCAGCCACCCCCGATGACAAAGCCGTGCCGGCCATTCACCAGGGTATGGCCAGCACGGTCGGCCAAAGGGAAATCCCTGGCCCCTCCTTCAATCCGGCACACGCGGGCCTGTCGGGCTGCGGCCTGGTCGGCTACCGATCGACATGGCCATGTATCGGTCGACGTCGCATCCCGGATACACCGTCAGGCATCGGACTCGTTCGTCCAGGTGACGCGCCGAGGTGCCGGACGCCAAGGGCGGGCAGGAGTTGAGTCAACGGTCGACCAGCCGTGGACGCGGGGCCTCACCCGTGGATTCCGCGTCGGTGTCGTCGGTGCCGACCGGGCCGTGGGGAAGCATCCGGTCCAGCCACTTCGGCAGCCACCAGTTGGTCCGGCCGAGGAGTGTCATGGTCGCCGGTACCAGCACCATGCGGACGACCGTGGCGTCGATGAAGATCGCGGTGGCCAGGCCGAGCCCGAACATTTTGGTGGAAGGGTCCTCGGCGACGGCGAAGGACAGGAAGACCGCCACCATGATGAGGGCGGCCGAGGTGATGATCCGGGCGGTGCCCGAGACGCCCTCGACGATCGCCGTGCGGTTGTCGCCGGTGCGCAGGTACTCCTCGCGTACGCGGGAGAGGAGGAACACCTCGTAGTCCATCGACAGGCCGAACAGGATGGCGAAGAGGAACATCGGGATGAACGACACGATCGGAACCGTCGCTTCCAGCCCGATGAGTGCGCCTCCCCAGCCCCACTGGAAGACCGCGACCATGATGCCGTAGGACGCGCCGATGCTCAGCAGATTCAGCAGTACCGCCTTGAGCGGTACGAGGATCGAGCGGAAGGCCAGCATCAGCAGCAGGAACGACATCGCCAGCACGGCGGCGACGAACGCCGGCAGGCGTTGGCTGGTGCGTTGGCCCACATCGGACAGGCTCGCGGCGGCGCCGCCGACGTGGGCCCTGGCCGGGCCGTGCCCGATCGCCGTGGGCAGCACGTCGGTGCGCAGCCGGGCGATGGTGTCGGCCGTGGTCTTGTCCTGAGGGCTGGTGGTCGGGAACACCACGAGGGTCGCGATGCCGGTGGCCCGATCGATGTGCGTCGGCGCGACGGATGCGATGCCCGGATCCGCCGCGACCGTTGCGACGATTCGGTCCAGCACTCCCGGATCACCGGTGGGGTCCGCGGCGATGACGAGGGGACCGTTGGTGCCCGGGCCGAACCCCTCGGCGACGAGGTCGTAGGCCCGGCGCTCGGTACGGCTGTGGGGCAGTGAGCCGTCGTCGGGCAGGCCGACGCGCAGGCCGAGCACGGGCAGCGCCGCGGTCAGCAGCAGCCCCGCCGCGCCGACCGCGTACGGCACCGGGTGCCGGCTGACGTGCCCGATCCAGCGACGCCACCCGGCGGCGTGGGCGGCGCCTGCCGCCGGGTCCCGCCGCCGTGCGAGTCGGCCCGGCTTCCTGGTCTGCAGAGCGCGGCCGATCCGGCCGGCCCGGGCCAGGCGTGGGCCGGCGGCGCCGAGGAAGGCCGGCAGCAGCGTCACCGACGCGATCACCATGATCAGAACGACGATCGAGACGGCGATCCCGCCCACCGTCATGAACGGTACGTTCGCGACCGCCAGGCCGAGGATCGATACGACGACGGTGCCGCCGGCGAAGACAACGGGCCTCCCCGCCGTGGCCACCGCTCGCCCCGCCGCCTCGCGGGGATCGAGCCCGCGCGCGAGGTACTCCCGGTGCCTGGCGAGCACGAACAGCGCGTAGTCGATGCCCACTCCGAGCCCGACCATGCTGCCCAGGACAGGGGCGAAGGTCGGGACGTCCGTCACCCCTGCCAGTACCGTCATCGTGGCGACCCCGACGGTCAGCCCGAAGACCGCCATGCCGATCGGCAGCGCGGCGGCGACGAGCGAACCGAACGCCAGGAACAGGATCGTGGCCGCGGCGAGGAGGCCGATCAGCTCGCTCGCTCCGCCGTCGGGGTCGGAGAAGGCGTAGAAGAGGTTCCCGCCCATCTCGATGCGCAGGGGCAGCTCGGCGCGCAGCCGGTCGCCGAGATCGACGAGGGCGTCGAGGTCTTCGGCCGACAGCCGGCTCTGGTCGGGGTACTGCACCCGGACGACCGCGATCCGCCCGTCGGCCGAGACAAGGCCGCCGCGCACGGCGGTGTCCCCGCCCGCGCCGAGTGCCCCCGCCGGGTCGCTCGTGCCGAGCACGTGCGGCAGCCCCTTCACCTCGGTCTGCAGCCGCGTGAGAGCGGTGCGCGCACTGTCGTGGCCGAAGAACGTCGCACCGCCGTCGAGGGGGGTGACGACCACTTGGGCGGTCATCCCCTCCTGGCCGGTGCCGGCCCGCTCGATCAGTTGCGCGGCCCGTTGGGAGTCCAGTCCCGGAGCGGTCATCGAGTCCGCGGTCCGCCCGCCGATGGCGATCGCGGCGAGGACCGCAAGCGTGGCGGCGATCAGCCATGCCGCGATCACCCGCCAGGGATGGCGGGCGGCGCTTGTGCCCAGGCGCAACAGGGCTTTCGAGAGCATCGGGTCCTCCAACCACCTCGTCGGCCGTCCTTGTACGGCCTCCGATGCCGAGGTTCCTCGCCGCGGCGCTCCGCGGCATCGGCTCGCGGGCCGCGGATCCGTCGGCCCCGGGGCCGAGTGACACCCCGTACTTTCGGCCGATGCGCGGCACGGCGCGGCACCTAAGCTGAGAACCGTGCTGCGAGACGACCTGCGAACCCTGTGGACCGAACCCCGGCCGCCCGACGCGCCCGCCCGGGTGTGGCGGGACTGGGCGCTGCTCGCCGCGAGCCTGGGCGCTGTGGCGCTGGAGGCCACCCTGCGCGAGAACGTCGTGTGGCGGCCGGTGGCGGTGGTGTTCGCCGTATGGCTGTGCCTGCTGCCCCTGTGGCGCCGGACCCGCCCACTGGCGATGGTCACGCTGGGGTTCGGCTCGGTGATCCTGCTCCAGCTGGCCTCGCTGGTCGCCGCACCGCGCGAGCACGTCGGCCTGGACACCAGCATGGTCGTGCTCGTGCTGGTGTACGCGCTGCCCCGGTGGGGATCGGGACGGGAGATCGTGCTGGGCAGCGCGGTGATCCTCACAGCCTTCGTGCTGGGGGTCGTCGCGGACGACACCCAGGCCGCCGAACAGGTCGGGGGCTTCGTCTTTCTGTGGCTGCCCGGCTTGATCGGGGCCGTCGTGCGGTTCTGGGGGACCGCTCGCGAGCGACAGTTGGAGCAGGTGCGCTCCCGCGAGCGTGAGCAGCTCGCCCGGGAACTGCACGACACGGTGGCCCACCACGTTTCGGCCATGGTGATCAGCGCCCAGGCGGGCCGGGTGCTCGCGGGCACCGACCCGTCCGCCGCCGTCGAGGCGCTGGAGGGGGTCGAGGAGGAAGGGGCGCGCACACTGGAGGAGATGCGCGCCATGGTCGCCGCGCTGCGCAACCGCGAGGCCGGCGCCGAGCTGGCGCCGCCCGCCGGCGTCGCGGATCTGGAGCGCCTGGTGCGCACCCCGGGTGGTCGCCTCAGGGTCGACCTGGGGCTCGACGGCGAACTGGACACGCTGCCACCGGCCGTGGACGCCGCCGTCTACCGGATCGTGCAGGAGTCGGTGACCAATGCGCTGCGCCATGCGGTCGACGCGACCGAGGTCGTCGTCCGGGTCGCCGCGGAACGGCACACGGTACGGGTGAGCGTGCGGGACAACGGCCGGCGCACCGGCCGGGGTCGCGAGGGATACGGACTTACCGGACTGCGCGAGCGCGCGACGCTGCTCGGCGGCACACTACAAGCCGGCCCCGGCGCCGACCAGGGCTGGCATGTCGAAGCCGAACTGCCGAGAGGGAGGACCGAGAGCGGTGCCCATCCGCGTCCTCGTCGCTGACGACCAGGCCATCATCCGCACCGGGCTGCGGATCATGCTGAACGCCCAGCCCGGCATCGAGGTGGTCGGCGAGGCAGCCGACGGACAGGAAGCGGTACGTCTGGCCCGCGAACTGCGCCCCGACGTCTGCCTGTTCGACATCCGCATGCCCGTACTCGACGGGCTCGAGGCCACCCGGCTGGTCGCCGGCCCGGGCGTCGCCGACCCGCTGGCCGTGGTCGTCATCACCACGTTCGACCTCGACGAGTACGTCTACGGCTCACTGCGTGCCGGCGCCCGCGGATTCCTCCTCAAGGACACAGGACCGGACCTTCTGGCCCAGGCCGTACGGTCGGCGTCCGACGGGGAGGCGCTCATCGCGCCCAGCGTCACCGTCCGTCTGCTCCAGGCGTTCGCGGACCTGCCCGCCGGCCGGCCCGCGGCCCAGCCGGTCTCCCCCGTCACCGCCCGCGAGGAGCAGGTGCTCCTCGCCGTCGCCCGCGGGCTGACCAACACCGAGATCGCCGACGCGCTGCACATCAGCCTCAGCACGGTGAAGACGCATCTGGCCAGCCTGATGGCCAAACTCGGCGCCCGCAACCGGGTCGAGATCGCGATGTGGGCCTACGAGACGCGCCGCATCCTCCCCGGAACCTGAGCCGGGTGCCGGGCCGTGCTTGATCACAGCCCGGCGGCCAGCCAGATGGTCACGGCTGCGGCGGCGATGAGCCCGATGTTGAGTGTGATCCGGTCGTCTTCGCCGGTCAGATGGACGGCGACCGCACCGGTCTGCAGGAGTACGAACCCGATGGCAGCGGCGGGAGCCAGCCAGGGAGCGATGCCGGTCAGCGGCGGCAGGATCAGCCCGGTCGCACCGAGTATCTCGACCACACCCAGCGCCCTGGTGGCGGCCAGCGGTATGCGGTCGACCCAGGCCATCATCGGTCGGAGTCGGTCACGGCTTCGGATCACCTTCATCGCACCCGCGTAGAGGTAGAAGAGGGCGAGCAGTCCGGCGACGATCACATAGGCGATGTTCATGGTTCCCGTTCATGGGCCGCCGGTTCTCGGGGCCAGTCGTTTGAGTCGATTGCGGGAAAAGCCCTGCCGAAGACGCGGTCCGTGATCGGAGGAGGCTGGCCACCGAAGGGCGACCGAGCCCCGGCCCTGCAGATGGGGAGGAGTACGGCCGAGCCGTCCCGTCGGCTTCAGGTGAAGTCGGTGGCGGGCTCGGTCGCGTAGCGGCTCATCGCGTCGATGTTGGTTTGTGGCGTCAGCGGCCGGCCGTCGGCGTTCATGTCCTGGAGGTCTCGGAAGTACTGCACGTACAGGTCGGGGGTGAACGTGCTGAGCATGACTGCGGGTTGGTCGGTCGGGTTGGCGAAGGTGTGCGGCGTGCCTGGTGGAACCATCACGAGCGTGCCCGCGGTGGCCTCGTGGTCCTCGTCCCCGACGGTGAACCGGACGGTTCCGGAGAGGATGTAGAAGCCCTCGTCGTGCCGGGCATGGCGGTGCTGCGGCGGTCCCTGCGTGTGCGGGGCGAGGACGGACTCGGCGATCGCGAGGCGGTGCCCGGTGCGGCCGCCGTCCTCGAGGATGCGCATGCGCGTGGTGCCCAGGACGATCGTCTCTCCGTCGCCAGGTCCCACCACCGATACGGAGGGGTCTGCCTGCGACTCGCTGGTCTTCGCTACGTCGGTCATGCCCGCAAGTGCATCGCCGCGGCCCCGTGGCTGTCCAAGACCTATCCCCGTACGTCGATACCCAGCGGGTATCGTTGCAGCGTGGAGCTACAGATCTTGCGCTACTTCGTGGCCGTCGCCGAGGAACTCCACTTCGGCAGGGCCGCCACCCGACTGCACATGACTCAGCCACCGCTGAGCAGGGCGATCAAGCGGTTGGAGGCCGATGTCGGGGCCCTGCTGTTCGTCCGCTCGCCCGCCGGTGTCACGCTCACCCCGGTCGGCGTGGTGCTGCTCGACGAGGCGCGGGCCCTGCTCGACCATGCCGACCGCGCCCGCGTACGGGTGAGCGCGGCGGCCGGTGTCGCGACCCTGACCGTCGGCATCCTGGGTGACGGCACCGACCCGGGAGTGGCCAGGCTGGCGGCTGCCTACCGCCGACGCCACCCCGGCATCGACATCCGCGTCCGCGACACCGACCTGACCGACCCCACCTGCGGGCTACGCGCCGGACTGGTCGACGTCGCCCTGACTCGGGCACCGTTCAACGAGACCGCCCTGACGGTGCGTGAGCTGCGCAGCGATCCGGTCGGCGTGGTCCTGCGCGCCGACGATCCGCTGGCCCACCATGACCGGCTACGGCTGGCCGACCTGCGCGACCGCCGCTGGTTCCAGTTCCCGCGGGGGACCGATCCCGTCTGGCAGTCGTACTGGAACGGCGGCAGGCTGCGCGAGGGTCCGGTGGTGCGCGCCGTCCAGGAATGCCTGCAGGCCGTGCTGTGGAACGGCACGGTCGGCCTGGCCCCACTCGGACACGACCTGCCCGCGGAGTTGGCCGTGGTGCCGCTGATCGACATGGCGCCGAGCCGGGTGGTGGCGGTGTGGAACGAGGGTGACACCAACCCGCTGATCCGATCCTTCATCGAGACGGCGACAGCCGCGTACCGCCGCTGACGCGATCGCGGCATCGGCCTCCCCCACGCGCTCCACGCCCTCCACACCGTCCAGGCCGTCGCCCACACGCACACCTCGCGCTCACCGGGTGATCGGGCCCGCCGCGAACCCCGCTCCCACCCGCCTCGAACTACCGAGTCCGGTTGTGCCGGGGCCCGCGCCTGACCTGCAATGATGATGGCGTGCCAGAGCCAGGAACCACTGCCGTCGTCATTGTCCTGCCCGATGCCGCGCCGCTTCTCGATGCGGCATGGCGGATCGACCCGGCTCTGGTACGTCGTGGGGTGCCGGCGCACGTCTCGCTCCTCTACCCGTTCGTGCCGGAATCGACGCTTACGGATCAGGACGAGCAGAGCGTGCGTTCCCTCGCGGCGAAGTTTCCGGCAGCTGACCTGCTCTTGGAGGTGGTGGTGACGGCGTCCGGCTTCGTCGCCGTCGCCGTTCCGGGACTCCAACCGGTCGTCGATGCGTTCCGCGCCCAGTGGCCCGGTGTGCGCCCGTACAAGGGCCGCTTCGGGGAGCGACCCGCCGCCCATGTCACGGTCGCTCTGGGCGCAGACGACCCGACGGCCGCCGCCCAAGTACGCGCTGCGGTCGGCAGCCTGCTGCCGCTGCGCACCCGTGCGACGGCGGTCCAGCTGGTGGTGCTGACGGAGGAAGGCTGGCGGGCTCGGTTGACCGTGCCCCTCGGCGGCTCGCCGGACAGCCTCCTCCAGAGGCTGTAGTCCCGGACGCATGACGATCAGCCCGGCCACCGAGACCCTCCCGGAGCGGCGGCCGGAGATCTTCACCGTCGGCGTGGTGGTCGAGGGTGGCCGCTTGTCCGCCCGCCGGCTCGGGCGCAAGTGGCTGGGCCGGATGCCGACCATCGTGCGGATTGCCAGCTCAGCGCCGTGCTCGGTTCGATTCGTCGTGCTCCAGGGAACGGCATTGTCGGTAGCGTGGCCATCTGCTGCGTGGAGTGACCATGCGCCCGGCTGGTCCGTACGAGGGCTTCCGGCGGAGAGTGATGAGGCTGCCATGGGTGAACTGACGAAGCCCGAGATCGACCTTCCGGAAGGAGACGCTCCCACCGAGCTGACGACCCGGGACCTGGTCGTCGGGGACGGGGCCGAGGCGAAGCCTGGCCGGGTGGTTCAGGTTCACTATGTCGGAGTCACCTTCGAGTCCGGGAAGGAGTTCGACGCTTCCTGGGACCGGGGCCAGCCGTTCAAGTTCGCTGTGGGCGGTGGCAGGGTCATCAAGGGCTGGGACCGGGGGATCAGGGGGATGAAGGTCGGCGGTCGGCGCGAGATCGTCGTTCCCCCGCGTCTCGGCTACGGCAACCAGTCGCCCTCGCCGTTGATCCCGGCGGGTTCGACGCTCGTCTTCGTGGTGGATCTGCTCTCGGTCGCCATCTGAGGCAAGCCTGCTCCTGCCCGGCCTCTCCGGCGGCGGCTGTCGCGCTCGGGGCCTGTGCGGGTTGCCCGTCCTGCGACCGACGTCCCGTGGGACGGGCCCCGGCCCGGCCTCCTCAGCCGTCGAACACCTTGAGGAGCGGTCAAGTGGCTCCACCCGGATGCAAGGCTTGAGGTGCAGGTACATGCATGAGGCCCGGATCCACAGGATCCGGGCCTCATGCGACTTCAGTAGCGGGGACAGGATTTGAACCTGCGACCTCTGGGTTATGAGCCCAGCGAGCTACCGAGCTGCTCCACCCCGCGTCGGTAGGACCAACACTACGCCATCCACGGCACCACTCGAGACCATGCCGCGAAGCTCTACCGCGACGCCCGCCGGAACGGCTCGTGGGTCTACCTGCACCAGGGTCACTCCATCCCCGCCCTCGCCGCGTCCGGCCTGAAGTTCTTCAGCCCCGGTCATGGCCAGGGCGAGCTCGTCGACGACCGGGGCGGGTCGTACCAGCAAGTCTCCGTCTGCCGACGGCACCCGGACCGGGCGCCGGTCCGTCGGGACTCCCTCACTGGACCGGTGTCCTTCCGGCTTCCCTTGTCGATCTTCTGGCCCGACCGGTCGCGAGCAGTGCAGCGTGAGGAGTCGACCTCGCCAGGCCGATGGTGAGCATCGGCGTGTCGCGTGTGTCGCACGTTTGCCCGGGAGGCGCGGTGGAAGAGTTGAATCGGACGACCGGTCGGCTGCCCCGCGGCCTGGGCGGCCGGACCTCCTCGACGCCGCGACTCGAACGGGAGTCATTCGTTGCGCTTCTACGCCCAGACACCCGCACGTCGGAACCTCCAGGTGCTCGTCGACCTGATCGCCGTGGCCCTGATCGCCGCCGTGGTCTGGGCAGCACTCGTCGTCCGCGAGACGATCATGCTGTTGGCCGAACCGGGGCGCAGGGTGGAAAGTTCCGGTGACCGCCTCGCCGAGGGGCTCGGCAACGCGGGAGACGCGGCGTCGGACGTACCGCTCATCGGGGGCGTCCTGCAGAGGCCGCTCCAGTCCGCGGCCGACGCCAGCTCCGGATTCGCCGACGCGGGGGTGTCGCTGCAGGAAGCCGTCAGCCAGGTCGCCAACGTGATCACGACGGCCCTCATCGTCATCCCGGTGTTCTTCGTCCTGCTGCTGTGGCTGCCGCCGCGCCTGCTCTGGATCCGGCGCAGCAGCACCCTGCGCCGCCTCGCCGAGGCTCCCGGAGGCGCCGATCTGCTCGCCTTGCGCGCTCTCACCGGTCCTCCAGCCGCGCTCGCCAAGTTGCCGGTCCCGCCGGGCGGATGGGCCGATGCCTGGCGTCAGGGGGACCGGAAAGCCATCACCGACCTCAGCGTGATCGCCCTCAAACACGTCGGGCTACGACCTTGAGACGTGACGCCCGGACGCATGCGCGGGTGGACCATGTGCTGCCGCTGATGGAGTGCGGCGCGTCGAGCATCCAGCCCCCGGTACGCCGTCGAGCACAGGTGCGAGCAGGCCTTCGCGAACGTCGTCGTGGTGGTGGGCCACGGTCTTCGAGGACCCCGCCACTCCGATGATCTTGTCGTGCGTGGCGGCTACGGTGCCGTGGTCGGCGAAGTGGCTGTGCATGACGGGGGTCAGGATCACTTCCTGACGTTCGGTGGGAAGCGGGTTCCGGTGGCTCCCGGCGGCCGCCTTGCCGTACCGCCATGGGGCCGATCGGGTGACGGCCCGACGCCGCACAGCATTGGACTTCGGCCGCCGTCGCACGTTTCCTCCTATCGTGGAACGGCACACGGTGGCGGTCGATCGGGACGGGCAGCGGAATGAACGAACAGCAGGTCGACTACGCAGCCGTGTTCCAGGCCCTGCCCGGCATGGTCGCACTGCTCACGCCCGACCTGGTGTACGTCGATGTCAACGAGGACTTCGCACGCGTCGCCGGGCGTTCCCCTGCGGAGCTGATCGGCCGCTACATCTTCGACGCCTTTCCCGAGAACCCCAACGACTCGGCGGCCGCCGGCATGCGGGAGACCGAGGCGTCGATGCTGCGTGTGGTCGCCACCGGCGAGCGCGACACCATGGCTCTGCTCCGCTACGACATCGAGGACGCCCAGCGGCCCGGCCACTGGCAGGAGCACTTCTGGAGCCCGGTCAACGCACCCGTACTGGACCCCGACGACCAGGTGGTGCTGATCGTGCACCGGGTGGAGGAGATCACTCCCCTCATCCGGGCCCGTGGCGGTCTGGGAGGCACGACCCAGGCAGCCAGACTGGAGGCCGAGCTCTACACGCGCTCCAGGGAATTGCAGGAGGTCAACGAGCGCCTGCGCAAGGCGCACGCCCGGGAGCGCAAAGTGGCACTGGCCCTCCAGGCGGCGATGCTGCCCACCCCGAGCCCCGTCGGACACCATCGGGCGGCCGTGCGCTACCGCCCCGCGGTCGGCGGCCTCAACGTGTGCGGCGACTGGTACGACCTGGTCGGCCTCCCCGGAGACCGGATGGCGGTGGCCGTGGGAGACGTGGTGGGCCACGGCCTCACCGCCGCCTGCGTCATGGGACAACTGCGCAGCGCACTGAGCGCGGCAACGCTCGTCGCCGATGGCCCGGCCCAAGCACTCGACGTCCTCGGGATCTACGCCCGCTCCGTCGAGGGCGCCGAGTCGTCCACCGTGGCGACGACCTTCATCGACTGGAGCACCCACACCCTCACCTACAGCAGCGCCGGCCACCCTCCGCCCGCACTGCTCTCCCCCGGCGGCGACGTGATCTTCCTCGACCGGGCGACCGACCCGCCGCTCGGCGCCCGCCCCGAACACGTCGACCGCCCCCAGGCATCCGTCCCCTTCAGCGAAGGGGCGACGCTGGTCATGTACACCGACGGCCTCATCGAGCGCCGCGCGGAGGACATCGACGTCGGCCTCGCCCGCCTCGCCGAGTCCCTGCGACGACGCAGGCGAGACAACCCGGAGGTCTTGGCCGACGCCCTCCTCGCCGACCTCCTGAGCGCCAACGGCAGCACCGATGACACGGCGCTCGTCGTCATCCGCCTGTGAACCGAGAACGCGGCCGCATCAGCCGCGAGCCCGGCTCTCGGCAAGACACAGCTCAGGAACGGAGGAACGCGCGGACGCCTTGGGAGACTGTGTCGTCTCCCAGGAGGTCGTTGTGGGCGAGGCACCCGGCGGCGTTGTTGGTCGCGCCGGTCAGGGGGACGCTGCTGTCGGGGTTGATGACCTCGTCGCAGTCGGACCACCAGGTGGCGTAGCGCACGGTGCCCGGCGTCTCGTCACCCGTCGCGAGACTCTTCTGGACGTACGAGCCGGGAGTCATGTCGCGGCACGCCTGATCCCACAGGGCACAGGCCCATGCGGTGCTGGTGCCGTGGTTGGGGCCGGCGAGGGAGGCCAAGTGGGCGACCGCGGCCTGGCCGGCGGGGTCGTACTTCGCGTACCAGCGGGTGACGAGACTGCCGAAGGAGTGTGCGACGAGGTCGACGCGGGCGGCGCCGGTCCGCCGCTTCACATCCTCGACGTACGCGGCGAGCTCGCCGGACAGGACCTCGTTCACGGACCGGTGCGTGTCGTAGCCGAAGGAGAAGAGCTCGGCGTCCGTGTACCCCTCGGCCTTGAAGTCCTCCCGCAGACCGCCCCATACGCCAGGGTCGGCGTTGTAGCCGTGGACGAACACGACCGGTGTGCGGGCGACCGCGCTCCGAACGGGCGCCTGGGCCCGGACCGCGGCAGGGGGCACGAGCAAGGAGACGACGACGGCGAGCGTCGGAACGGCGATCCTGGCTGCGATCCGGGAACCGGGCTTCAACACACTTCCCCCTAGGACGTGTTACGCACGAGTAGCCAGGAGCATGGTGGGGCCTCGGGGCCCGGATGAACAGCCTTCGTACGTCGTGAAACGCGCGGCGACGGCATGCGGACGTACTCGTGGCGTCCATGGCCGTTCGGCGAACCACCCCGTACGCTCGGGAACGTGCAGCTCTCCTCCGAGTCCCCTGAACACATCGACTCCGTCGGCGGCCGACCTCGCCGACTGTTGGTGCTGCGCCACGCCAAGAGCGCCTGGCCGGAAGGCGTTGCCGACCGGGACCGTCCCCTCGGCCCGCGCGGGCTGCGTGACGCCCCTGCCGCGGGGCGCTTCCTGGCCGAGAACGGCGGGCTGCCCGACCTCGTCCTGTGCTCCCCTGCCCGGCGCGCCCGCCACACCTGGGAACTGGCGGCCGCGGAGTTGGACAGCCCTGTGCCGAGCCGCCATGACCCGCGGCTGTACGGGGCCGACGGCCCGGACCTGCTCGATGTCCTCCACGGCGTACCCGACGAGGTCGCGACGTTGCTCCTGGTCGGGCACAACCCCGGTTTCCAAGACCTGATCCTGCTGCTCGCCGCCGGGGCGGACGGAGCGGCCGGTGCGGCGGGGGCGGACAAGGACGTCCTGGACCGCGTACGGACCAAGTTCCCCACGTCCGCGATCGCCGTCCTGACCTGGTACGGCACGTGGACCGACCTGCGCCCGGGCGAGGCTCTCCTGACGGACCTGGCGATTCCTCGCGGGGTCCGCCACTCCTCCTGAGCACGGCTCTCACCCTCCGACCCCGCAGGGGGCCGGGCCGGCGCGAGAGAACCCACCGACGGGTCCGGATACTCGGCATGCGTCACCAGGACAGCACGCGTCACCAGGTGCGGTCGAGCAAGTGGGTGAACAGCACGTCCAGTTCCCGCGATGCCGGGTGCGTCAGCGACGCATCTCGCAGGGCGCGGTGTGCGGCGTCCAGGTGTCGGCGCGCCTCCTCGCGGGTCTCGGTCCGTCCGCCGGCCTCCTCCACGAGCGCCGCGACGTATGCCGCGGTTTCGCCGTCGATCCGCTCCGCGGTGTCGAGCAGCACCGCGAGTTCGTGCGCGGCCTTGCCTCCGTCGGCCAGCGCGATGAGAACCGGGTAGGTCTTCTTGCCCTGCCGAAGGTCCGCGTGGACGGGCTTTCCGGTCACTCTCGGGTCGCCCCAGATACCGAGGATGTCGTCCACCGCCTGGAAGGCGAGGCCGAGATGGCGTCCGGCTCGTTCGAGCGTGCTCACGGTCGTGTCAGGGGCGCCGCCGAGGATCGCTCCGAGCGCCAGCGCGCCACCCAGCAGAGCGCCGGTCTTGTGCTCGGCCATGGACCGGTACTGTTCCGGCTCGACCGCTCCGGGCCCCGACCACGGACGCTCCTCGAAGCGCAGGTCCTCCGCCTGGCCGGACACCAGCGTGTTCAGGGTGCGGGAGAGGTGCCGTACCGCAGCCGCCGTGTGATGGCCCGGGGCCTCCGCCAGGGTCGCCACGGCCTGGGCGAGGAGGGCGTCGCCTGCCAGGACGGCCGGTCCGGTCCCGTAGGCCTTCCACACCGCCGGGCGCTGCCGGCGCAGGGCGTCGGCGTCCATGATGTCGTCGTGGAGCAGGGAGAAGGTGTGCACGAGTTCGACGGCCACGGCGCCCGGGACGGCGTCGGCGCCGTCCGCGCCGACGGCCTCGGCCCCGAGCACGGCGAGCGCCTGCCGCACCCCCTTGCCCTCGGATCCGCCGAGGTCCGGGGCTCCGGCCGTATCGGCCCAGCCCAGCGCGTACGCCGCCATCTCACCGGTCCAGGGGTGCAACCGGCCCACCGCGTCCACCAGCGCGGGCCGGACCAGTTCACGGCATCGCCCCAGGAGAACGGTCGCCGAGGTCTCGTGAGTACGAGAGGTACTCACCGCGGCAACGGCCACGGCCGTGGCGCCCGGCGACCCACTGGTAGGCGAGCAGACCGCCCGGGCGGACGTCGGGAGGAGGCTCACCGCAGCCCCCCGACGTCGGCCTTCTGCAGGGCTTCCGCGCCGACTGCCGGCAGCACCGGTCCGACTGCCCCTTCTCCGTCTCCGTTGTGGTCCGGCAGCGTGCCGACACCCAGCTCGGCCGCGGCCTTGTCCACCATGTCGCGGGCGTGCCTCAGTCCGATGCGGTCCAGCGTCGTGCGCAGGTCGGCCAGCTCCTCGGCAGTGTGCGCGGTGTCACGGCCCAGACGGGCTTCGGCCTTGACCAGTCCCAGCCTCGACAGCGCCGTCCCCCGTGGCTCCTCCATCTCGCGGAACTCCTCCAGGGCCTGCTGGTACAGCTCACGGGCCTGCTCGTAACGGCCCGCCCGGTACAGCACGTTGCCGCGCATCTTGTGGTTGTAGGCGAGCGCGCCGGTCAGCCGTATCTCCCGGCATGCCTCTTCCGCCTGCGACAACAGGGACAGGGCCCGCTCCACGTCCCCGTCCCGTACGGACACCACGTCGGCGATGCCCCGCAGGGCCCATGCCCACCCACGTCGGTCCTCGGCTCGCGACGCCGTCTCGGCCGCCTCCTCGAAGAGGGCGAGGGCCTGGTCGTAGGAGCCGGTGTTGCGGTGCATCTGGGCGATGCCCTCCAGTGCCCAGACCGTGTGCCGGGCCTCGCCGCGGCGGCGGGCCTCGGCCAGCAGCTGTTCGTGCAGCCTCCCCACAGCCTCGTAGTCGCCCTGAATGCGACCGGTCTCGGCGAGCCCCGCCAGCGAGTAGCCCCGCACGACGACGTCCCCGCCCCGCTCACCGGCCTCGGCTGCGAGCCCCAGCAGCCGGTACGCCAGCCTGAGCGCACCACGCTGGCGGGCCAATGTGCCGCCGCTCCACAGCGCCCACGCCATGGCCCCCTCGTGACCGACCGAACGCGCCGCCCGGTAGCTCGCCTTCCACGCCCGGTCGGCCTCCTCGATCCGCCCGAGCCTGCGGCATGCCTCCGCCACGGCCAGCCCGCAGCGTGCCGCCTCCCGCCGGTTCCCGGCCTCCTCCGCCGCCCGGAGTTCCTGAACTCCACGGGCGAGAACCTCGGGCAGGGAGGCGTTCACCGACAGCGACCCCAGAGCCCCTTGGTACTCCGGCGCCGACGCCATCGCCGGCCTCTCCGTCACCTGACCTGCCATCAGAACCTCCTCAGGTCGACTCGACGATCAAGCCGACGCGAGGATCAAGACGTCTGTCTCCGGGCCAGGTTCCCCATCGGTAGCAATGTCCGTCTCAGTACGGGCATCGGGTCATCCTCAAGTACTAGGCGGTGGTCGGAGCTCCTCAGCGAGACGTACATCGGCACGGTTCCGACGCGTGGTCGGAGGCGGCCGGCGGATCGGAGGCGGCCGGCGGGTCGGCGGATCAGAGCGGGGCGACGGATCGGAGCGGATCGGAGCCGGCCGTCGGGTCCGGGCCGGTCGGCGGCCGGGCGCGTCGGTGCGCCGCGACCGCCGCGCGCGTCAGTCGTCCGGGCACTCCTTCCACGCCAGGTGATAGACGGTGCTGATGTCACCGTCCGTGGAGTCCATGGTCATGTAGCTGGTGGTGCTCGGGTTCGACGTGCCGACGTTCACCCGGAGCTCGGTGTTGATGTTGAAGTTGCGCTGAACGCCACAGGGCGCCCACACCAGTTGTGCCCAGTCGGTGTCGTCCGTCGCCTGCCAGTTGTCCTCGTAAGGGCCCCGGAAGGTGTGCGTGCGGGAGGCGGTGTTCGGTGAACCCTGGAAGTAGTACGAGGCCTTCTCCGTGCTGCTCGCCCCGCGCTGGAGCGAGGCGTAGCCCCGGTAGTCGGCGCTTGCGATCGCGTAGGTGAAGCCCTGCGGCACGTGTACGAGAAGGTTCAGCTGACAGTTCCTGCGGGCCGCCGTGGGGGACGAGCCGCCGCCCACCTGCGCGAGGTACTCGCTGTAGGTGACGGTGAAGGCGGTGTTGTCCTCGGACACCGCGATGGCGGCGGTCCCCAGGGGGCAACCGGATCCGTTCACCGTGGCGATGTCGATGACGATCTTGTCCGGCGGCGGGTCGACGATCGACGACGGGCCGACCTGGGCGGGCAGGGCCGAGGCGAACAGGGCGGCGACCGCCCCGCTCACGAGCAGGGGAACTCTCATGTTTCTCCCATCCGGTGCTTCGGTTCCCGACGGGCGCGGACGCACGGGTGCGTCCGCGCCACGGGCTGGGTTGCGGCGCGCCACGCTCAAGGGCGGCGGCCGTCACGGACCTACTGCGGTGGAGACCTGGTGCGAGGGATCGGGAAGGCCGGAAGTACGCAGCGGGGTAGTCCAACCGGCAATCGTTGAACTATCATGCGAATGAACTCTGTCCGGCCACCCCGCCGTTGTGAGCGGGGATGGTCGAATGCTAGGGGTGCGTGCACGCCGAGGCAGGACTGCAGCCAGCCATAAAACGCGTTGCGGATCGCCCTCTTTTGGCGCAGAAGAACGCTTGGCGCCTCTTGAACCCCATGGAATCAGGGCTACAGCCCCCGGGCCGCCGTACGCGCCACGGTGCGGTTTCATGATCGTGGACACCGGGTTCGCCCAGTAGCCACGGCGGTCGCGGCCTTCGTCACGGGTGGCCCCGGAGCCGTTCTTCGGGGCGGCGACGGGGACCGCGGCTTGCAGCCGTCCACGGAGTGGATCGCCGCGCCGCCGGTGCCACGTTCACGAAGTGCGCTCGCCCACGCCCCCCGTCGGCAGCCGACCAGGCACGCCGTGGCATTCCCTGAAGTCGCGAGGCCGCTTCGCCCAGCGAGTCGGCGGCGTTCCCGGCTCGCCCCGGCCACGCCCCCTGCCGGCCCTCCGGCAACCGGCTCCGACGTCACCCCTCCGTCGAACATGCCGAGCGTCGGCGTTTCGGCCAACCGGGCCGCTCCTCACGCCTGTTGCGGGGTCTGGGTCCGTGCATTCGCCACGCTCCGACACGCGCCGAATCTCGGGGTTCCGGCAGAGACCGAAAGACACCAGTTCGATATCCCGGCGTGCTCGTTGAGCTTCACGACCACGCACGACGACCGTCCAGGAGGACCCGCCGTTGACCTCGACCGCGAGGAACGACCAGCAGGACACCACACCGCCGCCTCCGCCGCCCGCGGAGATCACCTACAGCGGGCAGTACGCCATCAATCCGCTCGCCGAGGTCTCCTTCCGGCGCATGTGCGCGCGGATCCCTGCCGTCCTGAGCCGTGTCGCGCGGCTGTCGTGGCGGATCGACCGGCGGGCCGTGCAGCTGCTTCTCGGCTGCCAACTGGTCACGGGCGCCTCGGCCGCCGCGCTGTTGACCTCCACCGCCCGCGCCATGGAGCCCATCCTCGGAGCCGGCACCACCGGGGACCGGCTGCGGAGCGCAATGCCGGCGCTGCTGGTGGTGGCGCTCGCCGCCGCACTGGCTCGTACGGCTGGAGCGGTGGCCGCGTATGCGGAGCGGCGGATCACGCCGCGGCTGACGACGGAGACGGACTCGGCTCTGGTCGAGGCGGTGTGCCGGGTGGAAGCGGTGGCGTACGCGGAGGACGGGTTCTCGGACCGGCGCGAGGCGGCCGAGATGGGGGTGATGCGCACCCATGTGATGGTGACCGACGCGCAGCGGTTCGTGTCCGCGGTGATCCGCATGGTCACCGCCGGGGGTGTGCTGTCGGCACTGAACCCGCTGATGCTGCCGTTGCTCCTGCTCGCCGTGCTCCCGGCCGGTGTCGGGGCAGTCCTGAGCGCGCGGGTCGACTACGAGATCCACTACGGCAACATCGCCGACCGCAACGTGCGCGGGATGATGCGCTGGTGGGCGACCGAGTCGAAGTACAGCGACGAGGTCCGCGCGAACTCGATGACCGACTACCTCACCTACTGGTACCGGGCCCTGTCCGACCGGTGTGACCGGCGCACCCTGGCCGCCGCGCCGCGGACCCTGCGGATCGCGCTGCTGTCCGCGCTCGCGGGCGGCGTCTTCCTGATGGTGACGTGGGGTGCGCTGGCCTGGCTGGCGATGTCCGGCCGGATCGCCCTCGCGGTCGCCGCGACGGCCGTCATCGCCGTGCAGACCACACTCTCGTCCCTGTCCC
The DNA here is from genome assembly GCF_036192275.1 of Streptomyces sp. NBC_00250. Taxonomy (NCBI): domain Bacteria; kingdom Bacillati; phylum Actinomycetota; class Actinomycetes; order Kitasatosporales; family Streptomycetaceae; genus Streptomyces; species Streptomyces sp. NBC_00250. Next base: position 8,932,096 of record NZ_CP108088.1, on the reverse strand, counting down.
AGGTCGTCATCCACGGAGCCGCGGTCTTCCACACGAGCCTCTACCTGGGCGACATGCAGACCTTCCTCGACGACGCGGCCGCCCGCGCCCCCAGGCGTGGCCCCCGGCGCCTCACCGTACCGGTCGACGAGATCCGCCTGGAGGAGGTCGTCTACCAGTACCCGGGCAAGGACAAGCCCGCCGTCGACGGCGTCTCCCTGACCCTGCGGCGCGGCCAGATCCTCGCGATCGTCGGCGCGAACGGCTCGGGCAAGTCCACCCTCACCCGCCTGCTCACCGGGATCTACCTGCCGGACAAGGGCACGGTCGCCTGGAACGGCACGGATCTCGCCGGAGTCGACCCCGGCACGGTGTGGGCGAACACCGGTCTGGTGCCGCAGATCTTCGCGCAGTGGCCGCTGCGCGTGCGCGAGAACGTCACCCTCGGCCAGCCGCGCACCCACGACGACACCCCCGTGTGGGAGGCCGTCGACGCCGTAGGTCTCCGCGACGCCGTCGACGACCTCCCCGCGGGACTGGACACCCTCCTCGCCCGGGACATCTTCGGCGGGACGGAACTCTCCGGCGGCCAGTGGCAGCGCATCGCGTGCTCCAGGGCGCTGTACCGCCGGCCGGAGCTGCTGATCCTCGACGAGCCGACCTCCCAGATGGACCCGCGCGGTGAACACCAGATCTTCGAGCGGATCAAGGCCATCGCCTCCGGCCGCATCACGATCGTGGTCACCCACTGCCTGGAGAACACCAGGATCGCCGATCACATCATCGTGATGGAGCAGGGCCGGATCACCGAGCAGGGCCGGTACGACGACCTCGCCCACGGCGGCGGCACCTTCGCCGAGCTGCTGGAACTGTCCCAGGACCGCTGATCGACCACGTCACCGCCTGTCCTGCCCCGCGGTAGGACGGGCACCACCAAGGAGGAGCAGTGCCCTATCCCTCGCCACCGCCGCGATGCGTGTCCCCTGCTCCCTGCCCGTTTCGCGGACGGGCGTGAGGTGCGCGGCATGAGGCAGGCGAAGCCCCTGCCCGCGGCCGCGCGGCGTTGGGCCGAACGGCGGATCGGGCCGGTCGTGGCCGTACGCGATGCCTCGCACGACTGGCCTCGCTCCCGGGTGTGGGAGCTGCGGAGCGAGAGAGGGGCCGGCTGGTACGTGAAGGTCTCGCCCAGCGAGAAGTTCTTCACCCGCGAGACCCGGGCGTACCGCCACGTCGTCCCCGCGCTCGGCCACGGCCGGGCGCCCCACCTCCTCGACAGCCGTGCGGAGGACCTGACGCTGCTGCTCTCGGTCGTGCCGGGCTCCCCGGTGCCGGGGCTCGGTCTCTCCAGCGGCGAGGGGCGGGCGGTGCACCGGCAGGCCGGTGCGCTGTGCGCCCGCCTCCACGAGGCCGGCGAACTCGACCGTGCCGACCAGGCGGAGGCCGAAGCGTCCCTGGTAGCCGCTGCCGACGGGGCGGAGAAGTACCTGTCGCGTGCCGGTGCCCGGCTCACGGCGGGCGAGCAGCAACTCATCCGTGATCACGCCGCCGAGCTTCGCCGCGTCGGCCCGGTGCCCGTCGGGTACATCCACGGCGACAACCAGCCGCGGAACTGGCTGTGGTCCACCACTGGGCTTGCGCTGATCGACTTCGAGCGAACCCGTCCGGCTGCCGTGGTGCAGGACCTCGTCATCCTCGCTGTCACCGAGTGGATCGACCATCCCGATCGCGAGCAGGTGTTCTTCCAGGCGTACGGGCGAGCGCTCACCACGGCCGAGCGACGGGCACTGCGCTGTCTGACCGCTCTGGACGCGGTCAACTGCCTTGCCTGGGGCCCGGACAACGACCATCCCGAGGTCACCACCCGGGGGCGGCGGACCCTGGACCGGCTCAGGAGGGAGAACCTGCTGTGAGCGGCATCCACCGGAGCACCGCCCACGTCATGGTGCTGCCCCAGCGCGGCGGTACGCGGGGGAGTACGGGGGTACGGGCCGCCCGCCCCGGCGACGGGTGGGTGCTCACGGGCCGGCGTCAGCCGCGCTCGTGGCCTTCCGATGGCCCGCAGACCGTCGTCGGCGGCGGTGGTCGGCTCGAAGCTGGGGAATCCTTCGACGGAGGCGCGGCGCGCGAGCTCGCCGAGGAGGCCGGATTCGGTATCGCTTCGGCACGGCTCGGGTTCTGCCGGCTCATCCCTCTCCATCCCGTGGACGCGGATCCCGCAGGACCACGCGCCGACTGCCGTCCCCTCAAGCGCGAGGTCCTGCGTCTGTTCGCTGTCGGCAGCCGGTACGCCGACGTGATCCCACCCGAGCGGTCCGGGGGTGGGACCGGGTGAGCGTCTCCCTTCGCGCGCCGCGGACGCCCGCGTGGGCGAGCCGGCCCTTCCTGTATCTCCTGGCGAGCGAGAGCACGAGCCTCGCCGGTTCGGCTGTGAGCACGATCGCCCTGGCCGCGGTGGCCGTCCTCGAACTTCACGCGACGACCACCGAGGTCGCTCTGATCGCCTTCGTCGGCCAACTGCCGAGTTCCTTCGCACTGTGGGCCGGAGTCCTGTCGGACCGGTACGACAAGCGGCGTCAGCTGCTCGGCTCGGACCTTGCGGCGGCCGGCGCCCTGCTCACCGTCCCGGTCGCAGCCGTGGCGGATCTGCTGACCATCGGCCAGCTGTATGTGGTCCTCTTCCTGCTCGGCTCGGCCAAGGTGGTGCACGACGCCGCGGCGATCAGCCTGCTGCCCTCCGTCGTCGCACCGGAACGACTCCAGAACGCCAACTCCCGGCTGGGCGCGGCGTCGTCCGTTGCCGACAGCGCGGGCAGCAACGCGGGGGCCGCTCTCGTCGGTGCCGTCGGACCTGCGGTGGCGATTCTCGCCGACGTCGCGTCGTTCGTGGTCTCCGCCGTGCTCGTATCGCGTATGCGACCTGCCCAGCCCCTCGTACCGTCCGACGCAGAGCAGCGCGGCCTCGGACAGGGCATCGTCGAAGGGGTGCGGTACGTGCTCGGGCAGCCCACGATCCGCACAGTGATCGCGGCCCTGTCCGTACTGTCCTTCGGCCTGGCGATCATGAACACGTACTGGGCCTTCTACCTCCTGACGACGATCGGCATCTCTCCGACCTCTCTCGGAATGATCGTGGGCGTCGGAGGCGTCGGGAGCCTGGCCGGTGCGCTGCTCGCGCCGAGGATCGCGGCCAGGATCGGCATCGGGCCCACCATCATCGCCGGGTTCGCGACCAGCCCGATCGCCCAGCTCCCCCTGCTGTTCGCCGGTCCCGGACCGGGATGGCAGATCGCGCTGGCCGCGGCGCTGGCCGGGCAGCTGTTCTGGGCCACAGCGGCCGGCACCAGCCAGCGGTCCCTGCGGCAGACCCTGTGCGATCCGCGCTTCCAAGGCCGGATGCAGGCGGCAAGCACCACCGTGACCGCCGGAGGGCGCCCCTTGGCCGCCGCGACCGCCGGGGCTCTCGCGCTCGTACTGGACGTGCCGACCGTCCTCGCCCTCGGCGCGCTCCTCCAGATCGTGCCCGTACTCCTGCTGCTGACGTCCCCCGTACGCGCTCTGCGGACCATGCCCGCCCCCGCGGTCCTGCCGCACGCCCGAGAAGGAGCATCATGACCACTACCGTGTCCACCGCGTGCCCCGCCTACTGGGAGCCGCGCTGGGCCGACGGCCGCCGCTACCGGCGGCCCGACGCCGCCGAGAAGCAGCTGATGGCCGAGCACCTCGGCCGCGGCCGCGCCCGCGCCGCCCTCGACATCGGCAGCGGCGACGGCGCCTTGGCCCGATACCTCCAGGACGAGCTCGGCTACCGCGCCACCGGTGTCGACTGCTCCCCCACCGCCGTCGCGCTCGCCGCCAACGCCGTGGACGCCGCCCACGACACATGCCCCGGGCCGGCTTGGCAGTGCCTGGACATCACCACCGACGACCTCTCCACCCTGCCGGACCCGGCCTACGCCCTCATCACCTGCCGCCTGGTCTACCGGTGGATCGACGACAAGCCCGCGTTCCTCGACCGCGTCCGCCGCCTCCTCGCACCCGGCGGAACCTTCTGGGTCGTCACCGAGATCGCCGGCCGCCGCAGGACCACCGACCCGGCTCTTCTGGGGCTCGGGATCTCTCCTGCGGACGCCGAACTGCTCACGACCGGTTGGTCCGTGGTCCGCACCGCCGACCTCGACGTCCTGCGCTGCTATGCCCTGCGTCCCTGACCGACTGCCCCCTCGCCCTCTCCCCCCTCTCTCCCCCTCGTGACCGGAAGGAAGAACCTGGTGCTGGACATCGAGAAGCACTCCGCCGAGATCTGGGAGCTCTACGGCCACCACCAACTGGGCCGGACCTTCTACCTTCCGGAACTGGACAGGTGGGCCTGGGACATCCCGCAGGCCGGCACCGGCGTCGAAGTACTCGGCGATGTGGCCGGTCTGCGCGTCCTGGACCTGGGAGCCGGGGTCGGCCGGCACGCCGCCCACCTGGCCGCCCTCGGCGCGCACGTCACCGCCGTCGACGCCTCCCCCACCCAGCACCGGCGCGCCCTCGCCCGCTACCCCGCCACCCCCGGGCTGCACCTGGCTTGCGCCGACGCCGTTGACCACCTGCGGGAAGCCTCCCCCTACGACCTGATCTACTCCATCAGCGGCGTGCCGTTCCTGGACCCGCACCGCCTTCTGCCCGCACTGTCCAACGGACTCAAGCCCGGCGGGCGGTTCGTGTTCAGCGCGCTGCACACCAACTCCCACGGCGCCGGACCGTCCGGCTCCGTCACCGCGCGCCCCGAGGTGCTGCGGCTGCCCGGCACGAACACCGAGCACCGGATGCACATGTGGGTCCTCGCCCCGCCCCTGTGGCAGGACCTCCTGGTCGAGAACGGCCTCACCGTGGAGTCGGTCACGGCGATGGACCACCCGCAGGCCGCCCAGCCCCTGTCGTACCGGCTGTACGCGGCACGCCGCCCGGAACGCGTGCCCAGCCGCCCCCGTCAGCCCCGACCGGGAGGCCTCGACGCCGTCGAGTGACCCGAGATGGCCCTGCGCCCGGTAAGGGCCCCCTTGAGCAGGACGCCGCCCAGGTGATCCCCCGCAACCGGGGGGTCATCGACGAAGTCCCCATCGCTGGAGGTCTTCCAGGTCTTCAGACGGTGTTCAGGACCCGGCGCTCCCGCTGCCCCGTTCGACCGGAATCCACAGCTGGGAGTCGGTCTCCGTGCCGATCTCCACCGGCTCCGTCCGCAGGAGCTCCGGACCTGGCCTGCTCACGTACGGGTTCGAAGGGAACCAATGCGTGAACACGTCCCGCCACAGCTCCTGGAGGGCTCCCGGATAGGGCCCGTGGTTGTCGAAGACCGCCCAGGTCCCGGCCGGCACGTCGAGGGCGTCCAGACTGTCGAGCTCCTCGGCAGCCGTCTCCAGACCGGTCGCCACGCCGATCCAATAGTCCACCTCGGCGCCCTCCTCCCGGCTGTCGGTCAGGTGCACCACCGCCGACAGGACCCCCTCCGGCTCCCGGTCGGCCAGCTCCTTCATCCGTACGATCGCCTGCTTGTCCAGGCTCTCCAGGTGCGCCTCGGCGGCCGCGTTGGCCCCCTCGTGCACGAGGGGGACCCGGGCCTTCCTGCCGACGACCCGAAACGGCTCCTTCTCCACGATCCGGTACCGCATGGCCGTACTCCCTTCGACGACGACACGGAAGGACATGCGCGGCTGCGCCGTGAGCACCGCACCCGTGCGCCGGGCCTCGCCCGGCCCGATGCCGTGCACCGACCGGAATGCTCGGGCGAACGCCTCGCCCGAGCCGTACCCGTATCGCACCGCGACATCGAGCAGCGTCAGCTCCCCGGCCAGCACCTCGGCCCCGGCGAGCGTCATCCGCCGCCGCCGCACGTAGACCGGGAGCGGCATTCCGGCGAGCGCGGAGAACAGCCGCCGGAAGTGGTACTCCGACACCGCTGCGATCCGGGCCACCTCGGCCATGTCGATCTCCCGGTCGAGGCAGGCCTCCAGGTGGTCCAGCGCCTGATTCAGCCGTTCCAGCACGCGTAACTTTCCTTCCTTCGTGGGCCTCCATTGCAGGAACACCCATCCGCGCTGCGCTCCGGGACACCGGCCGGGCTGTCGTCGCGCACATGCTCGACGAGTGATCCCGGTAGCTGTTCCCCGTGGGAACAGCTACCACTACGGCTGGTCTTCGGGACAGCTGGCAGGGCCGTCGGCCGGCCGGGGGAATCAGGGGAACCAGTAGCGGTCGAGCGACGGGGTAGCGGTCCGACGACGGGCCGACCACGCGGGCGTCAGGCCGCCTTGCTGGGACAGAGAAGACATGATCGCGCCCCGCCCGACAAAAGCAGTGCGGGAATTGTTGGGCAGGACACCCCGGCGTTACCTGAGGCTAATAGCCATGACCGATATCAAGGGGTTTTGTGAGCCGCGGTTTGACGCAGTGCGTGAGGCACTTGCGGCGTCACTCGGCAAGGACGATGTCGGCGCCTCGGCGGCCGTCTACGTCGACGGCGAGCCGGTGGTCGACATCTGGGGCGGGTACGCCGATGCGAACCGTTCCGTCAGCTGGGAGCGCGACACCCTCACCGGCGTGAACTCGACGACCAAGAACATGACCGCCCTGTGTGCGCTGATCCTGGCCGACCGGGGCCGACTCGATCTGTCCGCGCCGGTCGCCGCCTATTGGCCCGAGTTCGCCGCGGCAGGCAAGGAGAAAGTGTTGGTACGGCACGTTCTGTCGCACACCGCAGGGCTGCCTGACCTGTCCGGCCTGACGGCGGTCGAGGAGTTCTACGACTGGGAGCGCGTGACGACGAAGCTGGCCGCGCAGGCGCCCGAATGGGAGCCCGGAACGGCCGCCGGCTATCACGCGCTCACCTTCGGGTTCCTCGTCGGTGAGATCGTCCGCCGCATCACCGGTCGCAGCCTCGGTGAGTTCTTCGCCGAGGAGGTGGCCGGGCCGCTGGGCGCGGACTTCCACATCGGGCTCTCCGCCGAGCATGACCACCGCGTCGCACCGCTGATCCCGCCGCTGTCACTGACTGACGAGTACGCCGCCGGCGCGCCGCTCGGACCGGACGGTGCACGCCGGGAGCACACCGGTGCCGTGATCCAGGTCAAGGACACCAACTCCGTGGCCTGGCGTCGTGCGCAGATCCCTGCCGTGAACGGCTTCGGGAACGCCCGGTCTGTCGCCCGTGTCCAGTCGGTACTGGCGAACCGGGGCTCGGTCGGCGGTGTGCGACTGCTGTCCCCCCAGGGTTGCGAGCCCGCGTGGCAGGAGGTGTTCTGCGGCGACGATCGCGTCCTGCGGACCCCCATGTCCTGGGCGGTGGGCTTCGGTAGGTTCGGCGGCACCTTCGGCTGGGGCGGCTGGGGCGGTTCGCTGGTTGTGAGCGATCCCGGCTCACGCATGACGGTGGCCTATGTCGTGAACCAGATGGTCGATCGGGATCAGCGGGACGACAACCGCGGCATGGAGATCGTGATGGCCGCCTACAGCGGACTGCACTGACGACGGCGACGAGCAGCCTGGGCCTGCAAAGGCTGCCCGCTCCCGTCCCCCACTCCCCGTCCCCACTCCCCATCTCCGTCCCCGTCCCCACTCCCCGTCCCCGCCTCCTCTCCCACTCCCTTCCCGCTGGTTCCGCCGGTGGGCGACCTGCCCGGTACGTGGTCGGCCGACTCCCCTTTGCTCGGGGCGCGTTCCGGAACTGTCACGGTCCGCAGTACGTCTGCTTGCCCTCTTTCGCGGGGAACCGGCCGTGGCCAGAATCTGTCCATGTGAGGGGAATGGTCGGCCGCGGCGTCGAGGGGGACGGGCATGGGCGCATGGGTGGTCCCGGGGTATGTCGAAGCCCGGGAGCTGGGTGCGGGTGGCAGTGGGCGCGTGGTGCTTGCCAGGCACGAGGTGACCGGCTTGCCGGTCGCCGTGAAGTACCTGAGTGAGCGGTTCCGTTCGGACGAGGCGTTCGTGCGGGGGTTCCGGTCCGAGGCCCGGCTCCTCGGGGCCCTGGACACTCCGTATGTCGTCGGGTTCTACGAATACGTCGAGGCGCCGCGAGGCGCGGCCATCGTGATGGAGCTCGTCGACGGCGTGGCTTTGCGTGCCCTCATCGCGCGGGAGGGGTCGACGGGTCCCGAGGCCGCCCTCGTCGTGCTCAAGGGCTCGCTCCTGGGCCTCGCCGCCGCTCACCGGTTGGGCGTCGTGCACCGCGACTACAAGCCCGAGAACGTCTTGGTCGCCGCCGACGGGTCCTCCAAGCTCGTCGACTTCGGAATCGCGGCCGGCCGGGGCGCCACACCGGGTGTCGCCGGAACGCCCGCCTACATGGCGCCCGAGCAGTGGAACGGCGCTCCCGCTTCACCGGCGGCCGACGTCTACGCGGCGACCGCGACCTTCTTCGAGTGTCTGACGGGCCGTAAGCCGTTCTCCGGTGACAACTTCGCTGAGCTCGCCCTGCAGCACCTGGACACGCCCGTTCCCGACGGTGAGGCGCCGGAGCCGCTGCGTCCGCTCATCCGGCGGGGCCTGGCCAAGTCCCCGCACGAGCGGCCCGAGAACGCGGCCGCGTTCGTGACCGAGCTCGAATCGGTCGCCACGGCCGCCTACGGACCGGACTGGGAGGAGCGGGGCCGGGGACGACTGGCAGCGTTGGCCGCGCTCCTGCCCCTGCTGTTCCCCTCCGCGGGCGGCGGTGCGTCCGAGGGGACGACCGCCCTCGCCACCACCACCTTGCCGGCCCCGCCGCCGCGGTCCCGGTGGCGTTTCCCTCGCGGGGTGCCGGCGGGTGCCGCCGCGCTGCTCCTGGCGCTCCTGCTCGCCCTCGCCGCGCGGGCCGGCGTCGAGGCAGCGGACGGCGACGAGGCCGCCCAGGCATTCGCGACGACGAGCACCGGGCCGGGCACGCCCCCGCCCGAACCCGGCACGTCACCACCATCGCCATCGCCAACTCCCACGCCGTCGTCCCTGGGCACGGAACTTCCTCCGACAGCAACGACTGCGGCACCCTCCCCGTCCGGGAACACCGGGCCGAGCGCCACCTCCGACGGGTCTCCCACGGACGAGACGACGACGGCGACCGTGGCCCCTCCCCCGACGACCTCCTCCGGCTCGACATCGCCCACCTCGCCCACGTCCACTGCCACTTCCACCGCAACCCCGCCCACCCCGACCGTCACGCCCCCGACCACGACTACCGATCGCCCTCCCGTCGCCGTGACCGCGGTCTCCGTCACGAGTCTGCGCCAGACGGGGCCGACCGCCGCGTCGGGGACCGTCGAGGTCACGACGGACGGAACGGGACCAGTCACGATCTACGTCGAATGGTTCACCGGCGACGAGAAGGGAGCGCCGGGCACGCCCGACGGCTCCGAGACCTATCGGCGCGAGGGAGCCACCAGCTACACCCTCACGCTCGCCCACGACGTCCGGGGCGCCGGATGCTACTGGGGGCTGCGCGCGACCACGTACCCCGCCGCCTCGAACGGCGGTTCCCTGCAGCAGATCTTCATCCGGCGGTGCACGATCTCATGAACGATGACGACTACAGCGCCACCGAACTCGGCAGCCACTGGTTCGAGCGTCCGACGCCGGAGCCAACGCCCGACCGGGTGGAAGGCGAAGTGCTGCGGTTCGGGCCGGGCGTGACCGCGGCAGCCGTCCGCCGTGCCGAGAACAGTCCCACAGTGGTCCAGATCTGGCACGGCACACTCCCAGGAGTCCCCGCGCCACGGCCCGCCCGCTCCCGATGGCCGTGGCGCTACGCGTTCGCCGCCGTCGTACTCGTCGCCGTTCTGGTCTTCCTCGCCTGGCGGCAGTACGGGCCCACCGTCGCGGTGCGGGACGTCACCGTCAGCACCGCCGGGCACAGGCTCGACTGCGACAGCACGGCGGACGTGGTGGGCGTGGTGCGCACGGACGGGCGACCGGGCACCCTGACGTACCGCTGGGAACGCAGCGACGGAACCCGGTCCGGGGCCCTGACCGAGAAGCTGACTCGCGGACAGAAGGAAGCGAGGCTCCACCTCCTGTGGACCTTCCACGGGTCCGGTACGCACCAAGCCGTGGCGCGCCTCGTGATCACTTCCCCGAGCCCCCACTCGTCGGCCGCGACCTTCACGTACCACTGCGGTTGATCTGCAGAGGGGTACGTGAGCGGCTGCGGCGTGCACCGGGCGTCTGAGCGACCGACATCCGCGCCGCTGCTATCCCGACCCCGCCGCCCCGGCGGCTTCCGCTGTCTCCGCGTGGGGTATCCGTACGAGCGTCGCGGACTCGCGCCGGCCGAAGCGTGCCTGGAGGCGCTGCGCGCCCTCACACCGTCGCGGAGTCCTCCGCCTCCCTCGTGATCACAGCGACGGACCGGTTGCGTAGCCCTTCAGCCAGGTACGCGATTTCCACGGATGTGCCGACCATGCCGACGGCCCTGAGTTCGGTGGCCATCAACCGCGCTTCAGCGAGCGAGAGGTGGTGCGTTTCGCGCAGGGCCTGCAGCACGGGAACGAGGCTCGCTTCCTCGCTGGCAAGGCGCAGCCACACGGCACCGTGTCTGGTCAGCAGGGCCTGTCTGATCTCCTCGGGGGCCGGGCCCGTATCCGTCTCGCACCATGCGTTCGGGCAAGCTCGGCATCGCCCTTCGACGCCCCACGAGATCCGACCGCGCTCGATGAACTGACCCACGTCGCGGACCAACTCGCCGCCACAGCTCTCGCAGCGCGATGTGAGCGCAACCCCCTGAGTGGCGGTGATCATTGGTCTCGTTCCCTTCGGCACGGATCCGGCTGATCCTGCCGCACACAGCATGATCCGGCGACCCAGTTGTTCGAAGGCGCGAGGCGACAGCGTGCCGGGGACCGTGAGGCAGTGGTATCGGTGGTGCGGGTGGTAGCACCGCCTGTCTGTCTCGTGTACGTGCACCCAACGGCCTGGAGGGATGTCCCGGGAAGCTGGTCGGTGCTGCGGACCTTGCGATTCCGTCGGCCGGGTCGTCGGCCCTGCGCCGACTGTCCGGTAAGTGAGACGGGCTTCTTCGCTGTGGCCCCACCGTGTGATGATCCCCGGCATGCAGCGGCGTCTCATTATTAGCGCCCGCGTGCCGGCACCGAGGTGACCTGGGGGCGATCCCTCCCAGGCGGCCGCACCGCCCGCACGCAGACCTCTCGCGTTCCGCGAGGGGTCTTTTTGTTTCTCCTCAGCACCCCAGACGCAACGGCCCACCCGGCCTGCCAGACCTGGACAGGAGCAGTCTCATGACAGACGGCAGCTTTCGAATGTTCGGCACGACGCTGCGCAACGGATCGCAGACCGCGCCACTCCAGGCGCAGCGGCCGCCTCAGCCGTGCACTGCAATGCCGAATGACGACGAGGCCTCCCGCCCTGACACGTGCACCATGGTCGTGTCGCTCAGGGACACCCCGGGGGCGCTGGGCCGGATTGCCGCGACTCTCAGCAACACACCAGTGTTGGCAATGTCGTACGTGGTCACAGGCGCGGAACATGCTGTCGCCGAGATCCGAGTGCCGCGGGTCTGCGCGACGCGTGCCAGGAACAAGCTGAGCCGCATGGTCGACACAGTCGCGGTTACGGAACCCCTTGGGAGCCCTTCCCCGGCGCAACCAGGTGTATGAGGCCATGACGTTGGTGACGCTGCTGCAGGCTCGCGCGGCCGGGGGCTGGTTTCCCGCGGTTCACGCTTCATCTCGCCGATGGGGTCGATGGACTTCCGCCGGTTCAGTCCCAGCGCGGCGAGGCGGCGGGTGACCGTCCGACGGGAGATTGGCACGCCGTCGGCGGCGAGCTCGAACGCGATCCGGGCCGCGGGCCACTTGCGCTCGCGCCGCAGCGCCCCGATCGTCGCCACGACCTCGCAAGGGGTTGTTGTCGGTTGGCGGTGCGGTGCGCTGGAGCGGTCGAGCAGGCCCAGTTCCCCGTACCGCCGGTACCGATTGACCCATGTGGAAGCACACGCGCGCGAGATGCCCATCTCCGCGGCGCCGTGTGCGATGGGGCGGTTCTTGCAGCGTCAGCGGCGCGGACAGCACGCGGACCCTCGCGCTGGACGCCGCGCGCCAACGATCGTACGAGCAGTGGTGTTCATCGCGGCTGCTGCTCGGCAATCACAGCCCAGTCGTCCGCTGCGCGGCCGTCTGCGACCGCCTGGTCGAACACGCCTCTGAGCAGTTCGCCGAACGGCAGGGAGACCGCTTGACCGGCTGCTGCCTCAAGGGCGAGGTGGAGGTCCTTGCGTCCGAGTGCTGTGGTGAACCCGGCCGGCTGGTACCTCCGCTCTGCGATCATCGCCCCATAGCCGGAGTAGACGGGTCCGGGAAAGAGCGTCGAGGTCAGCAGTTCGACGAACTGACCGGGGTCGGCGCCGGCCGCGTCGGCGACGCTGACCGCCTCCCCGAGGGACTGGATCGCGCAGGCGATCAGGTAGTTGCCCAGGACCTTGGCGATGTTGGCCTGCTCGGGCCGCTCGCCCAGGCGCCAGGTGCGCGATCCGATCACGTCGAAGAACGGCTGGACCCGGTCGATGAGTTCGGGCTCTCCTGCGGCGAGGATGTTCAGCGCACCGGCCTCCGCGACGCTGACCCGGCCGAACACCGGGGCGGCGACATAGCCGATCCCGTGCGCAGCGTGCGCCTCTGCGGCACGGCGGGCCAGCTCGACGCTCACCGTGGCCACGTTGACGTGGATCGCCCCATGCCGGGCCTCGTCGAGGATCCCGGAGTCGAGAAAGACCTCCGTGACGGAGGCGTCGTCGGACAGGGCCGAGAACACCACCGGGCACTGGAGGGCCTCCGCGAGGCAGGCGCCGCGGAGGGCACCGGCCTCCGCAAGCTCTTCCGCGGGTCCCGCTGAACGGTTCCACACCACAGTCTCGTGTCCTGCCCGCACCAGGTTGCGCGCGATCGCCCGCCCCATCCCGCCCAGACCGATGACTGCAACCTCGCCCATCACGCAACCTCCACACCTGAACCGTCTGAGACGGTTCATTGTGGCTCGGGTCGATGCCTGTGTCGAACTGGCTAAGCTGGTTCGAGCAGCGGTCCATGGTGGTGCGGAAGGTGGTGACCGTGGAGGCCCGTCAACTGTTCCGGCTGGACAACGAGGTGCTGGCGTTCCGCTTCACTGCCACGATGAGCGACCGGGCCAGCGGGGCGCCCCAGGAGCGGCTCTCCAGCCACGGCCGGCTGAAGCTCTGGTTTCATGCCGCGGGGCTCGGCGTCCCCGACGTCTCACCCGCCGAACTTCAGAATGCGCTCAGCCTGAGGGAAGCGATCTACCGTGCCGGGCTGGCCGTCACTGCCACCCAGCGACCCGATCCAGGTGACGCGGCGATCCTGAACAAGGCCGCGACTGCCGGACAGTCCAGGCCGGCGCTCGACGGGAACGGGATCGCAGTCTGGAACCTCAGCAAGGAAGCACCGGTACGGGACGCGCTCGGCGTGCTTGCCGCCGACGCCATCCACGTACTCGGAGGCCCCGACCGCGACCGGATCAAGGCATGCGAAGGCCCCGGCTGCGCCGGCCTGTTCCTCGACACCAGTCGCGGCGCGAACCGCCGCTGGTGCTCCATGAACACCTGCGGCAACAGGGTCAAGAAGGCCCGAATCGCCAACAAGTAGCGGACTACAGGAAACCTCCCCCAAAGCTGTCCTCTGCCGCCTCGCGCTCATGCCACAGGCGGGTCGCCAGCTGCGGACACCGCCAGCACGTTGTCAACGACCTCACGACCCGTAACAACTAGGGCCTGTTGCGAAAGTGCTGGTCACAGCCATTCGTTGATGGCGGCGACCAGCACGGTCGCTTCGAAGCGGACGGCGAGTCTGTCGTAACGAGTGGCGACAGCCCGGTGGCGCTTGAGCCGGTTGATCCCGCACTCCACAACGTGCCGCTGCTTGTAGTCGTCCTTGTCGAGCTTTGGCGGCCGACCTCCGCGCGATCCGCGACCCAGGCGGCCCGGACCCGGTCCGCCGGGACCGGGACGGTGGCCTTAATCCCGCGTCTACGCAGGTAGGAACGGTTACTGCGGGAGTCGTACGCCTTGTCTGCCCGCACCCGGTCCGGCCGCTTGCGCGGCCTGCCGAGCCGGAAGAGGGCTCCGCCCGGGTATACACAGCTGACGTACGCCCGGGAGGTGTACGGCTCGTCTGCGAAGTGGCAGAGCACTTGGTACGCGTCGACGAAATGCCGGTCGTGGCAGCTGGTGCGTGCTGCCACGGTCGTCTGCGCAGGCTCGGCCGAGCTGGGAGTGGCCCGTACTCCCCGCCGAAACCATGGCCAGCGGTGTGGCGGACGTTCTCCAGGATTCGCGTCCGAGTTCGGTGTCGGGTCTGCGCCACGCGCACCCCGTCAGCCGGCCGAAGCCGAGGGTGGGAACGGCCTCGGCGCGGGTGAGTGGCCGGGTGTGGGGCGTGCCGTGCGGCACTCACCGAGGTGGCCGCTGTCCTCGCCCCACGCTCGCCCTGACGCGGGTAGGACCGATCAGGTGGGTGCGTCGAGCAGGTGGGCTCCGTTGTTGCGGACGTTGTTGACGGCAGTGGAGACGGGCCGGGCATTGAGTCGGCCGTCCGCGGGCCTGGTGAGGAGGGCGCGGAGGTCTTCGGTGTCGTGGTGGTGGGGGTCGAGCCAGGCGTCGTAGTGGTCGGGGGTGAGGGCGAGAGGCATGCGGGGGTGTAAGCGGCCGGCCTCGTCGGTGGCCTCGGTGGTGATGATCGTGCAGGTCGTCAGCCAGGCGTCCGGGTCGTCGTCGCCGGTGACGTCGGGGTTGCGCCAGTACTCGTACAGACCCGCCATGGCCATGACCTGACCGTCGTCGGGGTGGATGAAGTAGGGCTGCTTGCGGGTCTTGCCCGTCGCCTCGTCCTTGACCGGTTCCCATTCGTAGAAGCCGTCGGCAGGCAGCAGACAGCGGCGCCTGGCGAACGCACGCCGGTAGGCGGGCTTCTCGTGCACGGTCTCCACCCGCGCGTTGATCATCCGCGCACCGGCCTTCGGGTCCTTCGCCCACGACGGCACCAAGCCCCACCGCAGCGCCCGCAGCTCGCGGCGCGAGTCGTCTCCGCCGTCGCGACCGGCACGTTCGAGAACCGCGTAGACCTTGTCTGTGGGTGCGACGTTCCAGCTCGGCGCCAGCGTCTCCTCGGGACGCCAGACGGTGATCTGGAAGAGCCGGTTCAGGTCCTCAGGACCACGGGTCGAGGTATATCGGCCACACATGCGGCAACTGTGCCACGACACCCGCCGGCATTCCTCACGAAACGGGCTCCGGCTCAACTTCTGTGGTGCGGTGCGGTTGTTACCCGGCACGGCCCAGGCTGCGCGCGGAGGCATCGGCGGCCAGTCGAGCCGGAGCGTGTCCTCGTCCCATCGAGGCGTCTACTCAGCGGCCCGACTCGTTCTGGCCTTGCATCGGCGCACCTAGGGCCTGTTTTGAGTCGTGATCACTGGGCGGGGTCGAGGCTGCGCATCCAGATGATGGATCCGCGCAGTTGAAACCCCGCCATGTAGCTCTCGGGTGTCTTGTCGTAGCGGGTTGCCAGGCCTCGCCATGCCTTGATCTTGTTGATGCAACGCTCCACGGTGCTGCGGTCCTTGTACTGTTCGGCGTCGCGCGAGACCGGTCACCCGAGGGCGCTGCCGCGCTTCTTCGGTTCGCGGCCTGGTCGGCCTTCTCCGGGATCACCGCCTTGATACGGCGTCTGCGTAGGTAGGCACGATTGCCGCGCGACGAGTACGCCTTATCGGCGGCCACCCGCGTCGGGCCTGGCCCGCGGACGACCGACGGGCCCACGCACCTTGACCTCTTCAAGCACGGCGACGAACCGTGGGCTGTCAGCGGCCTGCCCGGGCGTGGGCACGAAGGCCAACGGGCGACAGCGCCGGTCCGCCGCATGATGGACCTTGCTGGTCAGCCCGCCACGCGAGCGCCCGAGCGCCGCTGCGTTGAGCCGGACACGGCGACCCCGACGTAACCTCCGGCGTTCGGTCCGCTCCGTCTCCAGCTCTGGCGATGCCGTGGTTACCGGGGCGGTTTGCCCGGTTCCCGCCGCCCCTTTTCCTCGACAGCGGCCTCTTCCACAGCCGCCAGCACCTCGGGGTCGACCACCCTGCCCGCCGCGTCGTGGGTGCGCGCGAGCCACCGTGGAATCCACGCTGACCAGCGACATCTCCGCCTGACCGCGCCGGGCGGCCTCCGCGATCACCGCCTCCATCAGCGCGCTGAACACGCCCGCGTCACGCCACTGGGCGCAGCGGTCGTAGACGTCTGCCAGTCACCGAACTCCGCAGGCATCTCTCGCCACTGGCCACCGCTGCGGAACCGCCAGAGCACACCCTCGAACTGCTCACGAAGCCGATGCGGGTAGGCCGTATCGGCCGACCGGCAAGAACGGCCCGATCAACTCCCACTCACTGTCGCTCAGTTCGCGTCGCGTCGTCGCGTCACGGCAGCGTTCTACCAGCGTCCGAACCGGCCGCGGCCCGAAGTCCGCAAGACGGCATCACAGAACCAGGCACGGCCACACTCACCAGGCAGAGGAACCCGATCTCAGAAGCTTCACGTACTGTCGGACGCGCAGCACGTCATCGGGGAAGCAACTCTCCCAGCCCTGGTCCAGCCGCATCCAGGCCGCGTGCTGCCCGTCCTCCGCGATCAGCGGCTGTTCCGGGTCGCCGATCGCGGCATAGGAGAGGGACAGCGTCTCCGGCAAACCCGGGCCGAACGACCGCACTGCCACCGCGGCGGGCCGCTCCAACAACCGTGGCCGCAGCCCAGTCTCCTCGGCCAGTTCCCGGGCCGCGCCATCACGCGGACACTCTCCGGGCTCAACCTTGCCACCTGGCGGGACCAGCCCGCGCCACGGATGCCTGACCAGCACGATCTGCTCCAGGGCTGCATCCAGGACCCACACCTCGGCGCCCAACGGCTCCACGGCGCCAACCAGCGCAGAGCGCAACCAGGCCCTGGCCCGGTCGAACTCCAGCGTCGCGCTCCCGGCGTCAGCGACGGCAGCATCAAGCGGACGCTGCTCAAACACACTACGGATCATTGCGACAGGCTATAGACCGCCGCCGACACCAGCGGGCTGCAGCGGTGGGCCCCAGCATTGGCCGTCGCCGCGGCGGCCGCGCACACCGCCACGCCACATCGAACAATCTCCGACACCGATCACAACTCGGATGAAGAGTGGGCTCGACTGGAGCCGCACTTGCCGACGAATCGCGGGCGGGGTGGGCGCTGGCAATCCCACCGCCGTGTGATCAACGGGATTCCGTTCCGGCAGCGGACCGGCATCCCCTGGCGGGACCTGCCTCCCTGCTTCGGTAGCTGGAAGACGGTTCACGATAGTCATCGCAGGTGGTCGGCGGACGGCACGTGGGAGAGGATCCTGCGGGCCGTCCAGGCCGGCCGACGCCGATGCCGAGGACCGGATCGACTGGAGCATGGTCAGCGTCGATTCCACGACTTGCCGCGCACTCGGCCCGACCATATCGGGGAAGATACGGCGTACTCATCACGCCGTAATCGGCGTCACCTGCGCAGACGCCAGATCAGGCACACGATCCCCGAGCCGAGAGACCAGCGGGCCAACCGCCGGCGCCGCGGCAGCCCAGGTGGCCGAGGCCGGCCACAGGCTTCGACAAGACGATCTACCGCCGCCGCAACGAGGTCGAGCGGACCATCAACCGGCTCAAGAACTTCCGAGCCGTCGCCACGCGCTTCGACAAGCGGGCGTACGTCTTCCACGGGACGGTCACCGTGGCTGCTATCCGGCTATGGCTCCGTCCGCAATGAAACGCCTCGTTCGGAGCTTGTCGGCACCTGGGTAGTGGTGGCGCAGTTCGCTGAGTACGCGCGCGTCGACAGCCCCGACGTCCCAAGATGAGCTGTCGAACTCGGTCTACCAGGGTGATCGGGTGTCTCGGCGTGCTTCCGGGGTCTGCTCGGGCAGGGCGCTGTCTTGGTCGGTGCGCAGCAGCATGCCCGGGTCGGGGTCGAAGTCCTCATTGGGCGGTGCCGGCTGGTGGAAACGCTCGGTGCGCGGAATGGTGACTTCCACCAGCCGGCCCTCCTGGAACATCCATAGCCCGAAGCAGTCGTCGTCCTGGTCGCGAAGCAGAACTTGCACCGTATGCGGATGCGGCCACGGCAGCGACTCCAGGTGCCTGAGCAGGCCCTTGCGGGCATGCATTTTCTCGAACTCCAGGGCCCACCCGAACTCGTAGCCCCAGTGCCCCGCTATCGGGACGAAACGGCCTCGCCACGTGCGTTCCGGGTCGTCCTGGGTCAGCGGTTCCATCACCTCGTCCGACCAGCGGGCGAGCACGATGACCTCGGCGTCTCTACTCATGCCGGAGTATCACCGCATCCGCCTGATCCACCGCAACCGAGTTCCTCAATCGGCCGACGCAGGCAGGCGTGGGCGGATGGACGACGAGCTCTCAGTGCCAGTGAGCCCGACGACGGCGCCTTCGGAGAAGCTCATCTGCGCCTGAGAGGTTGTTGTCTTTCCGGGCTTGAGGACTGGCCAAGCGGCTGACGGCGCGCGGCTGGCTGATCGAGCCGGCACCTGGCCGATTCACGCTCGCGAAGGACGTGGCCGGGCAACACGGCGGGTCATGAGCATCGTCATCGACCAGTAGACCATCCCCTCCGCGCTGGCGATGGAACGCTCGAAGTCGCGCGCGAGACGGCGACTTCGCATCAGGTGGGCGAAGAACCGCTCGACGATCCAACGCTTGGGCAGCACGACGAAGCCGCGCATGTTGTCGCTGCGTTTGACGATGGCGAGGACCAGGGCGGGGGCCGCGAGGCAGTACTCGACGAGGCTGCCGGTGTATCCGCCGTCGGCCCAGACCAAGGCCAGCAGATGGTGCGCGGCAGTGACCTGGGTGAGCAGGACCTGGGCCGCGGCGCGGTCGCCCACATCCGCTGCGGTGACCATCACCGCGAGAGGCAGGCCAAGGGTGTCGACCACGACGTGCCGCTTGCGCCCGTTGATCAGCTTGCCGCCGTCGAAGCCGCGGCTGTCAGAGCCGACGACCGCGTCCGCTTTGACCGACTGCGAGTCGATCACGCCCGCGCCCGGCTCCGAGTCCCGCCCGGCCCGCTCGCGGACCAGGCGGCGGAGCCGGTCGTGGAACTCGCGGACCAGATCGTGGTTGCGCCAGCGCCGGAAGAACGCGTAGACCCGGTCCCACGGTGGGAAGTGGCAGGCATGGCCCGCCACTTCGTGCCGTTGTCGACCAGGTAGCGGATCGCGTCCAGCATCGCGCGGTGGCAGTATGCCTCCGGTTGCCCGCCCCGGCCCCGTAGCCAGCCCGGCACCGGCAGCAGTGGCCGGACCACCGCCCACTCGGCGTCCGGCATGTCGGTGGGATACCGACGCTCGCGCGCCTCGTGGTCTCTGGCGTTCCCGAACCTGTGAGCCAGACAGTCACACGCGAGAGTGGCTGAAGTGGGCCTCACTCCCGCGTTGCCGTAGAAATGCGACAACAGGGCCTCCTGGACCGCACGTTGGATTCGACACCCTTCGAGCTACCAAGAGGCCCTGCTCTCATTCGCGGCAGCCGCCGCAGTCACCCGAGCGACTGACTTCTCGACGAGATCGGGACGAACGGCAGTCGCGTCGCTTCTCGTGATCGCTGGGACGGACGAATTCGCACTGCCATCCAGGTAGATGGTCGGCTTGGTGACGCCCCGAGGCCGCCTCGCGGGTTTGAGCCCGGCGCCGCGACTGACGAACCTGGCGAAGAGTCGTGTCCTACCGGCTCGAGGCGCGGCCAACCGCCCCCGCTACGTCCTACTTCTCCTCCGGCTCCCAGGCGCGGAGCAGGTCGAGCAGCCCTGCGTCTCCGTCAACGTGCAAGGAGTCGGCCTGGATCCGGTCGTACAGGTAGAGGACCAGCTCACTGGCGGTTCCGTGGACGGAGGCGCCGGCTGCGTCCGAGTCTTCGCCGGTCGCGGCGGTGGGAGCGGGGATGCGGGTGATGCGTGCGCCGTCGCCGTCGACGGTGAGGCGCCAGGAGCGGCCCTCGGCGGCGTGGAAGTCGAAGGCCGTGGGCTTGTGCGGCCAGGCACTCGGCGTTGCGCAGACGGTGAACAGGAACTCCTCCACACCGTCGAGTGCCAGCTCGACCGGCAGCGGCTGCGGGGAGGCCCCGGCGAGCTGGGCGTCGTAGGTGTGGACCGCGGTCTCCTGGACCCGGTGCCGGGCGGTGCCGCCGGCGGTCTGCGGTGACTGCGACGCGGGCCACCACGTCCAGCAACCGCTCTCCGGTCCCGCCTCGCGCAGGGCGCCCAGCAGAAGCTGCGTCGACGCGTCCAGCCAGGCCAGCAGGGCCTCACGCTCCTGCGGCACTTCCAGCGCGGCGCGCGCGGCGACGGCCTCGGCCGGGGGAGCGTCGGCAGACCCCGCGCCGACGATGGCGGCCCAGAAACGGTCTCCCCCACCCAGGTGCTTCACCAGATCGAACAGCGTCCACCCGGGGCAGGTCGGCACCTGCGCGTCGAGACCGGGCGCGGCGGCGACCACGGCGCGGAAGGCGGTCGACCGTTCATCGATCAGTCGCAACAGGTCAGGGAACTCAAGATTCTTTTCCACACCGGGTGTCTATCACCGTGATCCGGTGATCGGACAGCGATTTTCACAGTCGCCGCCGGTTGGCCATTGCAGACGTCCTCGCCTCCCACCGCTCGGGTGACAAGCTGCGCACTGCTGCGAGGACGCTGGTGGTGGCGGTACGCCAGGCGTCGCGCCTGTGGGTGCTCTGGCCTCGCCGTGCGGCCGGGCACCTCGGCGACGTGACATCCACCCGGTGCGCGCGGTCATGCTGCCGCTCGATGCGATGGACGCGGAGGTCACGATGGCGGGGGAGGACCGGTCGGGTCGGGAGTTCAGGTGACTCCCGTTCGACCAGCACTCCTCAAGTTCGGAACAACAACAGCCACTAAGCCACGGCCCTGATCACCTCACACGACCCATCGGACAGCCCCTAGTCGCGTGGGCGATCGCACTGGGGCCCGGGCCACCCTGTCCCGGCGCTCTGACCGGTTGGCGACCGGCCCGGTGCAGCGTCACCGCCCGCCGGATGTCACCGCACGGTCAGGCGACCTCCTGGCGCTCGGGCGTCTTCCGCGTCTTCACGCCGACGGCGATGAGTGCCAACCCGACGACGACGATGCCGAGGTAAGCGGTGGCCGGAAGGTCGACGACTTTGTGCAACCAGCCCCACTCCGTGCCGAAGAAGGTCTGCGAAGCGAAGCTGACCAGCCCCTGGGCTCCTACGACGTAGCCGATGCTTTCGACGGTGTATCCGATGGTTGTTCGCACGGATCAATCCTGTCCCGGCGGTGTCGCAAGATCCTCCTCCGCAGGGCCGAAATGACAGTAGGCCAAAGGATGCAGTCGCTTGGGGAGAGCACCGGCACAGCACCACACCTCGGCAGAGGAATGGCCGACACCAGGCTGGCTACGTCGGTGAGTTTCGGCTCTGGCTCAACGTCTGTGCTCAGGGGAGAGCCGAGCACGGCCCTCTCGGGCCTGGCCTGTTCTTCTTCGTTGTCGTCGTCGACAACAACGAGGCCGGCGGCAAGGTCCTCAAGGACCTCGCAGATTCAGCCCACGTCGTAGCCAGGCCGTGCCCCGGCTCACTGGGTGAGGCACCGCCATACACGGATGTCGTACTGCTCGGCAGCATCAGATCCGGATACGTCGCGACGCCAGACACTGACCGTGTGCTCCCCCTCCTCTGGCAAGACTAGGACGGGGCCTGGCTCCCTTCCTTCCACGTTGACGAGCGCAAGCTCCCTGTCGGGCACTGTGATGCGGCACGTCCCGAGGAAGGCGCCATCCCCGTGTGGCGCGGCACCTTCCCAGACGGACACGACTGCGGCGATGCGCGTCTCAGACGCCCGCGTCGGAATGCCGACCGCGCCTCCATTGCCCTTGATCGAGTCGCCTTCAGGAACGGCACTCACGATGTCGATGCCCGGTCCGCTGCCGGCGACCAGCCAGAACTCACTGTGTGACACCCACAGGCTGTCATCAACCACGTCCCAGGGCTGAGCGCTCGGGAACAGCTCGTCTTCGGCGGACACCCTCAACGGATCCATGCCCGCCACCGTAGCTCCGGCGACCGGCAGGGACCGACCCGCCGGACACATCGACGTCACCAGGCCTTGGCCCCTGCCCCCTGCCGCTTGACCCCTGACCGTCAACCCCAACGCCCAGTTCTCGCACACCTGCACTCCCCCGACTTCGACTTCGACTTCGACTTCAGGCATCCCTCGTCGGGCCCCGCTGCCACCGATTGGACCGAGCACGGTACCTGGCCAGACCGGACCAGGTACCGCGCTACCGCGCTCAGCCGCAGCCGCTCCGAAGCCGCGTCGCGCACCTCGTCGAGTGCGTTCAGCCGCAGACATCAAAGGCCGGACGGAGCAGGAGCGACTATCGGGTGATCGTCCGCACCGCGTACGTGCCGTCCGAGACAGACTGCGGTGTGACAGGCGCGGATCCGGCCTCCCGGGGCGGAGCCTGGAGCTGCGCGGCGTTGGCCTTGGGGCCGGTGGGGCTGCCCAGGCGTACTTCACCCCGGCGGACGGCCTCGGCCGCGCTGATCGACGGGGCCGGTGGCGGAGCGGTCGGGGCGAAGCCGCTGCGGGGTACCCAGTGGTTGCCCGAAACGACCCACCTGCCACGCCACGCGCCGCCGTCCCAGCCGTACGCAGCTGTGTTCGTGGCGTACCAGACGTCGCCCCCGCAGGCGCGATTGATGTTGCCGTAGAGCTCCACCGCAACAGCGGGGACGGAGTTGCGCGCCGGTCCGTGACCGGCGCACTTCCACCACACGCCCTTCTGCATGTCGAAGGCGAGGATGTGCCGCTCCGACGAGAGCGAGCCGACGGGCTGGTTCGCGACTTGGCAGGCCCCGCTGACCAGGCGGTTGAAGCCGTGCGTTCGGCTCACTGAGTAGCCGCCGCCGTTGGAGCCCGCGCTGGTCTCCGAGTAGCCGCCGATGCACCTGACGGTGTCCACGTGGGTGATCTCGAAATGGGAGATGGCTGCTGCCTGGCCGGTGAAGCCGATGGTCAGGCCTAGGGCAGCTGTCACGGAACCCAGGATGCGGGCGATGGCGGTTCGTCTCACGTGTACTCCTTCGTCGTGTACGCGGTGGCGCGCCCGGATGCACACCAGGCGGCCCCACAAGTCGTCGTGGGGGCCGAGCGTGGCGTGAACAGCGGAAGCGGCCGCGGCAGATGCGAGTGGGGTTGTCGTCCGGCCACAGGGCTCGGTGCGAGGGGCAGGAGGCGGGCTCGGGGCGGCTCACGCCGTGCGTGGCCACCCCGTCGCGTCCCTCGACCTCTCCCTCATGCCAGGGGACTGGTCGCCCGGCCCGCTGTGGACTCGTCCGGAGCCGAGGCCAGCGGGCCGGGGATGGCAGGCGGACTACCAGGTGGGGCCGGAGTGCGGCTTCTCCGCACGTCGGCGGGCCTCCTCCTCCGCGATCCGCGCCTGGCGATCGGCCTCCTGCTTGGCCTGGAACTCCGCGTGCTCGCGCTCGGCACGCCGGCGGCTCTCCTCGATCAGGTGCAACTCGTCGTCGCTCAGCGGCATGACGTTCTCCTGTCTGTGGTGGGTTCGGCCGGCTGGGGCTGATCCGCCCCAGGGGTTGAAGGAGCCTCGGCGGCCGGTTGAGGGCGAGGCCTCCTCACCACGAGTCTTCGTCGGCGGGTAGTTGTTGAGCAGCCCCCTCCCGGCGATGAAACAATTCGCGCGCCGGCCCCTTACGACGCGAAAGCGTCTTGTCGCCGCCGCCCTGGTGCCGCTTGAGTGCATGACCGGCAGGACACCGGTCGGCGGTGCCGCCCGGAGAAGGGGGCGGACCCGTGGGGCGTCAGGAGAAGCCGGTGGATCCGGCGGCCGGACCGGTCGCCGTGTTCGCTCTCGCGTTGCGGCAGCTTCGGAAGGAGGCGGGCAGCCCCACGTACGGGGTGATGGCCCGTCGCGCCGGCGCCTACTCGGTGGCCACCCTCTCCCGGGCGGCCGCAGGCGAGCAGCTCCCGACGCTGCCGGTCCTTCACGCATATGTCGCTGCTTGCGGAGGCGACCCTTCGGAGTGGGAGCGACGTTGGACCCGGGTGTCCGACGAACTGGCGGCCCAGGTCGCGGAGTCCGGGGGCGAGCCGGCTCCCTACCGCGGGCTGTCCCGGTACGAGCCCGGTGACCGCGACATCTACTTCGGCCGCGACCGGCTCGTCCAGGACCTCGTCTCGCTCGCCGGTCGACACCGGGTCGTCGCCGTCTTCGGCCCTTCCGGTATCGGCAAATCGTCCTTGCTGAGGGCCGGTCTCGTCCCCCGGCTGCGTGAGCCCGATGCCGCCCCGGCGGCGATCCGCCTCTTCACTCCCGGCGAGCGGCCCCTGAGCCGGCATCGTGAGGTGCTCCGCCCGGTCGACGGTCCGAGCGACACCTGGCTGATCGTCGACCAGTTCGAGGAGCTCTTCACACTCTGCCAGGACACCGAGGAGAGAAAAGCCTTCCTCGCGGGCCTGCTCGCTGCCCGCAACCCGCACAGTCGCCTGCGCGTCGTCCTCGGTATCCGGGCGGACTTCTACCCCCACTGCCTGGCCCACGCCGAACTCGCCGACGCGATCCGGATGGCCAGTCTCCCCGTGGGCCCGCTGACCCGCGACGAACTGCGTGAGGTCATCACCGGTCCCGCGACGGCCCGTTCCCTGGTCGTGGAGCGGGCTCTGACCGCCTCGCTGATCGACGAGGTCCACGGCCGGGGGGCCGGGCTGCCGTTTCTCTCCCACGTACTGTTGGAGACCTGGCGCCGGCGCCGCGGGCGCACGCTCACCCTGGAAGGCTACGAGCGGGCCGGAGCCATGCGCGGCGCGATCGCCCAGAGCGCCGAGGCCGCGTACGAAGGCATGGACTCGGCTCAGGCCGAGACGGCTCGCCGGGTGATGCTGCGACTCGTCACGCCCGGCGACGGCGCCCCGGACACCCGCCGGCCCACCGGTCGCAGCGAACTCGAATCCGCCGGAATCGGCCACGAGACCAGGACGGTTCTGGACTTGCTGGCACGGGCGCGGCTGATCACCCTTGACGGGGACACCGTCGACCTTGCCCACGAGGCCCTGATCACCGCCTGGCCGCGCCTGCACTCCTGGATCGAGGAGGATCGTGAGAAGCTCCGTCTGCACCGCTGGCTGACGGATGCCGCCGAGGCATGGGAATCCGTGGGACGGGACCCCGGCGTACGCATATCACCGGTCCGCCTCACCCAGCTCGGCGAGTTCTTCATGACGCCCGCCGACCGCCGTCAGCTGACGCCCCTTGAAGCCGATTTCATCGCGGCCGGCAAGGCCACCCACCGGCGCGGCCTTCGTGTCCAATGGACAGCACGAGCCGCGGTGCCCCTGCTGGCGACGATGACCTTCATCGTCGCGCGCCTCGCCTGGGCTCAGAACCGCGACGCACAGCGGCACCAGCTGCCGGTCCTCGCCGCCGTGCGCGACGCGAGTGCGGGCATCGCCCCTCCCGGGCCCCGAAGCCTGCGGCGCTTCGCGGTCTCGCGGTACGGAGCACGGCGCGCGGGCCGGACACGGGGACGGCCCTGAGGCGGTGGAGCCCGCGGTCACGACAGGAGCGGTGGCTCGGACCGGCAGACCACCTGCCGGTCCCCGCTCACCAGTCCCGGCCGGCGATCAGCTCCTCTCCGTCCGCGTCCGTGAACCCGTATGCCGACGCGACGAACCGGAACTCCTCGCCGATCCACTCACGCGCAGCCGTCTCGATCCCGCTCCCAGCTGCGTCGAACTCCGCGTCCAGAAGGTTGAACTCCTCCGTCGCGGCGTGGGTGAGCGCGTACAGGGACTTCAGATCCGACGGCTGATCAGCCTCTATTCGCTCGCACAGCCGCAGCAGGATCGCCGCGCCCCGGTCGACGACGGGATCGGGGAAGTACGGGTCCTCGTACATCTGCCGCAGAAACGTGTGCCCTGCTACCTGCTGGTTTGTGATCGGCATACGCCCTCCAGGAGCTTGACCGGGTCGTCCGGATCCATCTGTTCGAGTAGGTCAACGGCCGAGTCCCGCCATCCCACCACACGCCACTACATCACTCTCCGCAAGCCCCTCCGGAATGTGGTCCAGATCCGCATCTCCCCTACGCAGCACCACACTTCTGCTCTGACCTCGTACTCTGACCTGGCCCGTTCCGAGAGCCTCACCCAGGCATCCCGACCCAGCCAGGCCTTGTGCCCCACCGCGACCGCCACCCGGACCGCCACCCGGACCGTCAGTCGGGCCAAGCCCCCGCCAGGGCGGGGTCGGAGGCATGTCCGCTTCGGGCCACCCGCAGAACCATTTCGTATGTTCGTATGCCCGTTTATCTGAGGAGTTGTCTTGTCCAGACTTCGTCGCGGCCTCGCGGCTGCCATCGCACTGACTTCACTGGCCGTGCTGCCACCCGGCGCATCAGCTGTGGCAGAGGAATCCAGCGGGACAGCAGAGCACATGCCGCTGGGCCCCGCAGACCTACAGGCTGTCGCGGAAGTCGTCGAGACGTTGGCGCCCGGGGTCACCTACCAGAAGTTCAGCCAGGGCCAGGCGTCCGACCTGTGGTCGGTCGAGTTGGAGATCCCGTACCCGAACGGCAAGAGCTGGCGGGTCGGCAACAAGACGTACGCCGACGCCTTGGTGAAGGACCTGGCCGTCCACGGGTTCGCCGGCCGCGTCGACTCCCGGCAGGTGCCCGTCCTGACGGGGAGCGGCAGCCCGTTGTCCGGACACGCGGTTCGTGTCGGGCAGTTCGCCCCCGACGAGCAGGCTCTGGCGAACAGGATGAAGGGCTGGCTGGAGACCTCCGGGTACGGCGCCCGCACCGTCTACACGGCCCAGGACGGCTCCGCCACCACCGGGCCGTGGCAGGTACAGGTCGTCAGGGTGGCTCCCACCGCCGATGTCACCTTCAAGGCCGTACACGGACAGGACGTCAGCACGACGCAGACGGTCCGCGACATGGCCGTGGCGGCCGGCGGCCTGGTCGCGGTCAACGGATCCGAGTTCGACATCGGTTCATCGACCAACAAGGAATTCTCCGGTTACGACGGCGATCCTGAGGGACTGTACGTACAGGGCAACAACCTCCTCAGCGAGGCCAACAACGGCCGAACCGCCCTGCTCCTGGAGGGCGCGGGAGGCCGGGTCCGCGTCGACGAGATCACCTCCAGGACGCAGGTGACCGCGCCCGACGACCAGGTCCGCCAGATCGACGGCGTCAACCGCGTGCCCGGCCGGATCCGGGGCTGCGGCGGAATCGGTGACGACCACCGCCTCGACGGGAAGGGCGCCAACCCCGAAGGCAAGCCGTGGCGGGGCGTCATGTGCGTCGACGACAACGAAGTCGTGATCTTCCGTCCCGAGTGGGGGTCGACGACCCCGCAGCCGCGACCGGAGGTGGGCAACAGCGTTGATGTCGTCATGGACGGGAACTGGACCGTCAAGGAGATACGTCCGGCCGGCGGCCCCATCCCCGCGGGCAGCAGGATCATGCAGGGCATCGGCACCGGGGCGGACTGGCTCCGCGCCCACGCCGTCGTCGGTCAGGCCTTCAAGCCCGGCACCACCATCACCGACTCCCAGGGCAAGTCGGTGACCAGCCCGACCCTCTCCGCGGTCGCAGGCGGCGGCCCCGCCCTGGTCCGCAACGGCGAGGTCCTGGTCAACACGGTTGCCAACGGCATGCACGACGCCGTGTACGGCACCCCGACCAGTGCCATCACCGAGCGCCACCCGCGCACCCTCGCGGGGGTCACCGCCACCGGCGAACTCCTCCTGGTCACCATCGACGGGCGTTCCCCCGCCACCAGCGTCGGCGTCACCGCCCAGGAAGCCGCCGACGTCATGAAGTGGCTCGGCGCCAGGGACGCGCTCAGCCTGGGCATCGGAGGCGACACCTCCCTCGTCGCGAGGGACGCCCTTTACAACCGCCCCATGGACAGCTGGACCGCGAGCGGCTCCACTGAACGCAAGGTCGGCAATGCCGTTGTCGTAGTGAAGAAGTAGGCGGCGGCGCACCAGGGGGCGGTCAGGCGGCACCTTTCCGCTGGGGCGGGCCGCCGTCCACCGCCTGCTCCTGGGCTGCGAGCCCGCGAGGCCTGCTCGTCCCCGCACGATCTGTGCCACCTCACCGCCACCTCCATCTGGTCAGCGAGGTGACTCCGGCCGAGCTGCCTCGATCCATCCTTCGTCGAGGTGGACCGTCCAGGTGTCTCCGACGGCCCGGCGCAGTGTGACCAAGGCCGCGACGTCCGCGATGGCTGCCGGTGCGTCGGACACCCGCAACGGGAGCTCCGGGACACCGTTGCGGGTGTAGGTCGGCAGCTCGCCGTCGCAGCTGAAGACGTGAAGCGGCGGAGGGCCGTCGGCGAACCATGCCGGGCAGTTCTCCTCCGCCCACGCGGCTGCGGCGTCGACGCGATTCACCTGCGCCAGCAGGTGCTCAGGAGCAGGTCCTCCGCTGAACTGCACGAGGAAGCCCTGAGCGTCCACTGCCCACCAATCCCAGGTGAATCCAGGTCGAGGGTGCCGCAGGATCGTCGTCATGCCGGCACCATAACCAAGCCGTACGAGACCGGTGACCGAGCGGTTCCCGCCGTTCACGTTCACGTTCACGTTCGCCTTCCCAGAACGGCCGGCTTGGGGGTGACTGGCGGGTGGTCGGGGTCTACGGTGCCTCGGGGTCGTCCGCGGGCGGCGTCAGGTCGGTGATGAAGGTGCGGAGCTCTTCGGCCTCGGGGACGGCGAGGGCGGTGTAGAGGTCCAGGGCCTGTCGGGCGTGGTCGTGGGCGAGGTCTGTGCGGCCGAAGTCTCGGTGGACGTGTGCCAGGCCCTTGTGGGCTCGCGCCTGTTCGGGGCGGTAGCCGCACTCGCGGGCGAGGATCAGCGCGGTGTCGTGCTCGGTCGCGGCCAGGGGGAGGTCGCCCATGGAACGGGCGGCTTCCGCAAGGGCGTTGAGGGATTCCGCCTCGTCGCCGGGGAAGTCGTGGTTGCGGCTCAGCTCCAGGGCCTGGTGGTGGTGGCGCCGGGCCTCGTCGTAGTGGCCCTGCCGTTGGTACAGCAGTCCGATGTTGTTCAGGACGATGGTTTCGCCGATGCGGGATCCGGATTCGCGGTACACCTGGAGGGCCTGGCGGTGGTGGTCGTGGGCGTCCTCGTATCGGTCCTGGCGCTCGTGGTCGATGCCGAGGCCGGTCAGGCAGCGGGCTTCGCCGGCGCGGTCGCCGAGTTCGCGGAAGAGTGCCAGGGATTCCACGCAGTGGTCGTGGGCCCGGTCGTACTCCCGCCGTCGCCTGGAGACGTCGGCGAGGTTCTGCAGCGCGCGGGCCGCGGCGACTCGGTCGCCGCTCTCGCGCGCGAGGTTCAGGGCGTGCCGGTAGTGCTCGGCCGCTTGCTCGTACGCGCCGTGCCACCAGAAATGGACCTCGCCGAGGTCGATGAGGGTGCGTGCCTCGGCGGTCGTGTCGCCGCTTCGGCGGCTGGCTTGCAGGGCCAGGCCGTGGAGGGTCATGGCGTCGGCCTGGTGGGCGTGGCCCAGCAGGTAGCGGTGCAGGGTGGCGGCCAGTCGGCTGGTGTGCGGGCCCCGGTCGTGCTCGGCGGCGTACTGGCCGGCCGCCATGAGGTTCACGCGTTCGGTGTCCAGCCAGGTGATCGCCTCGGCCTCGTTCCGCGGGGGCCAGGTCGGGGTGTCCGGTGCGGGGATGCGTGGCCTGCGGTTCTTGCCCTCGGGGTAGAGGTGGTCGATGGCCGTGCTCGCGATGTGGAGGTAGTGGTGGAGGAGCCGGCCGAGGGCCTCGTGCTGGGCGTTGGGGGGTTCCTCGGCGGCGGCGGTGGCCAGGGCGTGCTCGCGCAGCAGATCGTGGAAGGTGTAGCGGCCCGGCTGATACTGGATCAGGACGTGGGCGTCGAGGAGGTCTTCGAGGAGCGTCTCGGCCTCCTCGGGCGGGAGCCCGGCCAGCGAGGCGGCCGCCTCCGGGCTGATGTCACGGCCCGGCTGCAGTCCCAGAAGCCGGAACATGCGTTGCTGATCGGGCGTCAGCTGCTCGTACGACAGCGTGAACGCTGCCGCCACGCCCCTCTCCGAGGTGGCCAGCTCGGCCAGTCTGCGGCGCTGGTCGCGCAGCCGGTCCGCCAGGTAGACGACGGTCCAGCGGGGGCGATGGCGCAGGCGGGCGGCGGCGATGCGGACGGCCAGCGGCAGGAAGCCGCACAACTGCAGGACGTCGAGGACGGCCAGGGGCTCGGCCTCCGCCCGTTCGCCCACGATCGCCGTGAACAACTCCACGGCGTCCGCGGCGGGCAGCACATCCACGGACAGGGCGTGTGCCCCGTCCAGGTCGGTCAGGCGTCGGCGGCTCGTGACCAGGAGGAGGGCGCGGGAGGCTCCCGGCAGCAACGGGCGTATCTGCTCGGTGCCGAGGGCGTTGTCCAGTACGGCCAGCACCCGGCGGCCGGAGAGTTCGGATCGCCACAGCGCGGCGCGGTCGGTGACCGACGCAGGGATGTGCTGTGCGGGCACGCCGAGTTGGCCCAGGAGGATCTCTAGCGCGGCACCGGGGTCGAGCGGGGTCTGACCGGCGGTGTGGGCCTGCAGGTCCACGAAGAGCTGCCCGTCGGGGAACTGGTCCGCGAGGCGGTGCGCCGCATGGACCGCGAGCGTCGTCTTGCCGACGCCGGCCATCCCGTCGATCGCCGAGATCGTCACGACTCCGCCGCTGTTGCTCTCCCATCGGCGGGTCAGTCCGTCGAGCTCGTCCTCGCGGCCGGTGAAGTCCGGGACGTCGTACGGCAGGAAGTTGATCCCCTGCGGCTTCGCGGGCGCGGTGGCCGGCGCCCGGAGGTCGGGTGCGTCCCGGAGGATGTCCTGTTCGAGCTTGCTGAAGGCGTGCCCGGGGTCAAGTCCCTGCTCCTCGGCGAGGGTCGACCGGAAGTCTCTGGCCACCTGCAGTGCGTCAGGTTGGCGTCCCGCGCGGTGCAGGGCGAGCATCAGCTGGCAGCACAGCCGCTCCCGCAGGGGGTGGGCCGCCGCGTGGGCGGTGAGTTCGTCGATGAGCTCGTCGTGTCGGCCCAGGGACAGTTCCAGGTCGGCGAGGCGCTCGACGGCGGTGAGCCGCTGCCCGTTCAGGCGTGCTCTGGCGCCCGGGACGTAGTGGGCGGTGATGTCGGCCAGCGGCTCTCCCCGCCACAGCGCCAACGCCTTGCGTATCTGGTCCGCGGTGCCCCGCGGGTCGTCGGAGGTGTCCGGCGCCTTGGCGATCAGGGCGGTGAAGTCGTCCAGGTCGAGTTGTCCCGGCTCGGGAGTGATCACGTACCCGGCCGGCCGAGTGGCCAGCATCCGGTCGGCCTCCGAAGCGCGGAGCATCCGTCGGATCGCGGCGATCGTGGTCTGGATCTGCGCACGGGCGGAGTCCGGCGGCAGTGGCCCCCACATCGCTTCGATCAGGCGGTCCGTGCTGATGGCGACCCCGGCATGCAGGAGCAGGTAGGCGAGCACCGCGCGATGGCGGGGTGCCAGCCCGGGTGACTCGGGGCCGGGAGCCAGGGCCTCCACCGGGCCGAGGATCGTGAACCGCATACCGTCACTCCGGGGGTCGCCAGCGCGTGCATAGAAGAAGCATCGGGAATGTATCAAGATCGACTGGCAGGGTTCCCGTCATGCAAGCACTCCACACGATCGATCCGGAGACGGCGACCGGTGAAACCGCGAGTCTGTTCACCGCCACGCACCAGGCCCTGGGGGTCGTCCCCAACCTGGCGAAGGTGATGGCCAACAGCCCGACCGTGCTGAAGGGGTACGTGGACGTCGTCACGGCCCTGGGCACGCGGGGGACCTTGTCGGCGGATGTGCGCGAGCGCATCGCGTTGCTGGTGGCGCAGGAGAACCGATCCGACTACTGCCTGTCCGTGCACGCGTTCCGCGGGACGAGAGTGGTGGGACTCAGCACGGCCGAGGCGACCCGTGCGCGGCGGGGCGAGGCCGACGAGCCCTGGGCCGCCGCCGTCCTGGACCTGGCCGCCGCGGTGGTCCGGGACCACGGGGTCGTCTC
This sequence comes from Streptomyces sp. NBC_00250, assembly GCF_036192275.1. Taxonomy (NCBI): domain Bacteria; kingdom Bacillati; phylum Actinomycetota; class Actinomycetes; order Kitasatosporales; family Streptomycetaceae; genus Streptomyces; species Streptomyces sp. NBC_00250. The sequence continues at coordinate 8,899,998 of NZ_CP108088.1, read as the reverse complement.
CGAGGCGCAGCTGGCCGCGGCCCGGCACGCCGGCCTCTCCGACGGGCACGTCGTCGAGGTCATCGCCCATGTGGCGCTCAGCGTGTTCACCAACTACCTGGCCACCGCGGCGCGGATCGACATCGACTGGCCGCTCGTGCGCCACACCGACTGAGAAAACGCGGTGACCTGAAACGTACGCGATGACACAGTCGGGGCCGGATCACCCGAACCGGATCACCCCAGCCTTCCCAAGAACAGGAATCAGAGCCATTTCCACCCAGGAGTCCCCCATCATCACCGCCGTCCCCCTCACTCAGGTCTCCACCGAGGACGCCACCGCCTGGCACGCTGTCGTGTCGGCCTCGCTCGCCGTCGATCTGCCCCAGGAGCCCCAGCCCACGTTCGAGCAGATCCATGCCCAACTCGCCGTCACCGGGCGGAACGACCGCCGACTGCGGTGGCTGGCCACCGCCGCGGACGGCTCGGTCGTCGGTGTGGCCGGGCTGCGGTTGTTCACCTCGCCCGGTCAGAGCCACCTCGCGGAGCTGGAGCTGCACGTCAGTCCGGACCGGCGGCGCTCCGGAGTGGGCTCGCATCTGCTGGCCACGGCCGTGAAGGCGGCACAGGCAGAGCAGCGTCGCAGCCTGGTGGCCGCCGCGCCCGGTGACGGCCCGAGCGGCGCCTTCTGCACCGCGCACGGCTTCCGGCGCGTACTGGCACTCGACCACCTGCTGCTCGACGTCGCCGACGCCGACACTGCCGAGGCCGACGCCGAGCACCCCGGCTACGAGCTGGCCGGCTGGACCGGCACGGTTCCCGACGACCTGGCCGAGGCGTTCGCCACGGCCAAGAACTCGATGAACGACATGCCCATGGGCGACATGGACTACGGCAGCATGACCTGGACCGCCGACCGGGTCCGTGCGATGGCCGAGGTGCTGGCCGACCGCGGTGACCTGCTGCTCACGACTGCCGTGCTCGGCAAGGGGGAGATGGCCGGGTACACCGAGATCGTCATCCGGGCCGGGGAGACCCTCCGGGCCCTGCAGTACGACACCGTCGTGGTGCCCGCCCACCGCGGCCACGGGCTCGGACTGTGGGTCAAGGCCGAGATGGTGCGCAGGCTCCGTGCCGAGCACCCCGGGATCGTGGAGATCGAGACCGACAACGCCCAGGAGAACACCCACATGCTCGCCGTGAACCGCCGGCTGGGCTTCCGCTTCCACCGCAGCACTCACGAGTACCAGCTCGACCTGCCCGCCAACTGACCACTCCCCCGCCTGCCTCCTCCCCGTCGTCTCCGCTCCCCTCCCTCACCACTCCACATCCTCACCACTCCACGAGGAGAACGTCCGTTGCAGAAGTTCGAGACCCCCGACCCGATCGCCGCCGTTCTGGAGATACCCGCCGGCCGCATCAGCCTCCTCGCCGCCGACCGCGCCGAGACCACCGTCCAGGTGCGTCCCGCGGACGCCGCCAAGGGACGCGATGTGAAGGCCGCCGAACAGACCACGGTCGAGTACGGCGACGGCGTGCTGCGCGTCATCGCGCCGGAGGCGAGGAACCAGGTGCTGAGCGGCCTCGGATCCGTCGAGGTGACGGTTCACCTGCCCACCGGCTCCCGCGTCGAGGCCACCTCCGCCGCCGCCGAGGTGCGTACCGAGGGCCGGCTCGGCGACGTCGCCGTCCACGGCGCCCACCGCCGCATCGAGATCGCCGATGTGGAGGGCCTGCGCCTCACCGCCGTCGACGGCGACGTCCACGTCGGCCGCCTGGGCGGGCCCGCGGAGATCTCCACCGCCCGGGGCGGCATCACCATCGGCGAGGCGACGCGCGGCACGGTGGTGCTCCGTACTCAGCATGGTGACATCTCGATCGCCACCGCCCCCGGCAGCTCCGCCGCTCTGGACGCCGACGCCCGCCACGGCCGCGTCAGCAACGCCCTGAAGAACGACGGCTCCCCCGTGCTGGACATCCGTGCCACCAGTGGCAACGGTGACATCGCCGCCCGCAGCCTCTGACCCTCTGCGCCGTCACCTCCTCCTCTCTCGGCCCGACCGTTCCCTCGCGACACCCCCACCCCGACCGTTCCACCCCGACACTTCCACCCGACCAGGGAGCACCCCACCATGTCCCACTTCACCGCAGCAGGTCAGCGCAAGATCCGCGACGTGCTGGCCCGGCACGTGGAGTCCGGCAAGATCCCCGGCGTCGTCGCGCTGTTCAGCAAGGGCGACGAGACGCACGTCGAGACGCACGGCACGATGCGGCACGACGGAGGGGCCCCGATGCGCCGGGACACCATCTTCCGGATGGCCTCCGCCTCCAAGCCGCTCTCGATATCGGCGGCGATGGTGCTCCTGGACGAGTGCCGGCTGCGGCTGGACGACCCCGTGGACCAGTGGCTCCCTGAACTGGCCGACCGTCAGGTGCTGAAGGCGTTCGACGGCCCGATCGACGAGACGGTCCCGGCGCGCCGCCCGGTCACCGTCCGGGACGTACTGACCTCCACCTTCGGCCTCGGTATGGACTTGACCTCGATCGGTACGCCGATCATGAACGAGGTCTTCTCGCAGGGGCTGACGCCCAACCTGCCCACTCCGATGCCCGACCAGGACGAGTGGCTGCGCCGCCTCGGCGGGCTCCCGCTGATGCACCAGCCCGGCGACCACTGGCAGTACCACATCGCCAGCGACCTGGCCGGCGTGCTGGTCTCCAGGGTGACGGGCCAGACCTTCGAGGAAGTGCTGCGCGAGCGCGTCCTCGGCCCGCTGGGGATGAAGGACACCGGCTTCCACGTCCCGGACGAGAAGGTCGACCGCATGCCGGTCCTCTACGCGCCCGACCCGGCGTCCGGCGAGTTCCATGTGTGGGACGAGTCCAAGGGCGGCCGGTGGAACAGTCCTCCGGCGTTCCAGGGCGGCGGGGGCGGTCTGGTCTCCACCGCGGACGACTACCACGCCTACTTCAGGATGCTGCTGAACGGCGGCAGGCACGGCGGCGAGCGGATCCTGTCCCGGCAGGCGGTGGAGCTGATGACCACCAACCGCCTCACCCCCGTACAGAACGCCGCCCGCACCCAGCTGGCCACCGACAACGTCCACATCTCCTACGGCCAGGGGCAGCACGGAGGCTGGGGCTTCGGGATGGCGGTACGGACCTACCGCGGCGACTACGCGCCCGTCGGCCAGTTCGGCTGGGACGGCGGCGCCGGCACCTCCACGTACGCCGACCCCGTCAACAATGTCGTCGGCGTCCTCCTCACCCAGGTCGGCAGCTCGGCCCCCAACTCGATCCACCTGATGCACGACTTCTGGACCACCCTCTACCAGGCGATCGAGGAGTAGACGCCCCCGCAGACCGACCCACCGGCGCCCGAACCGCCCTGCAGAGCCGGGGCGGGGCGGCGCGTTCCGGCCCTTCAAGCGACGAGCAGACGGAGGCCGAGATCTGCCGCGTCGAGGTCGGCGAGGTCGCTGTTGCGCTCGGCCCACCGGCCGGACTCGAGGTCGTCGCCGAGGCTTCGCACCGCCCGCTGCTCGGCCTCGGGCCCGACTTTCGTCCACACCGACATCGCACGGCGCACGTGATCCTCCAGATACGCCCCCGGCCGACGCCAGTACGCCTCGAACAGGCCATCGGCGCAGTCCCACGGAACGGGCACCGGCTCAGCGCGGGCGCCGATCGCGTCGGCCATCCCGGCGAGCGAGGGGAATTCCGCGAGGACGGCGGCGAACTCGGGCAGGTAGTCGCGGGTGAGCCAGAAGCGGTCCTGCCATCCGGGCTCGTCGGTGTCGAACGTGAGCACCACCACGCGGCGGCCCACGCGCCGCATCTCGCGCAGCCCCGCCAGCGGGTCTCCCCAGTGGTGAACGGTGGAGACGGCCATCGCGACGTCGAAGGACTGATCCGCGAACGGCAGGCTCTCCGCGGCGGCGGCCACGCACGGCGCCGAACCGGCAGGCCGTTGCGCCCGCATGACCGCCGATGGCTCCACCGCGGTCACGTCGCGGTCGACAGGCTCGTAGGAGCCGGTGCCGGCCCCGACGTTCAGGACCGTCCGCGCGTCTCCGAGCGCGCCCCGGATCTGCGCGGCGATCCGCGGATCGGTACGCCGTGTCGCGGTGTAGGCGCCGCCGATCGCGTCGTACAGCCGTGCACCGAGCACCTCCAGTTGCTCCTCCGGTGTCACCTTCAGTCCCTTCGCCCGTGCCTCGAGTTCCCTGTCGATGGCCGCCACCATGGCGTCGGCGCGATCACGCCGCTCCAGCACCAGGCCGCGCAGTCGGCGCAGGTGCGCGACCGCGTCGGTGGACGGGGAGTCGACCAGTTCCGCCACCTCCCGCAGCCCGAAGCCCAACCGCCGATAGGCCAGCACCTCCCGCAGCCGCTCGACGTCGCCCGCGGAGTAGGCCCGATACCCGGCCGCGGTTCGCGCCGACGGCCGTACGAGCCCGATCTCGTCGTAGTGGTGCAGCGTGCGGACGCTCACGCCGGCGAGCTCGGCCACGCGTCCCACGGTCCAGTGATCTCCCACGGCACCGACTATGCGGCCTGACGTCACGTGAGGGTCAAGAGCCTCGGTCGCGGCGGCGAGTTCCGAACGCGCGGCAGCGGGGTGGGTGTTCGGGCGACCGAGCACCGGACATGACGGTCGGTCAGCCGAGGTCGAGCAGGGTGAGCCGTTCCATCGGGACGTAGTCGAGCAGGGCGGAGTCCCAGTGGGTCGCCCACACCGAGCCGTCGCGTGCCACGGCGAGGACCTCGACGTCCCCGGCGCCCTGGCAGCACGCGGTGACGACGTGGGCGAGTTTCCGCGGCGTCCCGCCGATCCGCCGGAGCGCGGTCCAGACGCCCGTCGCCGTCGTCAGGAACGTGTTGTAGAGCATGCCGTCGCGGCCGATGACGAACACGTCGAGGAACTCGGACGAGCGGCTCGTCGCGGCGATCCGGGACGAGGGCTCCAGCGGTACGGCCCCACCGCCGATCTCGCGCGTGGTGCCCCAGAGCGACGCCGCGGTCCACGGAGTGCTGTAGAGCCGGAGCTTCGGATCGCCGTCGCGGCGCCCGATGAACGGGACCTCGATGAGGTCGGGGCCGGGGCTGCACGGCGCGAGGTTCGTCATCGGGTGAGCGCGGACGAGAGGGTCCCCGATGGCGAAGGAGTCGCTCCAGTTCCCCGGTCCGAGGGAGAAGGACGTACGCGGCACGGAGTCGCTGCTCACCCAGAACAGGTCCAGGAGGCCGGTCCTGCGGCTCAACGCGGCAAGGCCGTTCGTACGGAGCACGAAGGGCGCGACGAGCCCGGCCGGGGCGCGGAGGTGGTCGAGGACGGTCCAGGTCTGCGTGGCCTCTTCCCAGCGGCTGCCCGCGATGTCGGCGGCCTGCCGGTCGTGAGCGAACACCTCCGGCGCCCCTCCCTTGCGCCGGGCGATCACGACACCCGCCAGCGGGTCGATGACCACCGTGTCGCTCTCGGGCACGTTGAACTCCTGCCAGGCCCCGGAAACCGCGTGCCGGAAGGTGTGGACGTGCCAGGTGCGGTCGTCGCCGTTGTCCCAGAGGGCGAGCCCGGCGAGCCAGTCGGTCAGCGCCGACATCGACGCGAAGGGGTTGAGGGAGGCCGTCGAGACCGACCCGTCGAGATCGGCGTCGAGCGTGGCCACGCCCGGCGACCACGTCACCCTGACGGCCTTGCCCCGGCGCACCGCGAACGCCCCGAGCCGGTCGGCCGTGCCGGGCGCGCCGACGACGGGCCCGCCGCGCACTTCGACGGGCTGGTTCCCGCTCTCGGGGAAGGCGGGGTTGCGTACGACGGCGACGTCGGTGTCGATGTTCGGGAACCCGGCGATGGGGCTTCCGGCGGGCCGTTCGACATCGGTCCGCCACTGCCGGGCGATCGCGTCCGGGTCCGGCGGCTCGCCGCCGGTGCTGTCGATGGGCGGCGTCGCGAGCTCCACCTTGCCGTCCACGATCGTGATGGCGCCGGTCCTCCCCGGAAGCACGTTGACGTTCCAGACGTACAGGCCCGGGTAGTCCTCGCGGAAGGCGAACGAGGACGGGGGATGGCAGTAGACGCCGGGCCGGTATCCGAGTTCGGCGAGCCGGTGGAACCACGCGGAGCAGTACCTCCGGCCCTCCTTCACCGGCGGGCTGCCCGCCTCCCAGTCCAGAAAGATCACCGAGCCCTGCGGGAGGCCCGCGCTCGTCGCCTTCACGGCGGCGTCCTCGGCGTTCGCCACGGCGATCTGCACCCGGACGTCGATCGGCCCGTCCCTGTTGGCCGGGGCCTGCTGTCCCCAGTAGATCGGCAGGAGCCCCCACACCGGCCGCAGGTCGAACCATCCGTTCATCCAGCCGCCGACGGGATGGGCGCCGATGCCACCCATCCGGTTGTGGCCGTTCCGCTCCTTCGTGACCCTGATCTCGCCGACGACCGGGGCCGGCGAATCGAGGTACATGCCCGTCCAGTAGATGTTGGAGAGGTCCCAGATCGCTTCCATCACGGGCTTCCCCGGATACGTGCCCGTGTCCATTCCGGCGTAGAGCATGACGGTCCTCTCCCCGGCCGCCCCAGGGCGCGTACGCCCGTGACGCCGGGGCACGTACTGCCTCCTCCTACCAGCATGGTCCCGAAGCTCATGTTCCTGCCACCAGAGGCAGGTCCTGTTGGCGCCTGCGGGTGCAGGCGGGTACGGCGGACCGGCATGTCCTTCCGGTCCGGTCCGCCGCTCCACCCGTCAGGACGGGAGCCACGTCCGCCAGGTGGCCTCGTTCTCCTTCACCCAGCGGCCCGCCGCCTCCTGCGGCGACAGCTTCTGGTCCGCGATCATCAGGGCGACGTCGTTCTGCATGTCGGTCGTCCACCTGAACTTCTTCAGGAAGGCGGCCGCGTCACCTCCGCCGTCCGCGAAGCGGGCGTTGAGGAACTTCTGCAGCGGCGTATGCGGGTACGCGCAGGCCACCTTCTCCGGGTCCGCGTCGCAGCCCTCCTGGTAGGCGGGCAGTTTCACCTCCGTCATCGGGACCTTCTCGAACAGCCACTGGGGCTTGTACCAGTAGCTCAGGAACGGCTTCTTCTCCTTGGCGAACTGCTTGATCTGGGTGATCTGCGCCGCCTCCGAGCCGGCGAACACGACCTGGTAGTCGAGATCCAGGCTGTTCACGAGCGCCTTGTCGTTCGTCACGTAGGACGGGGAGCCGTCAAGGAGCTGGCCCTTGCCGCCGCTCTCCGCGGTGCGGAACTCGTCGGCGTACTTGTTCAGGTTCTTCCAGTCGGTGACGTCCGGGTGCTGCTCGGCGAAGTACGTCGGCACGTACCAGCCGATGTGGCCGGTCACCCCGAGGTCGCCACCGCGCGCGATCGTCCCCTTGTCGTCGATGTACCGCTTCTCCTGCTCCGGGTGGCCCCAGTCCTCCAGGATGGCGTCCACCCGGCCCTGGCTGAGCGCGTCCCAGGCGGGTACCTCGTCGATCTGCACCGTGTCCACCCGGTAGCCGAGCTCATGCTCCAGCAGGTACTGGGCGACGGCGACGTTGGCCTGCGCGCCCACCCACGACTGTACGGAGAGGGTCACCGTACGAGAGCCCTTCGCGTCGGCGTACGGCGAGGACTGGCGGGTCATGTCGGCGGCGCCGCAGCCGGTGAGGCCCACCGCCAGGGCGGCAGCCGTGACGAGGGCGGCGATGCGTGTGCGAGCCATCTCAGGCCCCCCTTCCTACGAGGTCGCGGCGTTCCGTCGGCTGGGTGACGCGGTCGAGCATCAGACCGAGACAGACGATCGCCGCGCCGGCCACCAGTCCCGTCGCCAGGTCGCCCTGGGCGAGGCCGAAGACCGCGTCGTAACCCAGCGCTCCACCGCCGACGAGGCCGCCGATGACGACGACGGCCAGGACGAGCACCACGCCCTGGTTGACGGCGAGCAGCAACGCGGGGCGCGCCAGCGGAAGTTGGACCTGGAACAGCTGCTGCCGCCCGGTCGCGCCCAGGGAGCGCGAGGACTCCATGGCGGCCGGGTCCACCGCGCGTACCCCCTGGGCGGTGATCCGTACGACCGCGGGCAGTGCGTAGACGACGGCGGCCGCGACCGCCGGGGCTCGGCCCACGCCGAACAGGGCGACCACGGGGATCAGGTACACGAACTGCGGCATCGTCTGGAAGACGTCGAGCACCGGTCGCAGCGCACGTCCCAGGCGGGTGCTGCGGGCGGCGGCGACCCCGAGTGCGAAGCCGAGCAGCAGCGTCACGGCGACGGCGGCCAGGACCTGAGACAGGGTGTCGAGGGCCGGGTCCCAGACGCCCAGGACGCCGATCGCGGCCATCGCGAGAACGGCGGTCGCGGCGGTGCGCCAGGTACCGATGAGCAGGGCGAGGACGCCCACGATCAGCAGTACCGCCCACCAGGGCAGCCACTGCAGGCCGTCGCGCAGGGGGTTGAGGACCCATGTGGTGAACCGCCCCGCCCAGTCGGCGGTTCCGCCGATGACGGGCACGCCGGAGTAGAGGTGGGCGGTCATCCAGTCGACCGCCCCGTTGACGGGCTCGGCGATGTCGACCGTCCACGCGTCGGGCCAGGAGAGCCGGTCGGACAGCCGGCCGGCGACGGCGACGACGGCGGTCGCCGCGAGGGCGACGGCCCAGCCGAGCCGTGACCTGGGGGCCGGAGCCGTACCGATCCGCTCTCCGGCCGCGGCGGTGACCCGGTCCAGGACGATGGCGAGCAGCACGATGGGCACGCCGGCGGAGAGCGCGGCACCGACGTCGACGGAGGCCAGGGCCTGGTAGACGCGGTCGCCGAGACCGCCCGCCCCGATGATGGACGCGATCACGGCCATGCCGAGCGCCATCATGATCGACTGGTTGACGCCGAGCAGGAGCTCCTTGCGGGCCAGCGGGAGGCGGGCCGTGAGCAGCCGCTGCCTGCCGGTGGCGCCGAGGGACATGGCGGCCTCCATGACACCGGCGTCCGCGCCGCGCAGTCCGAGCGCGGTGAGCCGGGCCATGGGCGGGGCGGCGTAGACGACCGTCGCGAGGACGGCCGCGGGCACGCCGATGCCGAAGACGAGGACGACGGGCAGGAGGTACGCGAAGGCGGGCAGCACCTGCATGGTGTCGAGGACCGGCCGCAGGACCCGGTCCATACGGTCCGAGAGGCCGGCGGCCAGGCCCAGGAGACCGCCGAGGAACACGGACGCGGCGACGGCGACGACCATCAGGGCGAGCGTCTGCATGGTGGGCACCCACATGCCGAGCAGCCCGCAGGCGCCGAAGGCGGCGACGGAGGTCAGCGCGAGCCGGACGCCCGCGACCCGCCAGGCCAGCAGTCCGGCGCCGGCGGTGACGCCGGCCCAGCCGAGGGCGAGCAGCAGCAGGTACACCGCGCGGACGGACACGACCACGGCGTTGCTGACGTGTCCGAGGAAGTAGAGGAAGAGGGGGTGGCCGTCGCGGTTGTCGATGATCCAGTCGCTGGTGCGCCCGAGCGGACCGGAGAGATCGACGGCGAGCGACGCGGGCCAGCTGCCGCCGCCCAGAAGCACGGCGCCGAGGACGAGTGCGAGGACCGCGCCGACGACGACGCCGATCAGCCGGACGCGGTGGCGCGTGAACGGGCGCAGCGCACCGGGCGCGGTGTCGGAGGCGGCTGTGGGGCGGCGAGGAGCGGGGGTGACGGTGGCGGTCATCGGCCCCACCGCCCCAGGGCGTCGGGGGTTGTCGCGCCGTACGGTGACGGCCGGGTGGCGGCACCGGTCGTGGCGCCACGGCGCGGCCAGGTCACGCCATCGGTCGTGTCACCGCGCCGCGGCCGGGTCGCCGTGTGGGTCGCGGCGCGCTGCGGCGCCGGGTTCGCGGCACCGGTGGTGTCACCGCACCACGGCCAGGAGTTCGCGGCACCGGTGGCACCGTCGGCCGGCGGCCGGGTCGCGGCACCGGTCGTGCCGCCCGGCGGCGGCCAGGTCGTATGGGCGTACATCAGGCCACCGCCTTCCCCGTCGCGGTCGGGACCCCGGCGACGACACCGAGGAGTCCGGCGTGGTCGACCACGCCGAGGCAGCGGCCGTCCTCGACGACCCGCGCGTTCACGCCCGTACGGGCGACGGCCTCGATGGCCTCGTGGACGGTGGCGCTCGGGGCGAGCGCGGGGCCGGCCTCCCGCTCGTCGGCGAGCGCGGGGCGCATCGCCGAGCGGACGGTGAGCACCTGCTCGCGCGGCACGTCCCGGACGAAGTCCCTGACGTACTCGTCGGCGGGGGAACCCACGATCTCCTCCGGCGTGCCGAGCTGCACGATCCGGCCGTCGCGCATCAGCGCGATGCGGTCGCCGAGCCGCAGTGCCTCACTGAGGTCGTGCGTGATGAAGACCATCGTGCGTCCCTCCTCCCGGTGCAGGCGGATGACCTCCTCCTGCATGTCCCGGCGGATGAGCGGGTCGAGCGCGCTGAACGGCTCGTCGAACAGCAGCACTTCGGGGTCGACGGCGAGGGCGCGGGCCAAGCCGACCCGCTGCTGCTGGCCGCCGGACAGCTGGCTCGGCCTGCGGTGCTCCATGCCGTCCAGGCCGACCTTCGTGACGAACTCGGCTGCACGCTCGCGTCGTTCGCCGCGCCCCACACCCTGGATCTCCAGCCCGTACGCGATGTTGTCGAGCACCGTCCGGTGCGGCAGCAGCCCGAAGTGCTGGAAGACCATCGAGGCCCGGTGCCGGCGCAGTTCGCGGAGCCGGCCGCCGTCCATGGACAGCACGTCCTCTCCGTCGATGGAGATCGTGCCCGAGGTCGGCTCGATGAGCCGGGTCAGGCAGCGGACGAGCGTCGACTTGCCCGAGCCCGAGAGTCCCATGACGACGAAGACCTCGCCCTTGCGGACGTCGAAGGAGACGTCTCGGACGGCGGCGGTGCAGCCGGTGCGCTCGCGCAGCTCGGCGGCGCCGAGCGCGGCGAGTTCCTTGTCGGCGGGCACGCGGTCGGCCTTCGGACCGAAGACCTTCCACAGCTCGCGTACGGAGAAGACGGGTTCGGCGGTGTCCTGCGTCGGTTCGTTCATCGTCGGGTGCCTCCCAGCAGGTCCACGCATTTCTCGCCGACCATGAGGACGCCGATCATCGGGTTGACGGCGGTCATGGTCGGGAAGACGGACGCGTCGGCGATCCGGATGCCGTCGAGGCCCCGGATCCTCAGATCGGGTGCGACGACGGCGAGTTCGTCGTCGACGGAGCCCATCCGGCAGGTGCCGGCCGGGTGGTAGACGGTGTGCGCGACATGACGGGCGTACGCGCTCAACTCCTCGTCGGAGGTCACCTCGGGCCCCGGGCAGACCTCGCGCTTCAGCCAGCCGGCCAGCGGTTCGCTCGCGGCGATCTGCCGGGCGATGCGGATGCCGTCGACGAGGGTCCGGCCGTCGTAGTCGTCCTCGTCGGTGAAGTACCGGAAGTCGAGTGCGGGCTTGACCTCGGGGTCGGCGCTCGTCAGGTAGAGCCGACCGCGGCTGCGCGGCTTGGGGATGTTCGGGGTCATCGACACGCCGTGCGCGGGCCGTTCGTAGCCGATCCGCTCCGGGTTGTCGGTGAAGGGGATCTGGTAGAAGTGGAACATCAGGTCCGGCCCCTCGGCCTCCGGGTCGCGGCGGACGAACAGCCCGGCGTCGGAGTCCATCGCGGAGTTCTCGGGGATGGGGCCGTGCGTCTCCCACACGATGACCGACTCGGGGTGGTCGAGCAGGTTCTCCCCCACGCCCGGCAGGTCGTGTACGACGGGGATGCCGAGCTTCTCCAGGTCGGCGCGCGGCCCGATGCCGGAGTGCAGCAGCAGACGCGGGGTGTCCACGGCCCCGGCGCACACCAGGACCTCGCGCCGGGCGCGTACGACATGCTCCGCGCCCTCCTTGGTACGGATGTGCACGCCGGTGGCACGGGTGCCTTCGAGCTCAAGACGGAACGCCCAGGTCTCCAGGGCGATGTGCAGGTTCGGCCGGTCGAGGAAGGGGTGCAGGTAGGCGACCGAGGCGGAGGACCGCTTGTTGTTCTCGGGGTGGTAGGCGAGGTCGAAGAAGCCGACGCCCTCGTGGAAGGGCTGCCGGTTGAAGCCCTCGACGCGGGGAACGCCGAGCGCGGTCTGCGCCGCGTCGACGAAGTCCCGGGCTATCGCGTTCCGGTCGGCCTCGTCGACGGGGACGATGTTGTTGCGCAGCCGGGCGAAGTACGGATCCATGGCTGCCGCGTCCCACCCCTCGGCGCCGGCCTCGGCCCACTCGTCCCAGTCGGAGGGAAGGGGCTTGAACGCGATGAGGGTGTTGTGCGACGAGCAGCCACCGAGGACCCGCGCACGGCTGTGCCGGATGTACGAGTTGCCGCGGGGCTGCTCGGTGGTGGGGTAGTCGTAGTCCAGCTCGCCGCCGAGCAGGCCCATCCAGCGGCGCAGGGTGAGGACGTCGTCGCGGCCGACGTCGCTGGGGCCGCCCTCGATGACGGCGACGGTGACGTCAGGGTCCTCGGTCAGCCGGGAGGCGATCACGGAACCGGCGGTGCCGCCGCCGACGACGACGTAGTCGTACACGTGCTGGTCGTTCATGCCTGGTCCTTCTCCGTCGTGCCCGCGAACCAGCGCACGGGGCGCGGAGCGAGGTTCTGGTAGATGTGCTTGGCCTCGCGGTATTCGGCGAGGCCGCTGGGGCCCAGTTCGCGGCCGATGCCGGACTTCCCGAAGCCGCCCCATTCCGCCTGCGGCAGGTAGGGGTGGAAATCGTTGATCCAGACGGTGCCGTGGCGCAGCCGGGCCGCGACCCGCCGGGCGCGGTCCGCGTCGGAGGTCCACACCGCTCCGGCGAGGCCGTACTCGGTGTCGTTGGCGAGGGCTACGGCCTCCTCCTCGGTGCGGAAGGTCTCCACGGTGAGGACGGGGCCGAAGATCTCCTCGCGGACGACCCGCATGCCGCGGTGGCACCGGTCGAGGACGGTCGGCCGGTAGAAGTAGCCGGGGCCGGGCGGCCTCTCGCCACCCGCACGCAGGACCGCGCCCTCGCCGAGGGCGGAGGCCACGTACTCCTCGGTCCTCGCCACCTGGGCCGCGGAGACCAGCGGCCCGCACTCGACGCCCTCGTCGGTGCCGCGGCCGAGGCGGATCAGTTCGGCCCGGCGGGCGAGCTCGGCGACGAAACGCCCGCGCAGCGACTCCTCGATGATGAGGCGGGAGCCGGCGGAGCAGACCTGGCCGCTGTGGATGAAAGCGGCGTTGAGCGCCTGGTCGACGGCGGTGTCGAACTCCTCGGGCGTCGAACAGGCGTCGGCGAAGACGACGTTGGGGTTCTTGCCGCCCAGTTCGAGGGCGACCTTCTTCACGCTGTCGGCGGCCGCCTTGGCGACCTTCGTGCCGCTGACCAGACCGCCGGTGAACGAGACGAGGTCGACATCGGGATGCTCGGCGAGCCGGGCACCGACGGTGTGACCGGGGCCGGTGACGATGTTGGCCGCGCCGAGCGGCAGTCCGGCCTCCAGGAGCAGCTCGACCAGTACGACGGTGCTCAGCGGGGTGATCTCGCTGGGCTTGATCACGAACGTGTTGCCGGCGGCGAGGGCGGGCGCGATCTTCCAACTCGCCTGGAGCAGCGGATAGTTCCACGGCGTGATCAAGGCGCACACCCCGACGGGCTCGTGCACGACGACACTGCGGATGTCGTCCGAACCCGCGTCGACGACCCGTCCACCGTCCTCCTTCTCCACGAGGTCGGCGAAGTAGAGGAAGGCGTCGCGGACGCAGTCGACGTCGACGCGGCCCTCCTCCAGGGTCTTGCCCGCGTCCTGGCTCTCCAGGGCGCCGATCCGCTCGCGGTCGCGCTCCAGCAGGTCGGCGACCCGCCGCAGCAGGGCGGCTCGATCGGCGACCGCCGTACGCGGCCAGGAACCGTCGTCGAACGCGGCGCGCGCCGCGGTCACGGCGTCGTCGGTGTCCTGGACACCGCCCTCCGCCACGACCGCGAAGGCGGTCGCGTCGACGGGGTCGATGATCTCGCGCGTGGCGCCGGACAGGGCTGCGCGCCACTCTCCGCCCACATGGATGGTCTGCTGTGCTGCCGTCACGTCGCGTATGGCCTTTCGTTCCTCTGAGTCCCCCTGCCGGTAGCACCGGCGGTTCGGCCGCCTGCCCTGGCTTCCGGAATCCATGCGCGATGTATTGCGGAGAGTGTTCTGACTCACGCTTGAAGTCGGGGCAAGTAGGGACATAGGGCACAGCTGCACGGAGGGTGCCACTCCCTCCGGCCGAGTCGGCGGCGGCTCCACAGGTCCTCGCGGGTGACGCCGGCGCACCCCAGGCCTCGCCGCCCGAGAGTTCGACCTGCCGAGTTTTATCTTTCTGACCACAGAAACGCTACGTTGCGTTCAGAGATACAGCATTGACTCCATTGCGCCAAGAGAGTCATTGACGCAGGTGAAAGCGGAAGTATCCCTGCAACACCCGACCAGGTAACCGCCACGCCGCCCACTCCCCCGTTGCGATGGGCTGCACGTGGACGTTGCGCGTGGAGAAAAGATCAGACGGAACGATCCAGCTCCGGTCACATCTTCGTGTGCCGCTCCGTCAGTGCTGTGAAGACGCCAACCAGGCCGACACACAAGCCGCATGCACGTCGCGATACAAGGAGAGCAGCCATGACGAACACCTCTATCTCCCGGATGCCCGACCCTTCCGAGTTCGTGCCCGAGCTGAAGGACGTCAGTGCCGCCCTGTTCCGGGCGACGGGGAACCGCTCGGTGCCGCGCACCACGATGAGTCTCGTCCACCTGCGCGCCGGGCAGATCGTCGGCAACACCTACCTGACGATCCTGAACACCGGTTTCCTGCGCAAGGCCGGGGAGTCCGAGGCGCGCATCACGGCCGTCTCCTCCTGGCAGGACGCCCCGTACTTCACCGACGCCGAGCGCGCCGCCCTCGCTCTCGTGGAGGCCACCCTCCAGCCCGCCCCGCACGGCAGGGAGCGCGTCTCCGACGAGCTGTACGCCGAAGTGGCCAGGCACTACGACGAGAAGGCACTGGCCACCCTCACCATCGCGATCGGCCAGATCAACTTCTTCATCGCCCTGGCCGTCATCGGCAAGCCCCAGCCCGTCGACTCCCTCGCCGACCAGCAGTGGGACTGACCCCCGCCCGTCCCGTCCCCTCGATGCACGCGGATGCCGGCGGGGTCGACAGCGGCCCACCCGCCCTGCCCGTCGCTGGTACGTCACAGCCTGCCGGTACGTCACAGCCTGCCGGTGCGTCACAGCCTGCCGGTGCTCAGGTCCTGGCGGTCCGGCGCAGGTGGGGGGCCTGGTGTCCTGGCCGGCCCGCCGCATCGCGCAGGGGATGATGGGGGCCGGAAAGACGGAACACGAGGTCAGGAGCTTCCATGGCGAAGCGGGTTCACCAGCCACGTGAGGATGCGGAGTTCGATTTCATCCTCAGGATGAGCGGAACCCCGGTCCTCGCGTACTTCACCGGGACATGGCCCAAGGCCATCGAGCCCTGCCGGGCGATGGACCTCGTCGTGGGTGGCATCGCCGACGAGTACGCGGGCCGCCTGACCGCCGTCCGAACCGACATCACGCGCTGCCCGGTGACAACCGAACGGTTCGGGATCACCGGAGCCCCGTCCTGCGTCCTGCTGAAGGAGGGGGAGGCGGTGGCCCACCGTGCGGGGCCTTTGAGCACGGCCGAGCTCCGGGAGTTCTTGGAGGGCCACGTCTGAGACCGACGCCGCGACCGTGGCAAGCAACACGTTCCGCACCCAAGGCGGGCCCACGGGCCGACCGCGAAGCAGGGCCGGGATCCCGGCAGGGCACCCTGGAATCAGACTGCCGCCTTACCAAGCAGCCCCGGCGTCAGGCCGTCCGGATCCGGTCCCGCACCTCCGGCCGCACCTCGAACCCGGCCGCCTTGTACGTGGCGACGCCTCCGACGTTGGAACTCGGCGTGCACACACGTACGCTCGACGAGCCCATCTCCCGCAGCGCGGCCGCCCCGGCCACGGTGATCGCCCGGCCGTAGCCGCGACCACGGTGGTTCTCGTGTACGCCCATCGGCTCGACCAGCCCCGGCTTCCCCGGGCCGGCCGACCACACCGTCACCACCGCCGCCACGCTGCCCTGGTCGTCATAGGCGCCCAGGCAGCGGGCATCGGCGTAGAACGGTCCCGCCGACATCGCGTGCCAGTACTCGCGTGTAGGCCGCGAGGTGTTGAACGCCGACCGTAGGACGTCGGCGAAGTCCTGCGCCTGCTCCGGGCCGATCGACTTGATCCGCACGCCGGGGTCCTCCACCGGCTCGGTGAGGTCGCGGAAGAGCGGCGTCCACGGCTCGTCGACGCCCCAGCCCTCCTTGCTCAGCAGCTCGTGGAGCAGCAGGCCCTGCGGCGCCTCGATGGACACCGTTCCTTCCGGCAGCACGCCGCGCTCGGGCAGCGAGAAGTCCTCGACGAGCCGCCGCGCCAAGTCCTCATCCTGGAAAGCGTCCGGAGCGACCGTCATCCGCACCAGCGTCGGCGAGTCGAGCATCCCGACCGCGAGAATCCGCCCGTCCCGACTCCAGGTCCGGACCACCGCGGCCGTCTCGGCCGTTCCGAACCGGCAGTTCCAGCCGATGTCCCCGGAATGCAACTGCATCGGCGCCACGTCGTACTGCCACTCCCGCAGCGCGGCCATGGCCTCGCGTACCCCGTCGACAGTCGTCGTACCCAGCACAATCGTCATAGCTGGGATCAGACACTCCACCCCGAAGGTCCGCAACCGGATTAACCGGGCCGGCCGCTGCTCGCTCCCGCAGCGGCCCGACCAAGAGCTTCTTCTCCCGTAACTGCCCAGCAGCTTCGGTGCCCCCGTTCCGCGACGGCGCGGTGATCCGCTCGTGCACCTCGGGGTTCTCCGTACGATGACCATCGTGCTGCGTTGCCTCCCAGCAGCCCGACGTCGTGTAAGGCCCCCACTCCCCCGGACGAGCGGGGTGGATCCGGAAGATCCGCAACCAGGGCGCGCGTTCCTCATCGGCCCCTCCACCCCGGCACCCTCGTCGATGACACGGCCAGGTTCAGATGAACGTGCTCAAGCCCAGGCGCTTCAGCGGAAGGCGTCGGCGTTTTCCGAAGCCCATTGCCGGAACGGACGGGCGGGAGTTCCGGTGATCCGTGCAACCGTGTCGCGCACCATCAGCAGCTCGTCGTTCACGTCTCCGCCCGTGACGTCGAGCACCGCTTCCGCCGCGTCCGCGCCGAAGACCGCGGCCATCTGTGCGTGGGCTTGCTGACGGCTGATCTCGGCGAAGGGAATCTCCCGGTCCAGTGCTTCCGCGATGGCCTCGACCTGTTGCCGGGCGGTCACCGGCTCGGGGCCGGTCAACGCATACGTGCGCCCGTGGTGGCCGGGCTCGGTCAGTGCCACCCGTGCCACCGCCGCGATGTCCGCAGGGTGGATGGTCGGCAGCGCGGTCTCGGCGTACGGTGCGCGGACGGTCTCGTGGCCACGGATGGAATCCGCCCACATCAGCGTGTTCGAGGCGAACTGCGTCGGTCGCAGGATCGTCCAGGCCATGCCGCTCGCCTTGAGCAGTTGCTCCACCGTCAGGTTCTCGCCGGCGGGGTCGAGGTGCGGGTGGGTCTGAACGGTGATGGACGACACCAGCACGACGTGCTCCACACCCGCCTGTCGGGCGGCTTCGAGTACGTCGGCGTCCGGGCCCAGGCGCGACACGAGAAACAGCGAACGCACCCCTTGAAGCGCGGGCTTCAACGAAGCCGGCTCCATGAAGTCGCCCTCCACGGCCTCAACCCCGTCGGGGAGGACGGCCCGCGCGGCATCACGCGTGAGCCCCCTCAGCGACCCGACACCACGTGCGTGCAGCTCCTTCAGCAGGGCACTTCCTATGTTTCCGGTAGCTCCGGTCACGAGGATCATGGGTGCGTCTTCCCGTCATCAGATGATCAAGTAGGCAACACACTAGAACCTCAACCAAGATTCAGGTCAAGGAGCGCCCGACCGCTCCCACGGCTGGGCACGTGCATCCGTACGCGACGAGGTCTTGTCGTCAAATGGCCTTCGCTCCTCGGCACAGGTCGCGGCCCGCAAGTGAGGGGGACCGGATGCTGCGGGCGGCCCAGACGAAGGCGGACGCGGCGGGCGGCCTCGACTGGCTGGTGTCAGTCGACTCAACAGGCAACGTCTCCACCGGATCTGCCGAGCACTCGAAACGGCCGCCACACCACTGGGGACACTGCGGCAGGATCCAGAATCAGCGACCCCTGCCGGAACCGGTGGCCGTCACGGACCGACGCGAAGACCTCGCAGGCCTCTCCACTGTTCAAGGCTGCGACGTCCGCCTCGGCGCGATGCCCGAGCGTCCCCAGGTAGTCGGACGAGGAGGTCGGGGGACGGGGACGGGAGTACGGGGAGGGTCGAGGAGGACGCATATAGTGCGTTGGCGGGCACGCCGATGTCGACGGCTCGGCCCTCCTGGACACTGCCGTCGCCCTCCGGCGCACGCTTGCCACCCGCGGGCGCCGCTCAGGGGTGATCCGTACCCGTACCGCACGCAGCTCAGGAGCCCGCCCATGCGCCACTTCGATGTCGAGACGCTGACGCCGGGTCGGTGGCGCAATGGCGGCGGTGCTACCAGGGAGATCGCCTCCTGGTCGACGGGCACCGAGGAGTTCGGGTGGCGCGCGAGCGTCGCCGATATCGATCGGGACGGGCCGTTCTCGGCGTTTCCGGGAGTCGACCGGACACTCACCCTGCTGGCGGGCAACGGTGTTCGGCTGACCTGCCCCGAGGTGTTCGAGCGGCTGCTGTCACGCGCGGGCGAGCCGTTCGCGTTCTCGGGCGACCTCGCGCTCGCCGCCGAACTCCCCAGTGGCCCCTGCCGGGTGCTCAACATCATGGTGCGGCGCGGTCGCTGGACGGCTCGGGTGGAGCGGGTCGCCGCTCGGGTTGTACCGCCGGTCGGGCACGCCGGGGTGTTCTACGTCCTGCGCGGCCGTTGGCAGACAGGTGAGAACGGGCGGGTCCTGGCGTCAGGCCAGGGCGTGTGGTGGGACGACGACAACCCGTCGGGCGAAGGGGTCACACCGCTCTCACCCGACGCATCGGCACTGTGGGCAGATATCGCTCGGGCGGAGTGACGTCTGGTCAAGCGGTCGGGGCCGTCATCGGATTACCATCGCCTTCATCGGATGGCCTTCATCGGATGGCCGTCGTCGGATGACTCCCGTGGGACCGCGGCCCGATGGACACGCGCGACTGGAACAGGACGTTTCCCTGTGTGAAGGCGCGCAAGGCGCCGGACTGACCCACATGGTCGACCCAGCGGATACCCGAGCGGCACCCGAATCGTCGTCCGGCGCGCACGCCCAGGCCCCGCCACCCAACTGCCCCAGTCCGACGTGGACGAAGGCAGCAGCAACGTGAAGTCCGGCACCACTCGCGCGCGCTGGCAGGAGAGTCGGCCATCGCCGAGCCGATGAAGGTCCGCTATTGGCGGCTGCTGCACACAGCTGCTCGACTCACCCACAGTGGACGCCGCCTCCCCCTGTGAATCTCCGCCACCTGGCCTTGGGGCTCCAGCCATGCCCGCACGGCGAGAAGCAACCATCACCTCACGGGCTGCCCCGCCATAGCTTTCTTGGGGCGTACTGGTCTGGGGGTTCGGCGGGCTGGTGGTGCAGCAAGCGCGGGGCGGGCCGCTACTCGTACCGGTACTTCAGCGAATCCGCCTCCGCCTGCTCGATGTCAGCGATCGTCAGCTCCGGCATCCGCAGCTGCGCCAGCGTCACCTCGGCCGAAGTCGGCTGGGCGTCCGCCGGCAGCCACTGCTCCGGCTTCCAGGCCCCGCTGCGCAGGAGCGACTTGGGGCAGTGCGGATAGACCTCCTCGATCCCCACCACCAGCGCACTGGCCGGCGGCTTGCCCACGGCGGTCAGCTGCGACAGCAGGTCCGGGCGGGTGGAGACGCAGGCCCGGCCGTTCACCCTGAGCGTGGTGGTGCGCCCCGGGATGAGGAACAGCAGCCCAGCCCGTCCGGTGGCGATGACGTTCTGCAAGGTGTCCAGACGTTTGTTGCCGGTCGCGTCCGGTATCGCCACCGTCCTTTTGTCGAGGACGGCGACGAACCCGGCGGGGCCGCCGCGCGGGGAGACGTCACAGTTGCCCTCGGCGTCCGCGCTGGCGATCAGGACCAGCGATGAGCAGCCGATCAACCGTTGGGTCTGATCGGTGAGTTCGGTCATCTGCTTGCGCAACGCCGTGTCTTTGGGGAGTTCGTAGACACGGCGCAACGCCTCCTGGTCGGGCACGGCGTCGCGGCGGAGCGAGTCGAAGGCACTGCTGACAAGGGGTGTCGTCATGCATCCGACTTTAGGCCGTGTCTCTTCGATCAGCGGTCTTTGCTCTGATCACGGCGAACGATCGACCTCGCTGGTCGACCGATGTCCATGGCCAACTGCACTGTTAGCGTGACCCCTTGAGCGAGGGGAATGCAGACAGCAGATGGTACCGACAACTTTTCGTATCGGCGGGGACCTGGGTGTACTGCGGCTCGGATTCGGAGCCATGCACCTGCCGACCGAGCCCGCCTCCGATCGCCAGGCGTCCCTTGCGGTTGCCCGGCGGGCTGTCGAGCTGGGCGTCACGTTGATCGACACCGCCCACCTGTACGGCGGGGGCGCAAACGAGGAACTCCTCGCCGAGGCCCTGCACCCCTACCCGGACGAGCTTCTCATCACCACCAAGGTCGGCGTTGCACGGTCGGCCTCCTCAGGTGAGTGGGGACTGGACGGACGGCCGGCCGTCCTGCGCGCTCAGGTCGAACAGGCCCTCCGTCGGCTTCGCGTTGAGCGCATCGAGCTGCTCCAGCTGCACCGCATCGATCCGGAGACAGCTCTCGCCGATCAGCTCGGCACGCTGCGGGACCTTCAGACCGAAGGCAAGATCGGCCGGATCGGACTGTCTGAGGTCACCGTCACCGAGCTGGACCAGGCACGAGAGATCATCAACGTCGCGAGCGTGCAGAACCGCTACAACCTGCTCGACCGCGAGCACGAGCCCGTGCTCACGGCCTGCGAGGCGGCGGGCATCGCGTTCTTGCCGTGGCGGCCCGTCGCGGCAGGGACGTCGGGCGCGCGGGCCGAGATCGCCTCCGTGGCGGCCGAGAGCGGCGCCACGCCCACGCAGGTCGCGCTCGCCTGGCTCCTCGGCCACTCGCCGGTCATCCTCCCGATCCCGGGCACCACCCGGATCGACCATCTGGAGGAGAACCTCGCCGCGGCAGACCTCCATCTCACTCCGGCCCAGCGCGAGCGCCTCGACCGGCTGCCCGCACAGGCGTAGGTTCTTCCTCTTCCTCACGAGCGGAGCCAGATGAGGAGGGCGGCGGCAGTGACGCTGCTTTGGTAGACGCGACGCGGGCCTTCACGACCGTTCCAGCAGGCCCCGCACCATCCCGCACCGGACTCCCGCCGCGGTCGAGAACCGGGTCTGCCGGCTGCGGACCGGCCGCGAACTCGGCCCGGCACGGATCGGCCGGCTCCTGGGCCTTCCCGCCTCGACCGTGCACCGCATCCTTCTCCGGCACGGCACTGAACCTCTCGCCGATCATGCACGGAGCCGGGTCACCAGCACGACCGCGGGTCCTGTACGTGCTCCGGCGAGTGCCGGTCCTCTCCCCGGCCCAGGCCGGTCCGGACCAGGAAGCCGGGGTCCGCGTCCTCCGGCGGGCGGGCGATGTGCACCCGCTGGGTCCCCGGGATGCCCACCTCGACGAGGGCTCCGTCGCGGAACATCCACAGGCTGAACACGTCGTCGTCCTCGTCATGCAGCATGACCTGCACGCAGGCGGGCTCGTTCCACGGCAGAGACTCCAGGTCCTTCAGCACGCCGCGCCGCCGGTGCCGCCGCACGAACTCGATGTGCCAGCCCCCGACGAACCAGGGGATCTGCACGAAACAGCCGTGCCAGGTACGGGACTCGTCCGGCCGCGTCAGCGGCTCCATCACCTCGTCCTCGTACCGCGCCAACACGATGACCTGCGCCATTCTGCTCATGCCCCCATGCCACACCGTGCCGGACGCCGAAGGCAAGGGGTTGGGCCGAGCTGGGCCGGGTTGGAGATGCCGGGGATCCCGAACCGTCCGGCTCAGTCCCACCAGAGGGACCACATCGTCGAGCGGGCCATGCCGTTCCCGGCTCTGACCGCGTCCTGCACAGTGTCGCCGCAGTAGGCGAACAGCTCGGTGGCGGCCTGCGCGGCGCCCCGGGGATCCAGGGGCGGCCGGTCGACCACCAGCTCCAGGTAGGGACCTGCAGCGAAGAACAGCTGTGCGCCCCACTGTTCCTGCCAGCGGCGCAGAAGAGCCGCGTCGTCAAGGGGAGTCAGGCACCGGCTGCCGTGCCCGAACCAGTTCGGATTGGCGTACAGACCGGGAAGGAGTACGGGCAGTTCGTAACCACCCCTAGCAGCCACGAAGTTGACCCAGCGCATGCCGGCGCGGCTTTCGCCGTGGTCGGTGGCCCACCGCGGCACCCCCAGCATCGGCCCCACCACCGCCGGACCCAGCAGTGGTGCCAGACGGTCGGGATCGTGATCGTCCCGCCAGCCCAGGAAGTCCTCGTCGTCGAAAGGGAGGCTCTTGGTCGACCACCGGAAGCTGGAGACCACGACCGACGCGGCCCGGGCGTCGTGATCCTGAAGGACGACCTCGGCGACCGAACGCTCCCACTCGGCCGTGTCGCAACCCCACTCGTCCTGGTAGGCGGCCTCTCCTCCGGGCGAGGCGGACGTGACATAGGGCCACCAGCCGGTCTCTCCGTGCCTGCGCCGCCCGATCTCCCACACGTCCCGAACCCGCTCCATGGGCACGCGCGCTCCGACGATGTCGACGCCCGTGCCCGTCACGGCCCGCGCGATCTCGGCCTCGGGGCACCACTCCCGCAGGAGACGCAGAAGATCATCGGCAGGAAGGGCGGGCGGGCGAAGGAACGGCGTCATGAACCCAGGACCCTAGAGGCGGTCGGCAAGAACCGCGCCACCATTTTCCCCTGACCGCCTTCCCTGACCGCTTCCCCTGACCGACCGGACGGCCGGTGTTTCGCAGGACGGTGGGCCTGTGGGGCCGGTAGTCCTGTGTAGGTGAGATACGCGCAGGGCGGCGGGGTTGACCGATGTCGGGAGGGCTGTGCGGGAACGGCTGCGGTTGCAGACCGTGGAGCGTTTCGAGGGCGGGCAGAAGAACGCGGAGGTCGCCGCCGGGCTACGGGTGAGCGTCCGGTCGGCGGAGCGGTGGCGCCGATCCTGGCGCAAGAGCGGCGCGGCAGGGGTGCGCTCGAAGGGTTCACCGGGCCGGTCGAAACTCGCTCACATCCAGCTCGGAACCCCGATTGTGCCTGTGTGGGACAACGTCGCCTCCACCTGCCCGCCGGCATGAAGGACTTCATCGCTGCGAACGCCGACTGGCTCACCGTCTTCCAGTTGCCGACCTACGCCCCCGACCTGAACCCGACCGAGGGCATCTGGTCACCGGTAGGGAGAAGGTACTCGCCGGTCGCGATCAGTCGTGAGCCGTCGTACAACCTCACGGGAGCCTCGGCACTGAACATGTTCCCGTACTCGTGCCAGAAGACGATCTCGATGTCGACCTCGTAGGCGCGTTCCGGCTGGAACGACTCGATGCCCTCGGCCGACCGGACGACACACGAGGTCAGGACTTCGCCGAGCCGAAGAATCGGCCGAATCCCGCTCATTGCAGGCGTGACCCGCCCCCCGGCCGAGGCCGGAAGGAAGGTCACTCTGGCACGCACAACATGTGGGCCGATAGCGGGGTCAGTAGTCACGTTCGCTCCCGGTGGTGCCGCATACGGAACATCCTGTTCGCCCGGCTGAATGGGTACGACGCCATCCTTCACCCCCACCAACCCCGTCTGCACCCTCACCCCATCAGCCGCGGGTTCCGTCGGGCGGACGTCACCGACATCACGCATTCAACTTCAGTAGCTCTGACGAACATCTGGGAGGACGAGGGCGACCTCGATCCCCTCTACTACCAGGAACTCATCGAGTCGCCGGAGCCGCGGGAGTTCCGTGCCGCGCCTGCCGCAGTGCACGACGTCCACGCGAACCTGACGCTCGGCAACATGGACTTCGCAGAGGTCGCTGCGGCTGCCTCTGCAGCGTCTGATCAGGCGCTCCGGCCTGTTTGACCGGCACAGCGGGCGGCCATGCCCCGGCAGATGCGGGTCGTTCGTCGGGGCATGTCGTTGAGTGATGCGCAGTGGGCGCGGATCGAGCCGCTGCTGCCGGACCGCGTGCCCGGGCGGGGTGGACTGTGGCGGGATGGGATCCGGGCGGTGATCCCCCCCAGCCCACCGACCAGAGCCCCATTTGGTCCGCCCGGTGATCCGGAAGCAGCGGCCTGGCCGCCATGCGGTCCACCCGACGCAAACCGCGACTGCGGTTGTGACTTTCCTGTCCGCGTGACCGCGAACGGGTCTGTAGACGGCGCCGAGACCGACAGAGCCTCGACGGCCCGCAGGGCACGCACGGCGCCCAAGGCACGCACGGCACGCACGGCACGCACGGCACGCACGGCAATCAGTCGCCCCTCCCCCGTCTGGCTGTCGTGAGTGGCGGAGAGAGAGGCTCCACTCGACAGTGGGTGGGACAGGAAGTGGTCACCATCAGAGGAGGCCGTTATGGGTTCCAAGAAGGACACGAAAAAGACCTCAGTCGACGTCCAGGTGGACGATGCAGGCCGCATTGTCGTCAGTGCGCCGGAGCTTTCAGCACAGCTCAGAGATGCGCGCTCAGCCTTGCCCGCCCGGGCGCGAACCGTTGTCAACAATGGTTGCAATCTCGTCGTCGGGTGCGGATCGGGCGGCGGCCCGAAGAAGTAGACAGCGACAGGCCAAGACGCTCGCCTGCGGCCGTGATCGGCCGCAGGCGCTTCCGGCTGCTCTGCTATCGAGCTTCGCCGATCCCATTCGTTAAAGCATCGGAGCATGACTGATGAGCATTTCCGCCGACTCGTCCGGTCACACGAAAGAAGCTTTCCAGGAAGAACTTTTGGCGT
Source organism: Streptomyces sp. NBC_00250 (assembly GCF_036192275.1). Classification (NCBI taxonomy): domain Bacteria; kingdom Bacillati; phylum Actinomycetota; class Actinomycetes; order Kitasatosporales; family Streptomycetaceae; genus Streptomyces; species Streptomyces sp. NBC_00250. The sequence goes on along the minus strand of NZ_CP108088.1, from coordinate 8,874,944 downwards.
CCTTTTCAGATGATTTTCTCCACTTGATCATTCTCCCTACGGAGCAATGCAATTTCCGTTGCACATACTGCTACGAGGACTTCGCGATCGGCCAGATGGATCCGTCTACCGTGCAGGGCATCAAGCGGCTGCTTGACCGGAGGATGGACGGGCTGCAGCGCGTGAGCGTCTCGTGGTTCGGTGGCGAGCCCCTCTTGGGCCGAGGGGTGGTGGAAGACGTGTCGGCCCATATCGCCGAAGCGGCGGCTCGGAGGCCAGGGCTGGGGTACGAGGCCGACATGACCACCAACGGGTACCTCCTCGACCTTGCGATGGCGGAGAAGCTGATGCCCCTGGGCGTCCGCACCTACCAGATTTCCCTGGACGGGCCGGAAACCGTACACAACGCCTCCCGCGTCAGAGCCAACGGCGGCGGCTCGTTTCAGCGCATCTGGAACAATCTGCTGTCGATCCGGGCCAGCAAGCTCACGGTGCGCGTCATCCTCCGCGTTCATCTCGCACCCGACACCTTGCCGTACATGCCGGACTTCCTCGCTCAGGTGCGTGACACATTCCTTGACGATGAACGCTTCTCCGTGAGTCTCAGGCCGATCGAGCGGATGGGTGGACCCAACGACGAGTCCATCGACGTCCTCTCAGCGAGCGAGCGAGTCAGAATCATCGAGGACCTCAAGGCAGTACTGAGTAACGGGCCGTCCACCTCGCGCGAAACCGGAACCATGGATGTCTGCTACGCCGCACGCCCGAACTCGTTCGTCATTCGGGCCAACGGCAACATCGCGAAGTGCACTGTGGCCCTCAACGATCCGGCGAACAGCATCGGACACCTACTGCCGGACGGCACACTCCAGATCGACAACGAGCAGCTGACGCCTTGGGTGCGGGGATGGGCACGTCGAGATGAGGACTCCGTGCGCTGCCCCTATGTCGGTATGCCGCGTTCGGCGCCGCCCCTGCTACAGATCAGCTCGGGCCCTCGATCACGTGCCGACGCGCGGAGTTGACCTCGGCGCCTCGGCGCTTCGGCGCTTCGGCGCTTCGGCGCTTCGGCGCTTCGGATGGGGCCCGTCCGGCTGGTGATGCCACGCCTGGCTGCCCGGCCGGCCGGCCTGGCCGGCTGACCTGGCCGGCTGACCTGTGGGCCCCCTGTCCACCCACGACCCGGACGGCTCGGAGCGCCCGGCCGCAGCGTCGGGATCTCGGCGTGCCGGCAGCTGGAACCGACCTGCCCGCCGCCACCGAGCCAACTGCGGGCTACACCTCACCAACCACAGCTGAATCACCGGGGCTAACGTTGGCCCATGCCCAACAAGCCCTCGCGGATCGAACTGAGCCCGCTCACCCTCGCCGACCAGGACGAGTTCTGCGCCCTCGCGCGAGCCAGCTCCGAGCTGCACATGCCGTGGATGCAACTGCCCGCGACCGCCGAGGAGTTCCAGGTCTGGATGCGTCGCTTTGACGACGGCGCAAACCAGGGCTTTCTGGTCCGCGTCCGGGAGACCGGCGTGGCCGCCGGGATGGTCAACATCAACTCGATCATCCGGGGCCGCTACCAGGGCGCGTCCCTCGGCTATGCGGCCTTCGCCCCGTCCGCAGGGTCCGGGTACATGACCGAAGGGCTCGTCGCCACCCTGCAGTACGCCTTCACCGATCTGCGGCTCCACCGGCTGGAGGCCAGCATTCAGCCGGCGAACAAGGCATCCCTGGCGTTGGTCCAGCGGCTGGGCTTCCGCTACGAAGGGGTCTCGCCCGCCTACCTCTACATCGACGGGGCTTGGCGGGACCACGAACGCTGGTCCATCACCGCACCACAGCCCTGGACTCCCGACCCTTCCCTTCCCCGGGTCTGAGTCCCGCCGATCTCGCCGCGTGCGGCCACAGGGCGGTGGTCAAGTCGCCCTGCACATAGCCCCCTTGAACCCGTCGGCGCGCGCCCGACTGTTTCGGCACATGGTCGAGATCTCTCTCCTGACGCATCGTTCACCTGTCGGCAGGCAACCCACACCCCTTGGTCGCCGTCCTCCGGAAGCAAGAGAGGCACCAGGGAAGCCGGGCGCCCGAGAGACCGGAAGCCCGGAAGCCCCGTCGGCGCGGTCCACCTGCGCTCCTCGGTGTCCGACGAGATCGATCGTGAGGATGACCGTTTTGATACGTGCTACACGCGGCGTGGCCACCGCCGCGGCGTTACTCGCGCTGGCGGCGGTGTCACCCGGGCCGGCGTACGCGCAGCAGTCACCGCCGTCTTCACCCCCGTCTTCACCGCCATCCCCAGCGTCGCCTTCAGCGCCGTCTTCCACGTCCCCGTCACCGGCTCCCGGAACCGCGCCGGCCGCGTCTTCCGGGAGCCGGGTCGGCACCCTCCAGCTCCCCCCGGGATGGAAGATCACCGGAGGTGGGGCCGGGCGCCAGCTGGTCTGGACGTCGCCCGAAGCCGTGCCCATGGGCGATGCCCGGGTCGAGTTCCACGCCGGCGACCGGCTGCTCGGCCGACCGATGGCTCAACAGGACGGCCGTTCCTTCCGGTTGCCCCTTCGTGACGTCCGGCTTGTCGAGGGGGCGCAGCTGCGGGTGACGGCTGCCGGGCGTCGACTCGACGCGCCCGGGCCCGCCCGCTCCGCGCGCATCGATCCCGCCGCCCCGGCCGCTCTTCCGGAGGCCCCGCTTCCCCCGAACCGGGTGGATCCCGGAGTGCCGGGTCGCTACCGGACCGTCAGCGGCGAGTACGGTCTGAAGTCCGTGCGGCTTCCCGGGTTCCCCGAGCCTGTCGAGATGCGTGCCACGGTCGTGGGACCGGCCGATGCGCCGGGGAAGCGGCCCGTAGCCCTTTTCCTGCACGGCCGCCACGAGACCTGTTACACCCCTGGGTCCGACGAGGCGACGGGCGCGTGGCCCTGCCCGGCGGGCTCTCGGCCGATACCGAGCCACGAGGGATACCTGCGGGCGCAGCGCCTCCTGGCCTCCCAGGGGTACGTGACGCTGTCGATAGCTGCCAACGGCATCAACGGCCAGGACTACCGTGCCGAGGACGGCGGCGCCCAGGCCCGTTCCTCCCTGATACGGCTGCACCTCGCCCGCTGGGCCGACTGGTCCTCGAACCGGGCCTCCGCTCCGGCCGCCGTACGCCGCGCCTCGGCCGCGGACCTGTCGCGCGTGCTGCTCGTCGGCCACTCCCGTGGTGGTGAGGGAGTCAACCGGGCCGCGGTCGACAGCCTCTCGCCGCCGCCCGCCGACCAGGACGGCTACCGGGGACCCGTACGGTGGAAGATCCGTGGCACCGTCCCGATAGGGCCCACGATCTTCGGCAACAACCCGGCCCCTGACGTGCCCTCCATGACCATTCTGCCCGGCTGTGACGGCGACGTGTACGACCTCCAGGGCCAGAACTTCGTCGACGGCACACGCGGTGTCAGCCGAGGCGCCGCCCTGCACAGCGCGGTCTACATGGTCGGCGCCAACCACAACTTCTTCAACAGCGAGTGGACCCCCGGGCAGGCGCAGGCGCCGGCCATGGACGACTTCTCGTCCGACGACGGGGTCGACCCGGTCTGCTCCGCCGGCACGAAGACCCGCCTCACCGCCACGCAACAGCAGGCCGCGGGCGCCACCTACATCGCGGCGGCCGCCCGGCTGTTCGTCGCCGGTGACGACCGGGTCCGTCCGCTCCTCGACGGCACCGGCCGCCGCGCCCCGTCGGCCGACCCCGCCCGGGCCCTCGCCCACGCCGTCGGTGCGCACCGCACGCCTGCCTTCGTGCCGGGCTCCTCGGTCACCGTGTCCGGCAGCGGCGGCAGGCTCTGCGCCCAAGTCGACCCGGATCCCGCCCGCGCGTGCCTGTCCCCCGAGGCGGGCGGCATGTCACCGCACTTCGCTTCCTGGGAGGCCTCTCCCGAACCGGGCCGTGACGCCGTCGCACTGGAGTGGGCGACCCCCGGATCCCCGGTCGCTCTGCGCTCGGCCCAGCCGGTCTCCCTCGCGGGTTCCGACGCGCTGGCGCTGCGGTTGATCGTCCCGCCCAACAGCACGGGCACCGAGCTGGACGTCGCCATGAGGGATTCCTCCGGGCGCCGCGTACACCTGGGCCGTACCCGTGTCGACGGGCTGCCGGGCAGTGAGCGGACCGCCTCGTATTGGGCACGCGAGGTCCGTGTGCCGCTGTCGGCCAGTGCCCGGTCCGGCGTGGACCTGAAGGCGATCACCGCGCTGGAACTGACCCCGCGCAGCGGTTCGGGCCGCGCGTGGCTGATGGACGCGTGGGGCTGGCGCCCCGGCACTCCGGCCGTACGAGCGGCCGATCTGGCACGCGTCGACATCGGGCGTCTGACCGTCGCTGAGGGCGACTCCGGGGTCCGCACCTATCGTGTACCGGTGCGGGTGTCCGGGCAGCGCAGCGGACAGGTCCGACTGTTCGTTCCCGCTCCGGACACGGGCGAGTTCACGTCCCGCACGGTGACGGTACGACCGGGTCGGCACGACATCGACGTACCGGTCGCGGTACGGGGCAACACCCGCTTCGGCTACGACGTCCCGCACGACGCGTTCGTCAAGGCCGTGCGTGGCACGGCGGTCGGCTCGCACCGGGGTGGTGTGACCGTGCTGAACGACGACGCCATGCCCACGGTGAGCGTGACGCCGGTCGCGGCCGATGTGACCGAAGGTTCCGCCCTGACCTGGCGGGTGACGCTGTCCGCGGCCGCCGACGCCGAGATCATGGGCGGCGTCGGCTTCCTGCCACCGGCCGGCGGTACGGAGCTGTCCACCGAGGACGTCGACCGGGCGTGGCTGGAGGAGCACCTCGGCGAGGTGCCCGCCACGGCTACGCCGCTCTCCCAGCTCGATCACGGGGGCCTGTACCTGGGCTTCTCCGTACCGGCCGGCGAGACGAGCGCGGAAGTGCGCGTGCCCACCGTCAAGGACGGTGTCAGTGAGACGGTGGAGTCCGTACACGCTCAGCTGACTACGTACGACGGCTCGTGGGAGCCCATCCCTGGGCCGGAGTTCATCGGAACAGTGCGGGACGCGTCGTAGCGTGACGCGCGTTGTGACGTGATGGGTGGCGTGACGTGATGAGTGGCGTGACGTGACGTCCCTTGCCGTGACATGACATGACATGACGGTGTCGGGGCCCCGATCCCATGGGGTCCCCGACTGCCGGAATCCGCGGCGCCCCACAGGGACTCGCCCTGCGCCCCTCAGCACCGCGCACCTCAGCCCTGCGCCCTCAGCCCTGCATCCTCCCTTGATCCGTACGCTCAATCGGTGTGATCACTCGTTCGTGACTTTCCCCCTGGTCGTGACCGACGGGCCGCGAGGCTGGCCCGTGGCGCGTGACCTGCGCCGTGTCGACGTGCTGTGAAGGGGGAGATGTCATGAGTCGGGAAGCGGGGCGCCGTGGAGGGCCCGGCGAGCAGGCTGTGCTGCTGGTGGCTGGGCTGGCCGATGTGGCCGCGGGCACGTTGGGGTCCGCGCTCGGGGTCGTACGGGGGCTGGCGCGGCGCTCGGACGCGGCGGAGTTGGTCGTCGAGGCCGAGCGGGATCTGACGGCGCGTGGGCGTCTTGTGCTGGATCGCTACGCCTCCGTGCCCCCGGCGCATCTGGAGGTGCTCGCCCGGCACGTGCTGGCCGGGCGGGTGGGCGACGGTGACTGAGCGCTGGGAGTCGGCCGCGTTCAAGGCCCGTGTCGACCAGGTGCTGCATCGCTTCGTCGCCGATGAGGCCGATCTGCTTGCGACGGTCGATCCGGCCCTTGGGTCGGTGGCCGAGCAGCTGGAGGCCGCCGTCGCCGTCGGCAAACGGTTACGGGCGGCTTTCTGCTACTGGGGCTGGCGCGCGGCGCGGCAGCCCGACAGCGACGCCTTGGTGCGGGCGGCGGCCTCCATGGAGCTGGTGCACGCGGCCGCCGTCGTCCACGACGACCTCATCGACGACAGTCCGCTGCGCCACGGGCGGCCCACCGCTCACGTGGCCCTCGGCGGTGTCGTACGGCACCATCCCCGGGCTGCGGACGCCGCACGGTCGTTGGCCATGCTCGTCGGCGATCTGCTCATGTCCCTCGCCGGGCAGCTCTTCGCCACCAGTGGTCTGCCCGCCGCCTATCTCGGCCGGGCCCGCCCGCTGTGGGCGGCGCTGGCCCGTGACCTGATCGCCGGCGAGTGTCTGGAGATCCTGCACACCGGTGCCGCCCCGGACACGGCGGCGTCGCTCAAGGTCATCCGCTACAAGACCGCCAAGTACACCGTCGAGCAGCCCCTGTTGATCGGTGGCGCCCTGGCCGGGGCCGGCGAGCGGCTGCGCGAGGGGTACAGCGCCTACGGGCTGCCGCTGGGCGAGGCCTTCCAGCTGCGGGACGATCTACTCGGCCTGTTCGGGGACACACGAAGCACGGGCAAGGCCAACGCCGACGACGTACGCGGCCATCGGCCGACCGCGCTCCTCGCGGAGACCTGGCGCATCGCCGGCTCCGGCGACCGCGAGCAGCTGCGCACCCTGCTCGGGCGGCACGACCTGGACGAAGACGGTCTGGAGGCCGTACGCGAGGTGATGCGGCGGCTCAGGACACCCGACCGGGTCGAGAGCATGATCGCCGCCCGGGTCGAGGAGGCGCTCGGTGCGCTCCACGAGCTGGACCTGCCTTCGCCTGCGGTCCATGCCTTGACCGGTCTCGCCCACTCGGCCGCGGTCCGTCTGTCCTGACCCGGCCCTTCCGGCGTGATCCGATCCGGTCTGAGTCGATCCGGCCTGAGTCGATCCGGCCTGAGTCGATCCAGCCTGATCCGACGTCCGCTCGCCTCGCCCCGCACCCTCCCGTCCAGCTGTCCCTCCCGTCCAGCTGTCCCTTCCGTCCAGCTGTCCCTTCCGCCCGTGGCCGTCACTTTCAAGGAGTCCTGCCGTGTCCGACACCGAGGCATCGATGAACGCCCTTCGACAGAGCGGCGACGAGCTCGCCGATGCCACCGTCGCCGCTCTCTTCGAACGCGGCGAGATGGGTACCTTCAACACGCTCATGCGCTTCTTCTCCACCGCAGGCGCTCCCGTGCCGGACGGGTTGCCCGATGTCGCCAGGGAGTATCTGGAGGCCACGAGCGCCCCACCGGCCTGGGTGGACTGGGACGAGATGGAGCGGGCCCGGCTGTTCTTCATCGACAACAACGTGCACATCGCCACCGCCCTGTCCTTCGCCTCCATGCCGGCCTGCTATCTCGTCCCCCACGTCGCGAAGCTGCTGTCGACGACCCACGGGCTGAACTACCCCTCCACGCGCATGGCGGCGACCGGCCAGTTCACCGTCTACCTGATGCAGCCCGATGCCTTCGAGGCCGGCAGCCGCTTCATCCCCGCCGCGCAGAAGGTCCGGCTGCTCCACGCCTCCATCCGTCACCACCTCAGGCGCGAGGACCGCTGGGACATCGGGGCGTCGGGGGTGCCGATCTGTCAGGAGGACATGATCGGCGGGCAGATGTTCTTCTCGCTGCTCGTGCTGGACAGCCTGCACCGTCTCGGCATCCACATGTCGGAGGAGGGGGCGGAGGCGTACTACTACGCCTGGCGTGTGGTCGGCTCGATGCTGGGGGTCGACCAGGACGCCGTCCCCAAGTCCCTCGACGAGGCACGCCGGTTCCTCGATCTGTACATGATCCGGCACATGGGGCCGTCCCCTGAGGGCGCCCACCTGACCCGGCAGCTCATCCGTCTCTACGAGGACATCGTGCCGGGGACGCTGTTCGACCCGGTCGTGCCCGCTCTCGTCCGGTATCTCGTCGGCGACACCTGCGCCGACTGGCTTGAGGTCCCGAGCACCCCGTGGGACACCGTCGTCAAGGCCGTGCCCCACCTCCTGGGCGTGCTGGAGAGCATCGAGGACCGTTCCCCGCTCGGCGCCTGGGCCCTCGACCGGCTCGGGCACCTCACCACGGTCTTCGAGCTGTCCTCGCTCACCCGTGGGCGCGTCATGCACTACGCCATTCCCGAAAACCTCAGGAAGGAGTACGGCGTCCCCGACGCACCCTCCCGTACCCGTCGCTGGACCCCGCCGGCCGCCACCGTCTCCCCGTGACCCGGGCGGCACCGACCGGCAGGGACCGGTACCAATGGGCAGGGTCCGGCACCGACCGGCATCGCTCGGCGGAGTCCGGCACCGCTCGGGTCCGCGGACGAGACGGGCTGCACCGGTGGTGGCGTGTCAGGGGAGGGCGGTCGCCAGGGCCAGTCGGGTGGCGCGCTGGATGCGGTAGGCGGTGAGGGCGTCGGCGACCTCGGTGGAGATCCGCTTCATTCACCCACTGCGTCCGTGAGTCGGCCTTGGCTCGGGCGTGCGCCTCCGCGGACAGTGGGAAGGGGAACGTCGGGTCGATGCTCGTCCGCTTGGGCTCGTGGAGCGTCCGATAGCTCTCCGAAGCAGCCGTGGACCGGCACGCTCAGGCCGTTGACCTTGATCCCGGTCTGAGTCTCCTGGGCCTCCTCCTCAGAGAAGGGGGTCCTGCCACGGGGGCACGTCGCCCGGTCGGTACCCGTGCAGGGCGGTGAGGCCGTCCTCGTCCAGAGGCGTCTCCTCGGGGCGCGGCGGCCTGGCCTCGCCGGCGGTCCTGTCGTAGCCGTGGGCCGCCGCGAAAGCACCAGGTCTGCCGTGGCCGGGTTGATCAGGATGCGGCCAAGGGCGGGCTCGTCCTGGTGACCGGGGCGAGGTTCCCGTTGCTGCTCTGCGCGGCCGCAGAGCCGGATAGGCGCGGCAGCCAGGCGAGTAAAGCTGCTGTCAGCGCCCCGGTCACGGCCGCCGCTCGGCGGAGTCGGGCGGAATGCATGGTGTGCTCCCTTGTCGTGGGGGGGGGCGGGTGTGCGGGGCGATGTTTCGGGCCGGATAGAGGCAGCGTTGGAGGCGGTGTTGGGGGCCGTGTTCGAGGCGGTGTCGGGGGCGGCGCGCGGGAGCTCTACCGCAACCTCTCTACCCGGCGGTAACCTTCGGGCCCGTCCGCAGCTTGGGGGAGTTGTCATGGGTACTGTCACGCGGTTCGATTCCTTCGCGGAGTTCGATCCCTTCGCAGAGCACGAGAGGACCCGTGCCGCATTGAGGGACGTGGTTCCGCGGCTGGTCCGACTGCTGCAAGGGGTCCGGGACATGGACGCGCCTTCCGGTGTCCCCGTGTGGACAGTGGGTGATGTCGGCGCCCACCTCGCGGGCGTGCACTTCGCCTACTCCGTCGGCTTCACCGACGAGTCCGTGGAGTGGGACGGCCTCCTGCCACCGGACGACGGCCGGTCGTTCGGCGAGCGGATCGCGGCCATGAACGCCACGTCCATCGGCCTCTTCAGCGGTGAGGAGCGTGCCGGTCTCGGCGACTTCGTCTCCGAGCGGAGCGAGATGTTCCTGCGGGTGACCGAAGGACTCTCACCGGACACCCCCGTCACCGCCCCTTGGCTCGGGAAGGAGTCTGCGCTCACGCTGGCGGCGGCGACCGGTCTGATGCTCAGCGAGACCCTCGTACACGGCCTCGACATCGCCCGCGGCGCCGGACTCCCCTGGCCGATCGGCCCCGAGGAGGCGAGCCTGGTGCTCGGGCAGTCGATGCCGACGCTGATGCCACTGGCCCTGGACACGGCGAAGGCGCGTGGCGTCGACATCGCCTTCGACCTCGCAATCAAGGGCGGTCCGCGGCTTGCGGTCGTCATCGACGACGGGACGGCGACGGTGACGCGGGACGCCCCGCCGCGCGCGTACGACTGCAGGATCACGGCGGCTCCGGTCGCATTCCTGCTGGTCTCCTTCCACCGCATGCCCATCTGGAAGGCGATCGCGCGCGGCCAGATGAGAGCGGGTGGTCGCAGGCCGTGGCTCGCCATGCGGCTCGGCGAGCTCATCGCCAGTCCCTGACCTGCCGGGCCTCCCTGATCCGCCGGGCCTGTCGGGCTGCCGCGCTTGCCTGGCCTGCCCGGCCTGCCCGAACCGTTCCCGTTGGCCGCCGCCGCGCCCAACGTCCACGCCAGGTAGACCGTCCAGGCTCCGCCCGTGCTCCAGGGAAGTCGGTCGGGGACGGAGCACCGACATCCGGGGGTCGGATCCGTATACGGAAGGGCATGGCGCGGCTCGCGAGCGCCGACCAGTAGCGGCCGTCGGTGGGGGCGTTGGACAGGACGAGGAAGATCGCGACCGTCGTGATCACGGTGGCCGCCGCTGTATGGCGGACGACGGTTCCGAGGGCCATCCCGGCGAGCGCGCACTCCGGGGCGAGCAGTGTGGAGGCGAGGAGCAGTCGCGACGGCCGCGAAGGCGACGGCCTTGGCCGCCATCAGCGAACGTCGGACCGGGACGACGGCGAACGTCGTACGGACCGTTCCCGTGTTGTGCTCCCCCACCATCGCGAGTGCGCCGACGGGCCGGAGCGCCGTGACCATGACCTGGTCGCATTCCCGGTGATGGCGATCTCCAGGGGGATGCCGTCCCGTATGAACTCGGGCCGGTTGCCGGGCCGGTTGTCGATTTCATCGGGACTCCCCTGCGAGGTACTGGGGGGCTCTCGCCGATCCATCCGCTGTCAGGCCGGTGACACGGTCAGACCGTCGCCGGGCGGGTCCACCGCCGCGCCCTCCGCCGCCAGGAGGTCCCGCAGGGTGACCGCCGCCGCCCGCGTGTTGACCTGCACGCTCCGGACGGATGCCTCGCGCGGAACTTCGCGAGGCTCTCCGCCGCGATCAACTCACCCCGGCCGATGACGATCAGCCGGTCGGCAGTGTGCTCCATCTCCGGCATCAGGTGGCTGGCGACGAATGCGGTGCGGCCCTCGGCGGCGAGGTGCCGGAACAGTTCGCGCACCCATTTCACGCCCTCAGGGTCGAGTCCGTTGAGCGGCTCGTCGAACAACAGCACTGGCGGGTCGCCGAGCAGGGGCGACTCGACGCCTAGCCGCGGTCTCACGCGGAGCAAGGATTCGCCGATGCGGCGCCGCGCCACGTCGACGAGACCGACCTCCTCCAGCACTTCCTTCACCCGCTGCTCCGGGATGCGGTTGCTGCACGCCGGCACGGACAGCTGCGCCAGCGCGCCGAGGCCGCCGTGCACGTCCTGGGCGGCGTCGTGGGCGTGCCGGTACCGCCCGCCCTCGCGCCAACCCTGACTGACGGGTTTGGAGCATGATCCAGGATTTACATGGAGGGAGCATGGGGTCTTCTGTGGAATGCGTAGCTCCGCAATAGTGGCGCGCACAGCGGAAGTTGGTTTCCGCATGACAGAAGTCCGCTATGGAGGAGTGCCCGTGCCGCACGCCGCCCCACCCGCTCCACCCGCGCCGTCCCTCGCGCGCCGCGCAGCCCGTCTGCTGCGCACCTCGCTGTTCGCGCAGGTCGCCTGCGCGCTCCTGCTCGGAGTCCTCGTCGGTCGGCTGTGGCCGGAGGCCGCAGCCGCCGCCCAGCCGCTCGGCGACGGATTCGTCCGTCTCATCAAGGCGATGATCGCCCCGCTCGTGTTCTGTGTGGTCGTCGCCGGGATCACGAAGGCTGGTGACCTCAAGGCCTTCGGCCGCATCGGGATCAAGGCCCTGATCTGGTTCGAGGTCGCGACGACCGTCGCCCTCGTCTTCGGTCTCCTCGCCGGAAACCTCGCCGGGCCCGGAACCGGGATGAACGTCGACCCGGCCACGCTCGACGCCTCCGCCGTCGACGAGAAGACCGGCGGTGGCGAGCTGCCCTCGACCTCCGAGTTCATCCTGCACTCGCTGCCCGACAGTGCGGTCGGCGCCTTCGCCGAGAACTCGCTGCTCCAAGTCCTCGTCCTGTCCTGCCTTGTCGGCGCGGCCCTGCTCCACCTCGGCCACACCAAGGTGCCGGCCATCCTGCCCGCCATCGAACAGGCGCAGGAAGTCGTCTTCGCCATCGTCGGTTTCATCATGAAGCTCGCCCCGCTCGCGGTCTTCGGTGCGACGGCGCATCTGGTCGGCGAATACGGACTCGGCGCGCTCTCCACGTACGGGAAGCTGATCGCCGTCTGTTACGGCGTCGCCCTGCTCTTCCTCCTCGCCCTGGCGGTCGCGCTCAAGGCGCTCACCGGGCTCAGCCTCTGGAAGTTCGTCCGCTACACGCGCGAGGAGATGCTCCTCGCGCTCGGTACGGCCTCCAGCGAGACCGTCATGCCCCGCATGATGCAGAAACTGCGAGCTGCCGGCTGCCGTGACGACGCGGTCGGGCTGGTGCTGCCCACGGGCTACTCGTTCAACCTGGACGGCGCCTCCATCTACCTGTCCGTCGGTACGCTCTTCATCGCCCAGGCGGTGGGCGTCGACCTGACCCTCGGCCAGCAGATCACCGTCGTCCTGGTCCTGATGCTGACCAGCAAGGGCATGGCCGGCGTCCCCGGCTCGGCGTTCCTCGCCCTCTCCGCGACGGCTTCTGCGCTCGGGGTCATCCCGGCCGGTGCCGTGGCCCTGCTGCTCGGTGTCGACCGGATCATGGACGCGATGCGCGTCGCGACGAACCTGCTCGGCAACTGCGTGGCCGTCTTCGTGGTCTCGCGCTGGGAGGGCGCGCTGGACCGGGTGACGGCCAAGAAGGTGCTGAACGGCGAGATCGCGTTCGTACCGGAGGCGACCGGCGAGACGGCGAAGGCCCCGGAGGCCGGGGAGACCCCGATGGCCGTGAAGGCCGGGAAGAACGTTGAGACCCCCGAGGCCGCTCCTGCGCCGGAAGCCAAGTCCCTTCAGGAATAGGCTGGTTGTCGGATCGAGACAGATGCGGGGCCCGGCCGGTGCGAGCCGGGCCCCGCATGCTGGGCATCGGCCGCTCGGTGGAAGCGTCAGGGCTTGGTGGAAGGATCAGGGCATGACTGATGATCCGTTGCTGGTGCGTGCTCGTGGGCTGTGGGAGACGTTGGCCGATGTGCCGGTGTCCTTCGCGTCGCTTGACGGTCCCGCCGTGGTCGTGTCACCGACCTCGGCGCTGTGTCCGCCGTCATGGGCCGGACTTGTGGTCCTCGGCGGCGCGGCGATCGTCACCGCTCCCACCGTGAGCGCCGCCGGAGTGCTGCGCCGTGCGCTGGCCTCGGTGCCGACCGACTCCCTCACGCGGCCGGAGAAGGTCCAGGCCGTACTGCCCGTCTCCGAGGTGCTCGGGCCGGCCACCTTGGCGTACCTCTCCGGGGCCGACTTCCGCCCCGCGCCTGCCGACGGCACTGTCGAGCACCTGGACCCCGGCCATCCCTCCCTGCAGGGCTTGTTGCGGTCGGCGGGTCCCGATGACGTGGCGGAGAGCGGCGTCGAGGAGATCACCTCTCCCGTGTTCGTCGTGCGCGAGGGTACGGAGGTGGTCGCAGCCGCGGGGTACCGCGCTTGGCCCGCCGAGACCGCGCACGTCTGTGTGCTGACCCATCCACAGTGGCGAGGCCGCCACCTTGCCCGGCAGGTTGCTTCCGCCGCCGTGGCACATGCCCTGACCGTGGGCCTCCTCCCCCAGTGGCGGGCCCGTCCGCCGGCCTCGCGCCGGGTCGCGCGGTCGCTCGGATTCCGGGAGCTCGGGAGTCAGTTGAGTTTCCGCCTGGATCTGGAGGCGGATCTGTAGGCGGATCTGGCGGATCTGGCGGATCTGGCGGATCTGGCGGATCTGAAGGCGGATGCAGATTCCGTCGGCGGCGCGCACGGGTGACGTGGGACCCCGGCACGTCAGCCGGGGGTCCCACGTCACCAACAGGTTCGGTGGTCGTCTGTGCTCTCGGCGGATTCGCCTCGCCCCTCGGTCGTGTCCGGAAAGTCCCGCCCGGCCCGCGACGCCGGGTGAAATGAAGATCAGTCATCATTGCGACAGACCAGACCGAAACGGGGGCGGTCGCTCTCGCGGGCTGTGAGGGGGCCGCCGCCGGGCAGAGCCACGGGGGCGTTGATGCGGGGACACGGCGAGACGGTGTTGCTGGACGTGCTGTCCGGCGCGGCAGAGTTCGCGCCCGACCAGGGGATCGTCCATGTGGACGGGGACGGCGCGGAAAGGGCCGTCTCCCATCGCGCGCTGCTCGCCGATTCGCTGCGTGTCGCCGGAGGGTTCCTCGACGCGGGGCTCGCGCCGGGGAGTCATGTGGTGCTGCCGGCCGATCGCAGCGAGGAGTTCCTGCCGCTCTTCTGGGGCGCCGTGGCCGCCGGCCTCGTACCTGTGCCGCTCGCCCCGGACGTACGGCGGGTGCTCCCCGTATGGGAGTTCCTCGGCCGGCCACCGGTAGCCCTCGGCGCCTCCACCGCGCCGCTGCTCGATTCCCTGCCCGACTCCGTACGCCCCCTGACGCTCGACGGGTTGCGTGCACACCCCGCTCCTCGGCAGCTGCCGGAGCGAACGCCTGCTGACGTGGCGTTTCTGCAGTTCTCCTCCGGCAGTACCGGAGCGCCGAAGGGGGTCGAGCTCACGCATGCCGCCGTGCTGGCCAATCTGACGCAGATCCGCGCCGCGGCGGGCATCAGGTCCCACGACGTGCTCGCGACCTGGATGCCGTACTTCCACGACATGGGTCTGATCGGCACCCACCTCGTTCCGCTGTCGGCACGGATCAGGCAGGTCCGGCTCGAACCCCTGACGTTCGCCAAGCGGCCCGTACAGTGGCTGGAAGCAGTGGATCGGCACCGGGCGACGCTGCTCTCGGCCGCCAACTTCGCCCTCGCCCTCGTCGAACGACGCGTATCGGAGGAGACCCTCGCCCGTCTCGACCTGGCGTGTGTACGGATGATCCTCGTCGGCGCGGAGCCGATCTCGCCGGCCGTCTGGCGGGCCTTCGTTCGGCGCATGCGGCCCACGGGGCTCACGGCGACCGCGCCCCAGCCGGTGTACGGCCTCGCCGAGGCCACGCTTGCCGTGACCTTCCCGCCGCCCGGCGAGGTGGCCCGCCCCCTCGCCCTCGACCGGGCCGCGCTCAGCCGTGGGCTGGCCGTGGACACGGCGCCCGGCCCCGACGCGGTCGAGCTGATGGACGTGGGCAGCGCGGTGCACGGGTGCGCGGTGCGGATCACCGGCGACCGAGGCGAGGCCGTCGAGGAACGGCAGGTCGGCCACATCGAGGTCCGGGGGCCGCAGTTGGCCCGTGGGTACCATCGCGCGCCGGAGGCGACGGCGGGGGCCTTCGTCGACGGGTGGCTGCGCACCGGCGATCTGGGTTTCCTGAGCAAGGGGCGGCTCTGTGTGACCGGGCGCTCCAAGGACGTCGTCTTCGTCGACGGGCGTACGTTCCATGCGGCGGACCTCGAAGAGGTGGCCGCCGGCACGCCTGGTCTCGGGCGGTGCATGGTGGCGGTGGTGGGCTCCAACGATCCGGCGGGCGGCGGCGAGCGGGTGGTCGTCTTCCTCGCACCCGCGCCCGCACCCCCGCCCGCGCATGGGCGTGCGCGTGCGCTCTCCGCCGTGACGCCAGAGCTCTTGCACCAGGTCGCGGGGCGGGTCCGCGAGGCCTTGGGGCACGACGATGTGCGTGTACTTGCGCTGCCCGTCCGGGGGTTCCCGCGGACGACCAGCGGGAAGGTGCGGCGGGGGGTGCTGCGCGAGCGCTTCGAGGGCGGGGAGTATCCGGAGATCTCCGGGCGGGCAGCTACGGGTGTGTGGGGGAAGGGGTCTGCGGCAGGTCTCCGGGGCGCGTCCCTGCCGGGGCAGCGGACCGGGGCCACGTCGTACCCAGGGGCCGGGGCGGAGGACACGTCATCCCTGAGGGCCGGGGCGGAGGACACGTCGTGCCCAGGGGCCGGGGCCGGCGACACCGCAGAAGTGCGCGCCGACGGTTCGCCGCTGGGGCGGGCCGAGGACGCGTCTGTCGCGCAGGACCGGGACACGCCCGCCCTGCGGGCCGGGGAGCCGACAGTGGCGACCGCACCGGATCTCCAGGACGGGGACCATTGCGCCGGGCCGCAGGCCGTCAGTGCCGTCGACAGGCTGCTGCCCGTCGCCGTGGCCTCGCCACCCGTCCCCCGGGCACGGCCCGACGTCGAGGCTGTCGTGGTCCGGCTCTGGGCACGGGCACTCGGGCTGGCTGACGGCGACATCGGGCTGCACGACGACTTCCGGGCGCTCGGGGGTTCGTCGCTCAAGGCGATGGAAGTGCTGGCCGGTCTGGAGGACGAGTTCGGCGTGCCGCTGCGTCCTTCGGACCTGCGTGACCACTCCACCGTGGCTGCGCTCGCCGGGCTGGTGCTCACCGCCGGCGGTTCGGGTGGTCCGGGAGCTGACGAGCCCGCGCTGGGCGGGACGTCACACCGCCCCGGGGCGGATGCGTCCCCGTCACGCGCGGCTCGGAGCATGTCGGCCGCGGACGTCGAACCCGTCGTCGCCGTCTCCGCTCTCGCGTGCCGGTTTCCCGGTGCCGACACTCCCGAAGCGTTCTGGGACCGGCTCCTCGAAGGCTACGACGCTGTCACCCCCGTGCCCGACGGCCGGTGGGCGGAGCCGTCCGACGGCCAGGCCCGGTGGGGCGCGTTCCTCGACGAGCCGGACGGCTTCGACGCGGGGTTCTTCGGCATCGGGGAGGAAGAGGCCCGGGCGATCGACCCCCAGGCGCGGATCCTCCTGGAGCTCGCCCATGAGGCCCTGGAGCGGGCCGGGTACGCCGGTCCGCGCCGGCGC
Organism: Streptomyces sp. NBC_00250; assembly: GCF_036192275.1. Taxonomy (NCBI): domain Bacteria; kingdom Bacillati; phylum Actinomycetota; class Actinomycetes; order Kitasatosporales; family Streptomycetaceae; genus Streptomyces; species Streptomyces sp. NBC_00250. The sequence continues at coordinate 8,858,387 of NZ_CP108088.1, read as the reverse complement.
GGGCGCCGGGTGGGAGTGTTCGTCGCCGCTGGTGACAGCGGCTACCGAAGGGTGCTCGAACAGTCTTACGGGGAGGCGGAGTTGCCCGCGGCCGCGCTGACCGGGAACCTTCCCAACATGCTCGCCGCCCGCGTCGCGCACTGCCTGGACCTGACCGGGCCCGCGCTCGCGGTCGACACCGCGTGCTCCTCGGCCCTCGTCGCGCTGCACCTGGCGCGGCACAGCCTCCAGGCCGGTGAGTGCGACGTCGCGGTCGTCGCCGGCGTACACCTCAATCTGACGTCCACCGGGTACTCCCTCCTAGAGCAGGCGCAAGCCCTGTCCCCGAGCGGCCGCTGTCACGCGTTCGGCGCGGCCGCCGACGGATTCGTTCCCGGGGAGGGTGGCGCTGCCCTCGTCCTCACCCGTCTCGACGAGGCGGAGCGCGCCGGTGATCCGGTCCTCGCCGTGTTGCGCGGCACCGCCGTGAACAACGACGGCCGCTCGCTCAGCCTGATGGCCCCCAATCCCCTGACGCAGCGCGAGGTCATCACGCAGACGTACCGCGACGCGGGCGTCGACCCCGCGAGCGTGTCGTACGTGGAGGCCCACGGCACCGGTACGCCCATCGGCGACCCCGTCGAGGTCCGTTCGCTCGCCCATGCCTTCCCGCCGCTTGCCGACGGGCGGCTCCGGCTGCTCGGCTCGGTCAAGACCAACATCGGCCATCTGCTCAACGCCGCCGGCATGCCGAGTCTGGTGAAGGTGGTCCTCGCGCTCGGTCAGCGGCGTCTGCCGCCTTCCCCGCTCCGGTCGGCGCCGGGGCCCGCGCCCGCGCTCGACCTGACCGGCGCCGGTTTCGCCCTGGTGGACACGGTGCGCGACTGGGAGGCGCCCGGTCCGCTGGTCGCGGGCGTCAACGCGTTCGGCTTCGGCGGCACCAACGCCCATGCCGTACTGGAAGAAGCGCCCGCCCGGCCTGAGGCGCATCAGGCGCCGTCGGATGGTCCACGGCTGCTCACCCTGTCGGCGCACGGGGCCGACGGGCTGCGTGCCGCCGCTGCCGGTCTCGCGGATCATCTGCGCGACCACCCGGGTCTCGACGAGGGAGACGTCTGCGCTGCCGTCGCCGTCGCCCGGGACGAGGGGCCCGACCGTCTTGCCCTCGTCGCCGACGGCGATATCGCCTCCCGGCTCGACGCCGTGCTCAAGACCGCTGTGCGCGACACCGCCGGACTCAAGACGGCCGCGCTCGGCGGGGAAGCTCCGGCCGGCGGCTCCGTACGCTCCCGGGCGCGGCTCGTTCTTCTCCTGCCGGGGCAGGGCGTTCGGCCGCACGGTCAGAGCCGCGCCTTGTACGCGGACGCGCCCGCCTTCCGGGAAACGCTCGACGAGGCGTCCGCCCACGCCGGTGTGATCGGTGGGCGCAGTCTCGCCGCCTGGTGCCTCGACGACGTGTCGCCCGACGCGCTCGCCCGCACCGAGGTCGCCCAGCCGCTCCTTGTGGCGTACGGCGTCGCGCTCGCCCGCCAGGTGCGGGCCTGGGGGATCACGCCGGACGCGGTGGCCGGGCACAGTGTCGGCGAGATCGCCGCCGCGTGTGTCGCGGGGACGCTCTCGCTCGCCGACGCCGTGCGGTTCGCCGCCGAACGCGGGCGGCTGATGGCGGAGTTGTGCGCCCCCGGCGCCATGGCGGCGGTGCGCGGTGACGAGGCGACCGTCGCCTCACTGGTGGCCGACGCACGGGGCGCACTGAGCGTGGCCGCCGTCAACGGTCCCGGCCAGGTGGTCCTTGCAGGTACGGAGGGCGCCGTTGAGCGCGCCGTCGCCGAGCTGGCCGTCCGGGGCATCGCGGCACGACGCCTCGCGGTGTCCCGGGCCTTCCATTCGTCCCTGATGGATCCGGCCCTGGAACCGCTGGCCGACGCCGCTCGGGCCCTCGTGCTGCGGCCGTCGGTGACACCGTTGATCAGTACGGTCACCACCGGGTGGCAACCGGTCCTGGACCCGGCCCATCTACGGGACCACGCGCGGCAGCCGGTCCGGTTCGGCGCGGCCGTGGAGCGTCTGCTCGGCGAGGGGTTCGACACGTTCGTCGAGCTCGGCGCCGACTCCCTGGGCAGTTCCGTCCGCGCCCTCGGCGCGACGCATCCGCGCGGCGCCCTGGCGCTCGCGACCGGGAACCGGGACGGTGCGCGGGGGCTCCTTGAGACCGTGGGCCATCTCTGGCAGCGGGGCGTGCCGCTCGACCGTAGGGCCATGGACGCCGGTCGGGCCCGCACCTCCGTACCGACGTATCCCTTCCAGCGGCGCCGCTACTGGCCTGCCGCCGCTCCCCGGCCTTCCCGATCCCTCCGATCGCCCCGATCACCCATATCGCCCCGACCGTTGCTGCACCGGTTCGTGTGGGGCGACGCCCCGCTGACCTTCGGCTCCCGGCCGCGTTCCGTCCTCCTTGCCGGCCCGGAATCGGCGCTCGCGCGCGCGTTCGCGGAGCGGCTCGCGGGGCGGGGTGTCACCGTCCTCCGACGGGTCGGCGACAATCCCCTGCCCGGCGGCGAGCGCGACGGTACGACGGCCCCCGAGGCCGTCGTACTGATCGCGGGGCCTGCCGTGGAGCCGGATTCCGCCGACGCGCTCGACGCGGCGCACCGTGCCATGGTGACCGAGCTCCAGGGCCTGCTGCCGCAGCTCGCTCTCCATCGCCCGCGCGTGCTCGTCGTCACCGAGGACGTCCATGCGACCGGGGCCGGGCCCGAGCTGCCGCGTCCGGCACAGGCGGTCCTGACCGGATTGACGATGGCGCTGCCGGAGGAATTGCCCGGCGTCACGGCCCACAGCGTCGACCTGTCGTCCCTCGACGAGATCGACCTGCGTCTTGACGCGCTCGACCACGAACTCACCGCCCGTCCCACGTCGTCGAGTGGCAGCGGGCAACCCGCGCCCGCCGTCGCCTGGCGGGCCGGGCGACGCCTCGGCCGGACCACGGAGCCGGTCGCCGAGCCCGACGCCACCGGACCCGTGACGCGTGAGGCCGCATTGCCGGCCGACGGCGTGTATCTGATCACCGGTGGTGCCGGAGGGGTCGGTGGCGCGCTGGCCCGTGATCTCGCCCGACGAGGCCGGCCGAAACTCGTGCTGACCGGTCGCTCGACCGTGCCGCCCGCCGGGCTGCTCGCCGAACTCCGGCTGCTGGGTGCCACCGTGGAGTACCGCGCCGCAGACGTCTCCCGCGAGGCCGACGTCGACGCGCTCCTTGCCGGTCTGACGCGGCTCGACGTGCTGGTCCATGCGGCCGGGGTGGTGCGCCCCGGCACCCTGCGGGCCAAGACGCCCGAGGAGGTGGCCGAGGTCCTGGCCGCCAAGACGCGCGGTACGGCCCTGCTCGCGCGCGGGCTCCGCGCGCACGACCTGCGCCCCGCCGTGTGTGTGGCCTTCTCCTCTGTCGCCTCGGTGCTGCCCGGCCTGGCGGGGGCGATCGGCGACTACGCCGCCGCCAACGCCTACCTCGACGCCTTCGCCGCCGCCGAACGCGCGTCCGGCCGGCCGTGGCAGTCGGTCAACTTCGCCGCGTTCGCCGAGACGGGACTCCTTGCCGGTACCGGCCTGTCCACTCTCAGTACCGGGATGCCCGCACCTCGTGCCGACACTCCCGCCCCCGGCGCCGGACGTGAACCCGACGCCGGACGCGGACCCGCTGCCGGACGCGGACCCGCGCCGCTGGCGACCGGTGAGGCGCTGGAGGCCCTGCGCCGGGCCTGCGGCACCGATGCCTGCCACTTGATGGTCGCCGATCTGGGCGCGGGCGCCGCTCGCCGTACCGAGGTCGACATCGTCGCGCCCTCGCCCACCGACCCCGCGACCACGGCGTCCCGCCCGGCCCTCACGGCCGCGACGGACACCCCCTGGCGCGCGAACAACCTGCCCTCCGAGCCGACGGCCGGCGTCTCCGGTGTCCTTCGGCGGTTGTTGTCCGAGGCGCTCCACGTGTCCCCGGACGACCTCGGCGACGACGTACCGCTGCTCGGCCTGGGTCTGGACTCGCTCATGGCCGTCGATCTCGTGAAACGGCTGGAGAAGGAGCTGGACTGCTCCCTGCCCATCACCTTGTTCTTCGAACATCGGACGCTGGGGGAACTCGCCCGCCGGCTGGGCGTCTCCGAGGACCCTTCCCCCACCCAGGGTCCCGGGGGCGCCACAGAGGAGAAGGAGGGAGAGGGAACGGGCGCCGCCGACGGTGCGCCCTTCTCCCTGACACCGGTCCAGCTCGCCTTCCACACCCAGGGTGGCCTGTACCCGGACGTCGCCGCCTACGGCTACGTCACGCAGGATGTCCGTGGACCGCTCGACCCCGAGCTGCTGGGCGAGGCCCTCGGGCTGCTCGCCGACCGGCACCCGATGCTTCGCGTCCGGGTGCACCCCGGGCAGCCGGTTCCCACCCAGGCCGTCGTACCGCCGACTCCCCGGGGGCGGATCCCCGACTGGTACGAAGTCCGGGACCTGCCCAGTGCCGATGTCGATGTCGATGTCGATCCCGGAACTGGAACCGGAACCGGGACCGGTACTGGGACCTGCACCCGACCCGATATCAGCACCGTCGAGAAGGAGCTGGGGCGGCTCGAAGAGGCCTTGTGCAACCGGCCGTTCGACCTCGCCGTCGACGCTCCCGTCCGCGCCGTTCTCGCCCGCACCGTGGACGCCGACTCCGCCCGTCTCGTGCTCGTGGTGCATCATGCCGCCGCCGACGGCTTCAGCCTGAACATCCTCGGCGAGGAACTCTGGGCCCTCTACACGGCCCTCGCACGGGGCCGCTCCCCTGAACTCCCTCCGCTTGTCGCCCACTTCGCCTCCTATGCCGCGCACGAGCGCGCGGAGCGGTCGGAGGAGGCACTCGCCGAGGACCGGGTCCACTGGCGTGCGGTGCTGGCCCGTCGGGGCGAGCCGCTCGCGCTGCCGTACGACGGCGACCCGCTCGGGCTCCCCGAACCCCCGCTCCTCGCCCACCAGGTGGCCCCCGGCCCCGACCTGTCGGCCGCGCTCCGGGAGACGGCCGCTGCCCAAGGGGTCTCCCTCTTCCACCTCCTCCTCGCGGCATACGCGCGCTGTCTGTCCCGCTGGAGCGGCGGCCGGGAGGACGTGTCCGTGAACGTGGCGCGAGCCCGTCGCGAGTCCCGGCTGCCCGGTGTCGACCGGCTGGTGGGACCTCTGGCCGACACCTTGCCGATCCCCGTTCCCGTCGGCCCGGACGACTCGGTGCACACGCTCGCGATACGGCTGCGCGACGCGTGGCCCGAGAGCGAGCGGCACGGCCGGCTCACGAGTCTCGACCTCGCCCGCCTCCTGCCCGCGGACGGGGCGGGACCTCGTACGGCCTCGCCCGCGTCGTTCAGCTTCGCGCGCTTCCCCGTCTCCCTCGACCCCGACTGCCCGGTGGAGGTGCGTCCGACCTCGGCCGGAACGGCCTCCGCCGCCACCCGGCTGAGCCTGTTGTGCTGGGAATCCGACGGAGCGCTGTCCTTCTCGTGGAACTTCCCGGGCCGGCTGTTCGACCGGACCACGATCGCCCGTCTCGCCGCCGATCACCTGGCCGAACTCGCGGAGGCAGTCCGGCCGATGGAGGCCGTTGGGCCCGTGGAGACAGTTGCTCCCGTGGAGGTCGGGGTGCCCGTGGAGACAAGTGCTCCCGTGGGGGTTGGCGTGTTCGTGGAGACACTTGCTCCCGGGGAGACCATTGCTCCCGTGGAGGTCGTTGCCCCCATGGAGTCCGCCGTGCCGGTGGAAGCCGTCCACGAGCCCTCCGACATCGTCGCCCGCCTGCGCGACCAGTTCCGGGCGACGCCGGAACTGGTCGCCGTCGACACGGGCGACGGGGGCACCCTCACCTACGCCGAACTCGGCCGGGCGTCCGGCGCGCTCGCCGCCCGCCTGCGCGCCCACGGCGTGGTCCCGGGTGACCTGGTGGGGCTCCTGACCGAACCCGGCGTCGATGCCGTGACCGGTGTGGTCGGCATCCTGCGGGCCGGTGCGGGCTGGGTTCCGCTGGACGCCGACCATCCCCCGGCCCGTCTGGCCGACCAGCTGGAGCGGTCCCGCACGCGCGCTCTCGTCTGCCATGCGGCGACCCGCGCGTCGGCGGCGCGGCTCGCCGCGAGCGCGGACATCACCCTGCTCACGGCCGACGACCCGTCGTCCGCTCCTTCCGAGCCGTGGCCCGACAGCGCGGAGCTTCCGGCCGCCGGCCCCGACTCCCTCGCGTACGTGATCTTCACCTCCGGCTCCACCGGGCGGCCCAAGGCGGTGCCGATCACACGTCGTTCGATGAGCAACTACCTCGACTGGGCGCTGGCCACGTTCCGTTACGGGAAGGGGGACCGGCTCGCGCAGACGGCGTCGCTGTGCTTCGACGCGTCGGTACGGCAGCTCCTGGCGCCCCTGCTCGTCGGGGCGACGGTGGTCACCGTGCCCCGGCAGCTCCTCCGGGACCCCGAGGCGCTGCTCGAACGGGTCGAGCAGGCCCGGATATCAGTGTGGAGTTCGGTCCCGAGCCTGTGGTCCCGGCTGCTGGAGGCCGCCGAGACCCGGGTGCGGGACGGCGGCCCGGCGCCGGACCTGTCGGCCCTGCGCTGGATCCACGTCGGCGGCGAGGCGCTCGCGCCCGCCCATGTACGTCGCTGGTACGACCTGTTCGGCCCCGGACACCGGATCGCCAATCTGTACGGGCCCACCGAGGCCACCGTCAACGCCACCTTCCACATCATCGAAAGCCGCCCCGCCGACGACGTACGGACCCTGCCCATCGGTACGCCCCTCACCGGCACGGAGGTCGACGTGGTGGCGGCGGACGGGCGGCGCTGCGCACCGGATGAGCCCGGCGAGCTGCTCATCGCCGGTGTGGGGCTCACGCCCGGCTATCTGCACGCGCCCGAGCTGACCTCCGCCGCGTTCACCGAGCGCGACGGCCGCCGCTGGTACCGCAGCGGCGACCGGGTCCGGCGCGGCGTGGACGGTGTCCTCGAGTTCCTCGGACGGCTCGACGAGCAGGTGAAGATCCGCGGGCACCGGGTGGAACCCGGCGAGATCGAGTCGGTCCTGCTGACGCATCCGGCGGTCGCCCGCGCGGCCGTGGTCCACCGCGACGAACGGCTGAGCGCCTTCGTCCAGTGCCGACCGGGCGTCGCGGCTCCGGGCGTCGCAGTTCCGGATGCCAAGGCCCCGGGATCCACCGCTCCGGGATCCACCGCTCCGGATTCCGCGGCCCCCGATTCCACGGCTCCGGATTCCACGGCTCTGCGCGCCCATCTGGCGCGGACGCTGCCCGAGTACATGCTTCCGGCCCGGATCCACGTCGTCGACGAACTACCGCTGACCGGGACGGGGAAGATCGACCGTGCCCGGCTCACCGCTCCTGCCTCTGCGCCGTCGCCCGTGCCCGCGCCGGCGCTCGCGTCGGCTCCGGTCACCAGATGGCCAGTCGGAGCCTCAGGGCCGGGCACCCGCCCCGCAACACCGACCGAAGTCCTGCTGGCCCGGGTCTGGTCCGAGCTCCTCGACGCGGAGGAGATCCGGCGCGAGGACGATTTCTTCGCCCTGGGCGGCGACTCCCTTCTCGTCCTCCAGGTGTTCGCCCGGCTGCGCGAGAAGATCCGCACCCTGCCCAGGCCCACGGTCGTCTACACCCATCGCACGCTGGCCGCCCTCGCCGCCGCCGTCGACAGCGCTGCCGCAGAGGGCGCTGGTGACACCGACCACGCCTTCCACGGCACCGGCGCGCACGGGCCCGACGGTCCGGCTCCCTTCCCCCTCTCCCCCTCCCAGCGCGGATTCCTGCTCGCGGAGGCCATGGCACCGGGCTCCCCCACGGCGTGGCTCGCCCGTCTGCGGGTCGACGGGCCGCTGCGCCCCGAAGCGTTCCAGCAGGCGGTCGACGCCTGCGTCGTACGCCATCCGATGCTGCGGACCGTGTTCCCCGCCGGGGCTCGCCCGCCGGTCCAGCAGGAGCTTCCGCCCACCCTGCGGCTCCCGGTCGACTTCGAGACCCTCGCCGAACCCGGCCTCCTCACGTCACGGGTCGCCGAGGAACGGGAGCGGCGCTTCGAGTCCTGGGCATGGCCGCTGCTGCGTCTGCGGGTCCTCAGCCTGGGGCCCGACGAGCACGTGCTCGTCGTCCACGCCCACCATCTGATCGGCGACGGCTACAGCGTGGCGCTGCTCGGCCGGGAGCTGCTCGCCCTGTACGACCGGGTCGTACGGGGCGAACCCGCCGAACTTCCGTCGCTGCGCGGCATGTTCCGGGACCAGGTCGCCCTCCACGAACGCGCGGTCGCCTCCGGCGGCACGCGTCGGGCCCGTCTCGACGAGCCCTACCGTCGCCCGGTCCTCGGGGACGACGCCGGGAGCGGTGCGACCGGCAGAAACGCTGCGACGCCTCCGTACCGCTCCACCGGGTTCACCCTGGACGCGGACCGGGTCGCGGCTCTGCGCCGGATCGCCTCCGACGCGGGTACGACGCTCTTCGCCCCGGTCCTCACCGCGTACTACCGCACACTGGCAGCCGCCACCGGGCAGGACGATCTGATCCTCGGTCTGGCCGTATCGGGCCGCGACGAAGCGCACCCCGACGCCCACTTGGTGTTCGGCCCGTACGCCGCCGCCATACCCCTGCGGCCGGGTCCGCAGGCCGGGGACGTCGGGACAGGCCGCCGCACACTCGGCGAGGACCTTCGCGCGGTCGTGGAGGAGGTCGAGGCCGCGCGGGCGCAAGGGGTCCCGGCTCCTCGGAGTGACGGCGGTCTGCCGCCGGGCGCCCAGTTCTTCTTCACCTTCCTGGACTTCTCGGCGCTCGGCCCGATGAGCGGTGAAACGCTGCGGGTCAGGTGGGACGACGGCGACGCGGTCCTCACACCGCCGCCGGTGGGCACCGACACGTTCCTGGCGGTACGGCCGGTCGGCGAGGGAGAGCTGCGGGTGACGCTGCGCGCGTCCACCACGGCGTTCGCCGATGAGACGGCTTTCGCGTCGTTCACTAGCGCGCTGCGGAGCGCGATGTCCGAAGGGTCGGCGGAAGCCGCGGGCGCGGCGGAGTCGGTCGCGGGCCCTGGCGCCGACGTCCTCGACTCCGCTCTCGTCGGGTACCTTCCGCCGCCCGGTCAGCTGGCCGCGCTCGCCGGGCAGGCGTCGTACGACTCGCTCGACTCGCACGACTCGCTCGGCGGGTCGGCGGGCGAGGAGGACGGGAAGGTCGGGAATGACGGAAAGGACGGGGCGCGTGAGCAGCTCCGTCAGCTGCTCTTCCCCGACGGGCGTCCGCGGCTCATGGAGGAGATCAGTACGCCTCTCGGCCGGTCCGGATTCGTCTGCCTCCCGCTGTTCGCCGATGAGCTCGCGTCGACGCCCGACCTCGCCGACCGCACGGCCCGAGCCGTCGAGTACGCGGCGTCACTGGGCGCCCGCTGCGTCTCGCTCGCGGGCATGATCCCGTCCCTCACGGCGTACGGCTTCGGTGTCCTGCGGGCGGCGGACCGCCCCGCGGTCCTCACGACCGGGCACGCGGCGACCGCCGTGTCCGTGGTCAAGACCGTCCATGCCGCGCTCGCCCGGACGGGCCGCGAGCTCGGCGACCTCGTCGTCGCCGTGGCAGGCCTGGGCTCCATCGGCAGCTCGTCCCTCGAACTGCTCCTGACCCTCGCGCCCGAGCCGCCCGCCCGGCTGCTCCTGTGTGATGTCGCGGGCAGTTCCGCACGGCTGCGGACTCTGGCCGACGGTCTGGTCGCCCGCGGTCTGTCCCGGGGCGTGGAGATCCACGAGTCCGGTCCGGCCGCTCGGCCGGACGGCTTTCCGGACGCCGTGTACGAGGCCGATCTGCTCGTCACGGCCGTCAGCGGAGGTGGCGTGGTGCTCGACGTGTCGCGGCTCCGGCCGGGAACGATCGTCGTCGACGACTCCTTCCCGCACTGCTTCGACACGACAGCGGCCCTGGCCCGGATGCGGGAGCGACGTGACGTCCTCGTCGTCGGCGGCGGCCTGCTGTCCGTGGGAGCCGTGGGGTCTGGGGTATCTGCAGGATCCGTGCGGCCTGGAGGGTCTCCAGGATCCGTGCGGCCTGGAGGGTCTCCAGGATCCGTGCGGCCTGGAGGGTCTCCGGAATCCGTGCGGCCTGGGGGGTCTGTGGAGCGTCGTACGGCTACGGGGCTTCCGCCGTCCGCCGCCGCGGGATACGCGGCGCGCTCGTGGCTCCCCGACACGATCGCCTCGTGTCGGCTGGAGTCCCTGCTGCACGCCGCCGATCCGGAACTTCCCCTGGTCCACGGCCTGGTGGATGCCCGGCTCGCCCTGGCGTACTGGCGGGGCATGGAAGCGGCGGGTGTCACAGCGGGCCCGCTGCATCTGCTCGGGCACGCCGTCGCCACCGAGGACGGCGACCTCGACGGTTTCCCCTCCCTACCGGCCGGAACCCGCCGGGACGTCAATCGAAGGGATGCCGAACGATGACCGACCTCGACGCGCTGAGGGCCCAGTGCCCGCCTCCCGCCGTCGTTCCCCCGGCGCCCGACTGGATCCGCGTCGAGGGCGAACTGGGCATGCGCCTGCCCCGCGACTACAAAGAGCTGGTCGCCGCCTACGGGCTCGGTGAGTTCTGTGGATTCCTCACCCTGTACCAGCCTGGTGCGCTCAGCGAGTGGGTCGATCTGACCGGTCCCATGCCCATGTGGCTGCGTGGGCAGCTCGACGAGATCCCGAGCGCCGCACGCAGGCCCTGGTCGCCGCCGTGCAACGCCGCGGATCTCTTCGCCATGGGTGTCACCGGGAACGGGGACCATCTGTTCTGGGACACGCGGCCCCACGACGCCCCCGACCAGTGGACCGTCGCCGTCGCCGAGCGGGTGCGCGCCCCGTGGTTCACGTACAACGGGACCGTGACCGCGTTTCTCGTCGACGTCCTCGGCGGGACGACGCGCGTCCCGTGGTTCCCCCCGGGCCTCCTCGACGACGGAGTCGCCTTCACCCCCTCACGACTCCGGAGCCGCGTACCGGTCACCGGCCTGACCACCAGGTCGTCGATCAGTACGCGCGCCATCCGCGACTGGGCCAGGGCCAACGGATTCGAGCTGCCGGATCGCGGACGCGTTCCGCTCGCGATCCGGGAGGCCTGGGAAGCGGCACACGCCGGCGGATCCGCTGACCCGGTCTGAGCTGCTCACGCACACCGTCCGAGCTGCTCACTTAGACCGACCCGAGTACCGGGGTCAGGTGAGGTGTACGGACAGGCCGCACAGACCCATGCCCCGGTGGGTGGCCGTGCGCCAGACACGGAGCGGGCCGTCCAGGACGCTCTCTTCGCCGACCCCGTAGTCCAGCCAGTCCTGGGCTTCTGCGGCCGCGCGCTCCTCCGGACCGAAGGCGAAGGCCCGCTCGACGTGCGGCAGGCTCTCGGCGACCTGGGCCGCAGTGAGCAGAAAGGTGCCGCACCAGCCCGGCAGGAGCGCCGCTCGCGTCGGTCCGAGAGCGTGGAGGAGGGAGGACACGGCGTACTCCTTGCGGTGGACCGTGATGTACATGCTGTCCTCGCTCTGCCCGTCCCATACGTCGTACACGACGGAGAAGGCGGGGTCCGTTCCGCCGGAGCACATGTCGTCGACGTGGCTGCCAGGGGCCGTGAGTGCGCGGAACGAATCGATCTCCGGGCCGTGGTTCTCGTACCAGGTGCGGTAGTCGGGGAGCGGGGCCCGCTGCCACTGCTGCCAGCGGCGGGCGGCATCCGGGCTCTCGCGGTCCGCCCGCATCGCGGGGAGCAGTTGCGGGGCGAGGTTCGCGATGCCTTCGTCGGTGTGGCCGGTGATCGCCCACGCACTGGTGAATCCCATGCGATCAACGCTATCGCCGGCCACTGACAGCACCGCTCCCGTGGACCTACTTGACGAGCTTGCCGCCCGCCGTGACCGCGAACCAGGTGCCGCCCACGCCTTGGCCGTTGGTGTCGCCGGGGGTCTTGTCGCCGGTGAACCAGTACAGCGGCCAGCAGTCGATCGTGAGCTGCTTCGTGCCGTCCGAGCGGGTGTAGGTGATCAGCTTCTTGGGGTCGATGCCCTCGACGTCGCTGAGGTCGACCAGCTTGGCGGGCCGCCACTTCTCCAGGCAGGCGCCCTCGCAGTTGGACTTCATGGGCCAGGCGGTGTCCTTCGTGAAGCGGTAGAGGGTGCGGCCCTTGCCGTCACGGATGATGGGGCCCAGCTTGGCGTTGTTCACGAGCGAGAGGGCCGGGAGCGCCTCGCCGGCCGGCTCACCGGCGTCCTTGGTGCCCGCCTTCTTGCCGTCGGGGGTGACGGCGAACCAGGTACCGCCCACGCCCTGGCCGTTCGTCTGGCCCGGCGCGGTGTCCTTGGCGAAGCGGTACACCGGCCATCCGGCGATGGTCAGCTGCTCGGTGCCGTCGGCGCGCTTGACGGAGCCGATCCTGGCGGCGTCGACGCCGCCGGGCTTGGTGACGGAGGCGGGGACCGGGGGCCAGGTCTTCGCGCAGTCGCCCGCGCAGGCGGACGAGGAGGGGCTGGCGGTGTCCTTGTCGAAGCGGTACAGGGTGAAGCCTGCCGCGTCGGTGACCAGCGGTCCCAGCTTGGGGTCGTTGCGGACCGCCAGCGGGCCGGAGGCGGTGGCGGCTTCGGAGCCGGTCCCCGCGTCGCCGTTGCCACTGCCGTACGCGTCGGCGCTGTTGTCGCCGTCGGCGGGGGCGGCCGACCGCGCCGGGGCCTGCTGCGGGGAGCCGGTCGTGGTGCCCTGCGTTCCGCAGGCCGTCGCCCCGAGGAGGAGCGCGGTGCCGGCTGCGGCGAAGGTGAGCTTGCGGAGGTTCATCATGAGAACTCCTCTTATCCGGTGGTTCATCGGTCTCTGTCGGCACCGGAAACACGCGGGCCGTCCGGGGCGGGTTCAATGAATCCAGGAATCTTTTTCGGCCCTGGCACGAGAGCGCCGGCCGGGGCTGCCCCCGGCCGGCGCCGTTCTCTCTCCGCCTTCTCCGATCTCTCCGATCCTTCCGCCCTCTTCGCCCTCTTCGCCCTCTACACGGGCACGGTGACGAAGCTCTTGCCCGCCTCGTTCTCGACCACCACCGCCCGGACGTTCGACGGGTCGACCGCCGCCGAGCCGTCGAGCGAGGCGCCCTTGCCCTCGCCTCCGCCCGGAGCCTCCCCCACGACCCAGCTTCCTGCCGTGGTCCTGGTGCCGTCGCGGCCCACCACCACGAGCTTGCAGCGCTCGCCCGGGGGCAGCCCGGTCACGGCCGCGTGGACGCGGACCCAGCGGGCCGCCGGGGTCACCCGTACCGTCATCCGGGCGCCACTGGCGACGTCGGTCGCCGAGGCGACGCGGGTGCCCGGCGGCGGGGTGGCGGGCGTCACCGGGGAGGTCGGCGTCGGGGACGGTGGCAGGGCGACCGGCGCGCCCGTGCCCGAGACGGCCGTACCGGCCCAGAACACGCCGGCGAGAGCCGCTGCCGCCGCCAGGCCGACCAGGCCCCGTCGGCGGTTCCGCGTGGTCGTGCGCTCGCCCCGCATCTGCCGCAGGGTGCGCTGCAGGAGCAGGTCTCCGCCGGGGGGCGGACCGTCGAGGAACGCCTCCTGGGGTACTTCGCCGAGCGCCGCTTCCATCTCGCGCAAGTCGGAGACCTCCTGCCGGCATGCCCCGCAGTCCTTCACGTGCGCTTCCAGGCGCCGGGTGTCGGCGTCGTCGAGTACGCCGAGCACGTACGGGCCGAGGAGTTCCTCCTCTTCGTGCTGCTGCCGGTTCATGCGACCACCTCCTTGAGTCCGGCGGGCTGCTGCGGCATGCTCGGCCGGTTTCCTTCTCCGAACGTCTCGCGCAACGCTTTGAGCGCGTAGTGCGAGCGGGATTTCACTGTGCCCGCCGGGATGCCCAGGCTGTCGGCCGCCTCCGCGACGCTGCGCTCGCGGTAGTACAACTCGGTGAGTACGTCACGGTGTTCGGGTGACAGCCGGTCGAGGGCGCCGAGTACGGTCATGGTGTCGACGACCGTGTCGGCGTGGTCCTCCGCGACGGGGGGTGTCGCCGGGGACTCCGCCACCTCGGCGGGGCGGGCGGCCTTGGCCCGGTAGCGGTCGGTGATGATGTTCCGTGCGACCGTCAGCAGCCAGCCGCGCACCGAGCCCTTCCCGTTGACCAGGGCTTCCGAGTGGCGCCAGGCGCGGATGAGGGTCTCCTGAACGACGTCCTCCGCGGCGGCCCGGTCGCCGGTCAGGCGGGTGGCGTACGCGAGGAGGGCGTTGCCGTGTTCCTCGTACACCGCCCTGATCAGTGCTTCGTCGGTCGATCCCCGCCTGCTGCGGGGCCATAGCGGTCCGGCCATCCATCCACTCCGTCTGCGGTGCCAGCATCGTCGGCGCCGTCCGCGCCGTGCCCAACACGTGGCCCCGGCGCGGGTGGTTCAGGTGACATGGGTCACACTGCCGCGGTTAGCAGCGGCGTCCCGTGTTGATGCAGGTGACGAGCTTCGCCATCTGACCGTCCGTCATCACGTTGACGAACATGGCGTGGTCGGTCTTCGGGCTGTGGCGTTGCTCGGGGAAGGAGTCCAGGGCGATCGGCGCGTCGGCCGGGGGCGCCTCGTAGGCGAGGGTGATGCGCAGTTCGGGGACGGCGAAGGAGCTCTGGGGGCAGACCCCGTTGGCGGCGGGGAAGACGAGGTGGGTGCGCTCGGGGTTGGCGGTGTCGAGGCCGTTCCAGCAGCTGGGGAAGACGAGTGTGCGGGTGAGGCGGTCGCCGTCCGGGCAGCGCGGGTAGCGGGTGGTGGAGCGGTCGGGCAGGCTCGCGCAGCCCCAGCGAGCCTTCACGCCCTCGTCGCCGCGGGCGGTGAAGGCCACGGCGTCGCCCGTGAAGGCGCGCAGGAAGCGCGGCATCGGTACGACCTGGCCGGCCGGGCTTCCGCGGAATTCCAGGTGCACTTCGGCGGGCGTGAGGATCTGCCCCGTGTTGCCGTGCGCGGCCGCCTTCTCGTACGGCCGCGTCGCGGGGCGGTCGGGGCGGCGGAGGACGGGCCAGTAGTACGTGGAGCGGTCGCCGCCGCGGCAGGTCGTGGGGGCGGCGGCGAGGCTGCCGTCGGTCGAGAAGGCATCGGTGGAGAGGTTGCCCACATAGGCGTGGGTGTGGTGTGCGCCGTTGCGGAGTCCGGGTGAGATCACCAGGTTGTCCTGGTTGTAGTGACCCTCGCCGTTGCGGCCGCAGTCGACCGTGAACGAGCCGGTCGATGCGTCCGGCCCGGGGCGCGGCGTCTGTACCGGAGCCGGCGGCACGTCACGGATGTCGACGAAGTCGCCGGGCGCGGGCGCCCCGGGCATCGCCTCGTGCGGCCCTTTCCGTTCGGACGCCCCCAGAACGGCAGCGGTCAGGGCGCTCCCCAGGACCAGGCAGACCAGCAGAACGAGCAGTCGGTGTTCTCTCCCCATGCCGGTCACCGTCGCGGGTGCACACCGGCGGCGTCAACCGGGGCTCGGCGGCTCTCCGGCACCGGGCCGGAACGTGCCCATTTCACGGAGGAGTTGGCGAGAAGGCGTGTGCGAGATGGAGGCGGTGCGGAGAGGACTTTAAGAAACCTTGTTGAATAAGCCCTTACCTCGGGTTGGCACTTGATTTGCTCCTGCCAATCCGCACAGGGTTCTCTCGAACGTTTGACGCCCCACACGTCAACACGAGGAGAGATCCAGCTTCATGGCAACTCACAAGCGATCCCACGGACTTCGCAACGCGGCCATAGCCACAGGTACGGCCGCCGCGGCCGCTGCCGCGCTGTTCGCGGGCAATCTCGCCGGGGCAGCCGCCCCGGCCGAAGGGACCGTGCACGGACTCGGCGCCCCCGGCGCCGTCTCCGGCAGCTTCGTCGTCATCCTCGACGCATCCGCGAACAAGGCGGACCTCGCGAAGAAGTACGGCGGCACGCTCGTCCGCTCCTACGGCTCCGAGGTCAACGGCTTCTCGGCCTCCGGCCTGTCCGTCGACGAGGCGAAGCGCCTCGCCGCCGACCCCGCCGTCGGAACCGTCGTACAGAACAAGCGTTTCAGCATCACCGAGACGCAGGAACAGCCCCCGTCCTGGGGCCTGGACCGGATCGACCAGGCAGACACGGCCGGCGACCAGAAGTACACGTACCCCGACAACGGCGGGGACGGCGTGACCGCGTACGTCATCGACACCGGCGTCCGGATCTCGCACAAGGACTTCGGCGGCCGGGCGAGCCACGGCTTCGACGCCGTGGACAACGACGACACCGCCGACGACGGCAACGGCCACGGCACCCACGTGGCGGGCACCATCGCCGGCACCGAGCACGGAGTCGCCAAGAAGGCCAAGGTCGTGGCCGTCCGCGTCCTCGACGACAACGGCTCCGGCACCACCGAGCAGGTCGTGGCGGGCATCGACTGGGTGACCAAGAACCACTCCGGGCCCTCGGTCGCGAACATGAGCCTCGGCGGCGGCGCCGACGAGGCCCTGGACGCGGCGGTCCAGCGGGCCATCGCCTCCGGGGTGACCTTCGCGGTCGCGGCCGGCAACGAGTCCTCCGACGCCGGCCAGGGCTCGCCCTCCCGGGTGCCCGAGGCGCTCACCGTGGCGTCCAGCACCAAGGACGACGAGCAGTCGGACTTCTCGAACTTCGGCTCGGTGGTGGACCTGTACGCTCCCGGCTCCGAGATCACCTCGGCCTGGAACGACAGCGACACCGGCGTCAAGACGATCTCCGGAACGTCGATGGCCAGCCCGCACGTGGCGGGGGCCGCGGCCCTCTACCTCGCGGCCAACCCTTCCGCGACGCCGGCCGACACGGCCGCCGCGCTGACCGGGGCGGCCACCGCGGACGCCATCAAGAACCCGTCGTCCGGCACCGCGAACAAGCTCCTGAAGGTCACGCCGTAACCGGACCGGAAGTGGCGCCGGAGTCGCTCTGACAGCGGCGCCGCGACCGCACGGCACGACCCGTCGGGGTCCTTCCCCTCCCGACGAGCAGTGAAAGGGTGGCCCTCCACACATCCGTGGAGGGCCACCTGCTGCTGGTCGGTGCCGGATACTGCTGGAATGCCGCAGATGCCGCCCGCCGTGCAGCCCGAACCGATATCGGCCGACCCGCCGCACCGCACGGACCGCACCCTGCTCACCCAGTCCTGGCTCGACCTCGCGTTCCTGCACTGGGCTGTGGACCCCGCCGACGTCGCCCCGCTCCTGCCCGCCGGTACCGTCCCCGACACCCTCGACGGCGTCACCTACGTGGGCCTGGTCGCCTTCCGGATGCACCGGGTCGGCTGGCTCCGGCTCCCCGGGATCCCGTACCTCGGCACCTTCCCCGAGACCAACGTCCGGCTCTACTCCGTGGACGGCCACGGGCGCCGTGGCGTGGTCTTCCGCTCCCTCGACGCGTCCCGCCTGATCCCCGTGACCGTCGGACGGTGGGCGTTCCGGATCCCGTACGTCTGGTCGAGGATGAGCGTCCACAGCGACGGCTCCACCGTGACGTACACCAGCAGGCGGCGCTGGCCCGGCCCGCGCGGGGCGCGCAGCGCGATCAGCGTGGAGGTCGGCGAGCCGGTGGAGGAGCCCACCGCGCTGGACCACTTCCTGACCGCCCGCTGGGGCATGCACAGCTCGTTCCTCGGGCGGCCGCGCTATCTCCCGAACACCCACCCGCGCTGGCCGCTGCACCGCGCCCGGCTCCTCGACTGCGACGAGACGCTGCTCGCCGCCGCCGGTCTGGAGCGGCCGCTCGGCGCGCCCGTGAGCGTGCTCTACTCGCCGGGCGTCCCGGTGCGCTTCGGTCCGCCGCCCGGCGAACCGCGGGTCCTGCCGATCCCCCGCCCACGGGCCGGCGGCGGATGACCCGCGGTCCCGCCTCAGTGCGGGGCGATCGCCGCCTCCGCCGCCGCCTTGATCCGGGCGCCGAAGCCGTCGGCGTCCTTGCGGGCGGCCGCGAGCGCCAGGCCCGCGAGGAGTTTGCCGAGGCCATGGCCTTCGAGCACGTTGTAGATCCGGACCTGGGTCCGGCCGTCGGTGAGCGGCTCCAGGTCGTAGCCGCCCTCGCTCGCCGTCACGAGGTTCTTGGACACCTCGGCCCACCGGATCTTCACGGGGGCTTCCAGGGCCGTGATGCGGAACTCCCGGCCGGTCTTCATCCCGGCGTCCTTGACCGTGCTCCGGAAGACGGTACCGACGGCGGTCGGACTGTCCGGAATCCGCTCGATCCTCAGGACACGGGGGCTGAACTCCGGATCGTTGCGCCCGTCGGCGAGGAAGGCGAAGACCTCACCGACCGGCCGGTCGACCTCGAACGTCGCTTCGAACTGTCCACTCGTCACGACCCCATGTGACCACCGGTCGCCCCGCCCGGCGAGCCGTGTTCCCCCAGTCGGTACCTCTCCCCCGCTGTCAGTCGGTACGTTTCCACCGTCCCCGCTCAAAGAGGAGTGCTTCGATGGCCGCGACCTGGACATCGTTGTCATGCCCGATGGTGAGGGTGAAGCCGTGTCCCGTGGGGCCGTCGGGCTCGTCCGTGCGCAGGACGAGACAGGCCGCGGAGCAGTCGGGGTCCGGGTTCATCGCGTCGGACCCGTCGAGTTGGCGGGAGGTCGGGAAACGGATGTCGTAGGTGTCCATCGCGGTGACCCGCGTGATGTCAGTGGCGAGAGGCGGGGCAAGTAGACATCGGGTGTTTCTCGGACCTTGAGAACGGCCCTTGAGAACGGCATCACGAAGGGCATGCCAAGGAGCGAGCACTCCCCTGGGGGTGCCCGCCCTCGTCGTACCTCAAGGGCGACGAAGGTGGAGGGAGGAGTCGAGCGGGCAGGTCACAGCACGCTGTCGAGCCAGCGGACCACATTGGAGATGTGGATCGTCGCCCAGGCCTCGGCCGTGCGCGCGTCGCGAGCGGCGAGGGCGTCCAGGATCGCCCGGTGCTCGGAAAGGGTCCGGGCCACGGCCGTCTCCTCGGTGATGCCGCGCCACAGGCGCGCCCGCACGGTGGCCCCGGAGATGCTGTCGAGCAGCGAGCACAGCAGCGGGATTCCCGAGGCCGCCGCGATGCGCCGGTGGAATTCCAGGTCACTGGCGACGAGTTCGTCCAGGCTCGGCGCCGCACCGAGCCGGTCGAGGAGCTCGCCGAGCTCCCTGATCTCGTCCTCGGGGATGCGTTCCGCCGCGATGGCGGTCGCCGCGGGCTCCAGGATGCCCCGTACCTTCAGGGCCTGGAGCGCCTGGTCGTCCTGGTGGAAGTCCAGGACGAACGACACCGCTTCGAGGAGCAGCGGCGGTTCGAGGCTGGAGACGTACGTCCCGTCGCCCTGCCGTACGTCGAGGATGTTCAGCAGGGACAGCGCCTTCACCGCCTCGCGCAGGGAGTTGCGCGACAGGCCCAGTTCGGCGGCGAGGTCGGCTTCCTTGGGCAGCCGGTCACCGGGGCGCAGCGCACCGGAGACGATCATCTCCTTGATCTTCCCGATCGCCTCGTCCGTGACTGCCAAGGCGTCCTCCTGTGCGCGGCCCAATACATCGGATGTGTCTGCTGGTCGTCAGCCTACTCCAGGGGGTGCCACGGGGCCGACCGGCTCGTCGTCCGGCCGGCTCCCCTGGCCGCGGACCGTCGTCAGCGGGCGTTCGGGCCCACGTCCGCCGGTGTCAGAGGGCGGCGGACCGGTGTGGCCGTCGCGTACTCGTCCGCGCCGACGTCGCGCAGACTGCCGCGCGGGTCGCCGTCGATGTCATGGGGGACCGGCGGCTGGGCCAGTGTGGCCGCGCCGATCGCCCGGCTGGTGCTCGACAGCCGGTACACCCCGTCGGAGCCCTGTACCAGCCGGGGGTCGGCCCGTACGAACCCGCCGGTGGGGATGTTCCCGTCCGCCGCCGCCCCGAAGAGGATGTTGCCCTGCCAGGTGAAGCGGACCGTGGTCGCCATCTCGACCAGACTGCCGGTCTGGCCGACCAGCAGGTTGTCGGCGACGGTGACGTCGCGGGGTTCGTGCGGGCGGTGGCTCTCGCCCGAGAGTGCGCCGCCCGCGTTGTCGAAGAAGGTGTTGTGGGCGATGAGGACGCGGTCGGGTGCGTCGTTGCCCCGGCGTGCCTCGGCCGATTCGCCGGGGAGGTGGTCGCGTTCCGTGCCGCTGCCGATCACCATCGGGCGCCCGGAGAGGCCGGCGAGGTAGTTGTTGACGACGACGTGGTCGTTGCCGTAGATCCGTACGCCCTCCTCGCCGCCGATGAGGTAGTTGCCGTCGACCCGGGTGCGGTTGCCGTGACGCAGGACGATGCCGCCGAGGCTGTCGCGGACGGTGTTGTAGCGGATGGTGTTGTCGGAGCTCTTCACGGAGATGGCCTCGGGGTCGCCGTTGGCCCGCTCGAACAGGTTGTACTCGACGAGCGCGTGCGCGCTGGACAGGGCACGGGGGCTGACGCCGAGGCGGATCGGTTCGCCGCCGTTGGCGCCCGCGAAGCTGTGGTCGGAGAAGTGGTTGCGGTGGACGTGCACGCCCTGGGCCATGGCCTCGGTTCCGGCGCCCTCGATGCCGAGGAAGATGCCGAGGGTGGTCTTGCCGTGGAAGTGGTTGCGGTCGATCACGGCCTCGTCGCCGCGCACCATGACCCAGTGCAGGCCCTCGATGTCCGCGAGCTGGAAGTCGTTGCGGGTGAGCCGGATGTACGTGCAGGTAGGCGGGATGTCCAAGGTGGTGCTCTGGCGGAAGGAGAAGCCGCTCACGGTCACGTTGCTGGACGCGTCGAAGACGAAGCTCCGCTCGCCGCGCAGCACGGCGCCGCCCCGTGACGCGGCGACGATGGTGATCGGCGCGGTGCGTGAGCCGTTCTTGCCCGTGACGGTGACCGGCTTGGCGGCGGGGACGGTGTAGGTGCCGTTCGCGACGACGATGCGGGTGCCCGGTCCCGCCGCGTCGATCGCGTCCTGGAGGTCGTCCAGGGAGCCGACGTCGACGGTGGGACCGAGGGGGCGCGCGGGCTTGCGCCGGGCGGCGCTCGCGTACGCCGGGGCGGAGAGGGGCAGGACGGCGGCGGCCGCCCCTATCGCGGTGCCGGTGAGGAACGTGCGTCGTTGCATGGTGCCTCCGTGGTCGGTCGGATGAGTGGTACGCGTACGGTGCGTCACATCGAGGCGCCGGGCCCGGACGGGTCCGTCAGGTGGAGCTCGATGACGGGCACGGGTGTGTCGGGCCGCCGCACCGGGAGCCGGAGCGTGAGGGTGCCCGCCGGCTGGCCGCCCATCTGGGTGTTCATCGCCTGGCGGTCGGGGGCCGGCGGTTCCCGGACGATCTCCGAGGCGTCGTTCAGGAGCTGGGCGTACCGCACCCGGCCCGCGAGGCCGGGCAGGTGCAGATGGCACAGCGGCCAGGCGAAGAGGTGGACGTAGAGGCGGTCGCCGCGCTGGGTGTACCGGCAGTCGGCGGGCGGGGTGTACGGGGAGGGGCCGCAGCCGCGGACGGACCGTTCGTGCAGGTCGGTCCAGCGGCCGATCTCGGCGAGGGCGGCGGTGTCGCGGGGGTCGAGATCGCCGCGGCCGGTGGGGCCGACGTTCAGCAGGAGGTTGCCGCCCTTGGAGACGCCGTCGACGAGCATCCGGATGAGGAGGTCGGGGCTCTTGTGGTCGAGGTTGTCGCGGTCGTAGCCCCAGCTTCCGTTGAGCGTCTGGCACGCCTCCCACAGCACCGGGCGGCCGTCGACGGTCATCGGGGCGGAGGGCTGGTACTGCTCGGGTGTGACGAAGTCTCCGGGGAGGCCGGCCCTGTCGTTGACCAGGATGTGCGGCTGGAGGTCGCGGACCATCGCCATGAGGCGCGGGGAGTCCCAGTCGTCGGGACCCTTGCCGCCCCACCATTCGCCGCCCGCGTAGGAGAAGTCGAAGAAGAGGTAGTCGATCCGTCCGTAGTCCGTGAGGAGTTCGCGGACCTGTCCGTGCAGATAGTCCTGGTACGCGCGGATGTCACGGTCCGCGGCCGCTGCCTTGAACTCCTCGTCGTCGCGCTGTGGGTGCGTACCGTCGACGGGGAACGACGGGTGGTGCCAGTCGATCAGGGAGTGGTAGAAGCCGACCTTGAGGCCTTCGGCGCGGCACGCCTCGACGAACGGGCCGACCAGGTCGCGGCCGTGGGGCGTCTTCGTCACCTTGTAGTCGGTGAGCCGGCTGTCCCAGAGGCAGAAGCCGTCGTGGTGCTTGGTGGTCAGGACGACGTACCGCATGCCGGCGGCCTTCGCCGTCCTCGCCCACCGGACCGGGTCGTAGCGGTCGGGGTCGAAGTGGTCGAAGTACACCTGGTACTCCTCGTCGGTCATCTTCTCCCGGGTCTTCACCCACTCGTGGCGTGCGGCGAGGGAGTAGAGGCCCCAGTGGACGAACATGCCGAAGCGGTCGTGGGTGAACCACGTCGTGTCGGGCGAAGGGGGCGACGCGCTCTCGGCGTCGGCGCTGGTGGTGGTCATGGGGACATCGTTCCTGTATGTCGGGAGGGGAGGGAGGCCGGCGGCGCCGTCAGGCCGGCTCGTGGACGTCTTCGCGGAGGCGTACGTCAGGGGCGACGCGGGCCAGGTAGCCGCTGTCGTCGCGGCGGGTCAGACCGCACGCCAGGTACTGCTCGTGCAGTCGGGCCAGCGCGTCGCGGTCCAGCTCGACGCCGAGACCGGGTGCGCGCGGGACGGTGATCGCGCCGTCGACGAAGCTCCAGGGCGTGGTGACGACGTCGTCCTCGGGCCGTTTCCAGGGCCAGTGGGTGTCCAGGTCGTGGGTGAGGGCGGGGGTGGCCGCGGCGAGGTGGACCATCGCGGCGAGGCTGATGCCGAGGTGGGAGTTGGAGTGCATGGACATCCCGATGCCGAAGTGGTGGCAGCAGGTCGCGAGATGCTGGGTGGCCTTGAGGCCGCCCCAGAAGTGGTGGTCGCCGAGGAGGACGCCGACGGCCCGCGCGGGGACGGCCTCGGTGAGGTGCTCCCAGGTGACCACGCACATGTTGGTGGCCAGCGGCATCGGGGCGACGCGGGCGAGGTCCGCCATCGCGGGGATGCCGGCGACCGGGTCCTCCAGGTACTCCAGTACGCCTGCCAGCTCGTCCGCCACCCGGGCGGCGGTCGCCGGGTCCCAGCTCGCGTTGGGGTCGAGGCGGAGCGGATGGTTCGGGAACGCCTCGCGCAGGGCCCGGATCACGGCGACCTCCTCGTCCGGAGGGAGTACGCCGCCCTTGAGCTTGAACGAGCGGAAGCCGAACCGGTCTGCCAGGAGCCGGGCCTGCGCCACGAGTCCGGCGGGGTCGAGGGCCGGCCCCCACTCGTCCGGCTCGTGGCCCGGGTGCGCGGCCCACTTGGCGAACAGATAGCCGCAGAAGTCGATCCGGTCGCGGGTGGCGCCGCCGAGGAGGTCGGACACGGGCCTGCCGAGGTGTTTGCCCTGGAGGTCGTGGCAGGCGACCTCGAACGGGGAGGTGACGCTCGCGAGCGTCTTGGCCGCCCCGCCGTCCCCGATGAGGCCGTGGGCGTCGCGGGCGACCCGCCCGCCGACGGCGTCGACCACCCTCCGGGACAGTTCGTTGAGGTCGAAGGGGTCGAGGCCGGGCAGCACGTCGGCGACGCCGTACAGCAGTTCGAGGTGGGCGGAGTCGCCGTAGCTCTCGCCCAGGCCGTACGCGCCGGTGTCGGTCCTGACCTCCACCACCGCGCGCAGGGCGTACGGCTCGTGGACGCCGACGGCGTTGAGCAGCGGCGGGTCGGCGAAGGCGACGGGGGTGACGACGACGGAGGTGACCTTCACGACCCCACCGCCACGGTGCTCCTGGCCCCGGCGCCGGGAATGTTCGCGAGGGCGCGCCGTCCCCGGTCGAGCAGGTCCCGCAGCTGGTCGACGTGGTCCGGGGAGGCGTCCACGAGGGGCGCTCTGACGTGGCCGACGTCGAGCGAGCGCAGACGGGCTCCGGCCTTGACGAGGGAGACGGCATAGCCGGGGACCTGGTCGCGGAGCTCGGTCAGCGGCAGGTAGAACTCGGCGAGGAGGCGGCCGGTGGTGGCGGTGTCGCCGGTCGTGAAGGCCGTGTGGAAGGCGCGGGCGATGTCGGGGGCGAAGCACAGGACGGCGGAGGAGTAGTCGCGGATTCCGATGGCCCGGCAGGCTCCCGCGCTGACCTCGGCGGTGGGGAGGCCGTTGAGGAAGGCGAAGGTCTCGGCTCGGGGGTGGCCGCTGGTGCGTACGGCGGTGACCATGCGCGCCATCAGGTCCAGGTCGCCGTTGCCTTCCTTGATCCCGGCGACCTGGGGCACGGAGAGCAGGCGCAGCGCGGTGGACACGGCGATTCTGGCCAGGCCGCGCCGGTACACGAGGACGGGGAGGAGGCCGGAGCGTGCGGCGGACTCCACGTACGCGAGGTAGCCGTCCTCGGTGCCGCCGACGAGGTACGGGGGCAGCAGCAGGATCCCGTCGGCGCCCGCGTCCGACGCGGCGGCGACCGCGGCCTTGGCGTTGCCGAGGCCTCCGCCGGCGCCGGCGAAGACGGGCACGCGGCCGGCGACGACGCGTACGGCGTGCCGCACGACCTCGGCGTACTCGGGGGCGCTGAGGGAGGAGTACTCCCCCGTGCCGCAGGCGACGAAGAGCGCGGCCGGGTCGTGGGCGAGCTGGTCCTCGATGTGGTCGGCGAACACGCCGGTGTTCACCTCGTCGTCGGGGGTGAACGGCGTGAGCGGGAAGGACATCAGGCCGGACGGGATCACGGGAAGTGGTCCTTTCGAAAGGTCGGGTCACCCCTTGAGGGCACCGCTGGACAGACCGTGGACGAAGGAGCGCTGGAAGAAGAGGAAGACGATGACGGACGGCAGCAGGGCGAGCAGCGACGCGGCCATCACCACGCCGGGGGTGACGAGGGGGTCGACCCGCAGCGTGCGCAGGGCCAGCGGCAGGGTGTACGAGGAGGAGTCGGTGGCCACGAGCAGGGGCAGCAGGTACTGGTCCCAGATCATGGTGAAACCGAAGACGCCGATGACGCCGAGCGCGGGCTTGCACATGGGGAGGATGATCTGGGCGAAGATCCGCAGGTCTCCGGCGCCGTCGATGCGTGCGGCCTCCTCCAGTTCCTTGGGGACCTCCTTCATGAACTCGGTCATGACGAGGATGGAGAACGCCCAGGCGCCGACGGGGACGATCATGCCGGCGAGGGAGCCGATCAGATTGATGTGGACGACCGGCAGGTCGGCGAGGATCACGGAGAGCGGGATGGCCAGGATCTCCTCGGGCAGCATCAGCGTCGCCAGGATCGCGACGAACACCAGCGTCATCCCCCGGAACCGCTTCCTGGCCAGGGCGTAGCCCGCGAGGACGGAGACGGCGACCTGGAGCAGCAGCCCGAAGCCGACGACGAAGAACGAGTTGAGGAGGTACTTCAGGACGCCCTGGTCGAAGGCGACGGTGAAGTTGTCGACGGTCGGGTCGGACGGGACGACGCTGAGCTGGGTGGGGTCCTTGACGTGGTTGAACGCGCTGACGAGCAGGGCGAGCAGCGGTCCCGCGAACACGATGAGGACAAGGAGGTACGTGGCGACCTTCAGGACGCGGCCGCCTGCGCTCCGGCTCTCGGTGAGGCCCAGCGCGGTCTCGGTCGGCGCGCTCATTCGTTACCCCTCCGTCGGAACAGGTGGACGCCGACCGTCAGGAGCAGCGTCGCCAGGAAAAGGAGGACCGCTCCGGCGGCGCCGACGCCGAGCCGGTTCTGTTCGAGGCCCAGCTTGTAGATGACGGTCATGACGACCTCGGTCGAGCCGTCGGGGCCGCCGTTGGTGAGCAGGAAGACCTCGGTGAAGACGCGCAGGCCCCGGATGGCTGCGAGGATGAAGAGGATGGTGAGGACGGCGCGCAGGCCGGGGACGGTCACATGGCGGATGCGCTGGAACCTGGACGCACCGTCGACCTTGGCGGCCTCGTACAGGCCGCGGTCCACTCCGGCGAGACCGGCGAGGAAGATCATCATGTCGTAGGGAGCGCCCCGCCAGATACCGGTGAGCATGATGGAGACCATGGAGGTGTCGGGGTCGTTGATGAATCCCGACGGGCCGAACCCCACCAGGCCGAGGAGGGAGTTCAGCATGCCGTCCTCGGTGGGGTGGTACATGATCCGCCAGAGTTCGGCCACGACCGCGATCGGCACGACGACGGGGAGGAAGGCCGCCGAGCGGACGAAGCCGAGCTTGCGGCCCTGTCCCTCCATGAGGAGGGCGAGGGCGAGGCCGAGGAGCATCGAGCCGAGGGTCTGGCCGACGGCGAGGACGACGGTGTGCCAGGCGGCCTCGCGGAAGCCGTCGGAGGAGAGCACGGTGGCGTAGTTCTCGCCGCCGACCCAGCGGTTGCCGAGGTAGGGCTGGACGTCCTGGAAGGACATGGTCAGCGCGCTGGCCATGGGGATGAACTTGAAGTAGAGGAAGAGGATCAGGGCGGGGGCGAGGAAGAGCCACGGCGTCCACCACGTGCCCGTGCGGCGGTTCCTGAGGCGACGGCTCGTCACGTGGCCGTTCCTCGGGCGGCGGGAGGCGGGCGGCCCGCTTCCTCCTGTCGCGGACGGCGAGCCCGGCCCGCCCGCTGCGCGCGGGGTGGAGCCGGTCGCCGTGCCGGCGGCCGACTTCACCTGGTCGACGCTCGTCATCCGGCGATTCCCTGCTCCTGGAGGATCGCGGCGAGTTTGGTGTCGAGCTCACGCAGCTTCTCGCCCAGGTCGAGGGAGCAGTCGGCCATCAGTGCGTTGACGGTCTCGGCGGTGGTCTGGCGTACCGGGGTCCAGTTGGGGATGGAGGGGGCGTAGCGCCCGGAGGAGCGGTAGACGTCGGCGTACGTCTTCCAGCGCGGGTCGGGGCGGACCTCGGTGACGTCCACCGTCTTGTTCACGGGGAGCTGGACGGTGGAGCCGTCCTCGCCCTCCATGCCGAGCTTCTGGCCCTCGGCGGAGATGGCGTAGCCGGCGAAGGCGTCCTGGCCTGCCTTGTTCTCCGAACCGGCCATCAGGTAGACGGAGCCGCCCTCGGCGAGCACGGTGGCGTCCTTCGGCCCCTTGGGCATGGGGACGACCTCGTACTTGTCCTTGCCGAGGGACTTGTCGAAGCGGGGCATGAGGTAGGGGCCGACGACGAACATGCCGGCCTTGCCCGCCTCGAACGTCTCGTTCGTCGGCGGGGTGTCCATGGTGACGGCGCCGGGCTGGACGACCTTCGTGTCGCAGCCGAGGGCGCGGAACCACCGCATGGCCTCCGTCGACTCCTTGCCGCTCATCGACGGCTTGTACTTCCCCTGGCCCGACGGGGTGATGAAGTCTCCCCCGGCGGCCCAGAGGAAGTTGGAGAAGTACCAGGAGGCGTAGCCGCGTTTGGTCGACAGCGGGGCGGCGAGGCCGTAGGTGTCCTGCTTGCCGTTGCCGTCGGGGTCGCGGGTGGTGAAGGCGGCGGCCATCGCGGCGAGGTCGTCCCAGCTCTGCGGGGCCCGCAGCTTCAGCTTCTCGCGCCAGTCCTTGCGGATGAGGAGGGCGCCGGCCTGGGCGGAGTACGGTATGCCGTACTGCTTGCCGTCGACGCTCTTGCCGGAGTTCAGTCCCTGCTCGACGAGGTCCTGGCTGCTCTTGATCTTGCTCAGGTCGATCTCCCGGAGGAGGCCCTGGCTGTGCATCGCGCCGAGCTGGGTGACGTCGTTCATGACGATGTCGGGCAGCTTCCGCTGGGCGGCGCGCTGCTGGAGCTTCGTCTCGAAGTCGTCGAAGATCGCCGTGACCTTCACCTTGTGCCCGGTGGCCTTCTCGAAGCCGTCGACCAGCCTCAGCGTCGCCTTCTCACCGGGTCCGCCGGGCGTCGTCCTGGTCCACAGCTCCAGCTCCGCCTTGGAGTCCTGCTCCGCGTCCACCCCCGCAGGACCGGACGTACAGCTCGTCAGGGCCAACGCCGAGGCGAGAAGACCCGCACCGATCCATCGCGTTCTCTGCATGACAACTCCTGTTCGCCGCCCTCGGCAGCTGGCCAGTAAGCGCTTGCCGGGGACGCTAACGCTCGGCCGAACGAGGGTCAATAGTCCGATGACTGAAAAGAGTTGAGGCGAAGAAGGGTGTGCGGCGGCGCCTCCATGCCGACTCACTCATTACCCGCTTGAGCAGTAAGAGAGCGGTGTCGGAGGTGAAGCGCTTCACCTCGGTGGCGGGAGCGCTCCCGTCGGGGCGCGACTCAGGCATCGACCAAAGCTCCGATGTCTGAGTGCGCATGGAAGGTCTGGGCGTTTGAATCAGGCCACGCCCGGTGTCGCCGCTACGCGCGGGTCGCGGCCCCGGCCGGTTCGACGGCGTGCCGCAGGGGCTCGCCTCGTACCAGTCGCCGCAGTTCGTCGCGTACGAGTTCGCCGAGGCGGGCGCGTTCCCTGCCCATGGCGCCGGCGAGGTGCGGAGTCAACAGGACGTTCGGCAATGTGAACAGCGGCGAACCGGGGTCGGGCGGTTCCGGCCAGGTCACATCGAGTACGGCGGTGAGGTCGGGCCTGGCGCGGAGCACACCGATCACCTCGGGCTCGTCCAGAACCGCACCACGGGCCGTGTTGATCAGGGTGGCGCCTTCAGGGAGCAGCGACATCAGCCGTTCGCCCACGAGACCTTCGGTCTCGGGCAGCAGCGGGGCGTGGACGCTCACGACGTCACACGCCGCGAACAGGTCCTCGATGCCGGTCAGTCGGACGCCCAGCATCCGGGCGGCGGCCGGGTCGATCACGGGGTCGCAGGCGAGGACCTCGACGTCGAAGTGCCGGAGGTGCTCCGCGACGAGCCGACCGATCTCGCCCAGGCCGAGCAGGCCCACGCGGGAACCGTAGCCCCCGGGCACCACGGGGTTGTGCGGGAAACGGCGGCTGACCGCCACCTCGCGACCGAGGCGATGGACCTGCTTCAGGCCGAGCAGGATCTGGGCCAGGCCGAACTCGGCGACCGGGACGGCGTTGGCCCTGGCCGCGGAGACGATCGGGATGCCCCGGGCCCAGAACTCCGGCGGCGTCAGATGCCGTACCGAACCGGACGCCACCATCACCGCGCTCAGCCTAGGCGCGTGGGCGAGCAGCTTCGCGTCGAGCACAGGCGCTCCCCAGCCGGTGAGCAGCACGTCGACCCCTTCCAGTACACCGGGGTCCCTGAGGAGGGCCTCCCGGGTGAGCGCGGGAGCGTGCCGGCGTGTCAGGCGTCCGATGTCCTCCAGGACGTGCGCCGGATAGACATCGGCTCTGCGCTCCTCCTCCATGACCAGTAGGGCGTTGAGCATCGTCGTCGCAGCTGCCATCGGCTCGGCCTCCTGGGGTGTGGCGGTCTCGGCGGGCCACACGATACATCGGAGGACAAACCTGATCGCGTCGAAGGACTGGACAAAAGTTCGCCCCATTGCTTGCATTCCTGAGTCGATCCCGAATCAATACATCCGATGTCTATCGTGAAGGTTGACGGGTATGCGCGTAGGAGGGTGGGGGAAGCCGCGGCGGAACGCCTCGCGGTCCTGGACGGGGCCGGTGGGCTCCTGGACGCGTCCGGCATCGCCGACGACATCGACCGGAGCGGAGATCCCGGCCGAGCCGGTCGTGATCATGAAGGACCCGTGGACGGTCACGGGGCCGTGTTACCTGAGCCGGTTCATGGTGCTGCACCCCGGGGACGTCATCAACACCGGCACCCCGGCCGGCGTGGCCCTCGGTCGTCCCGAACCCCGGCCGTACCTGCGGCACGGCGATGTGGTGCAGTGCGGGATCGACGGGCTCGGGACCATGCGCCAGACGTTCCGACAGGCCTGAGAGGAGACGTCCATGCGGTTCACCCGGGACGACCGGCTGCTCTTCGTCGGCGACTCCGTCACGGACACCCGCCGCGACCGCGCGGATCCCACCTCGCTCGGCGAGGGATATGTACGGATGATCGCCGAGGCGCTGCCCTTCCCCGCGACGGTCGTCAACAAGGGACTCGACGGAAACCGGGTCCACGACCTGGAGGCGCGCTGGGACACCGATGTCCTCGGGCTCGCCCCCTCGGTGGTCACCGTGCTGATCGGCATCAACGACACGTGGCGCCGCTACGACCGCGGCCTGATCAGCCCGGTACCGGAGTTCGAGGCCTCCCTCGGCCGCGTGCTCACCCTCACCGCGAAGACGTGCGCCGCGCGCCTCTTCGTCATGACCCCGTTCCTCCTCCCGGTCTCCCCGGAGCAGGAGAGGTGGCACGAGGACCTCTCGCCCCGCACGGAAGCCGTTCTGCGCACGGCCGCCGCTCACGGTGCGACGGTCGTCCGCACGGACCTGGCGCTGCTCGGCGCCGCCGGGGTGCACGGCGCGGCGGCCCTCGCCCCGGACGGCGTCCACCCGAGCCCGCTCGGTCATCGAGTCCTCGCGGACGCGTGGCTGGCGGCGGCCGGAGCGGGAAGGGAAGGGGGCCCGCCTCGTCTGAGAGGCTGTGAGCATGACTGACATGCCCCTCTGGCGTCGGCCCACCCGTAGCGGCTGGCGCATCGACGTCGACGAAGCCCGCACCCGCGCCGATGTGATCGACGCGGCCGGCAGCGTCCGGGCGTCCGTCCCCATCGAGCCGGTCCAGCACTTCACGGGCTGGTTCGCCAAGCGCCAGAACGCGGTCGTGAGCCGTGCGTTCGAGGCCGACGGGCCGTCGCTACCGGCCCGTGAGCCGACCGCGATCTCACTGCGTCCGCACGACCCGGGGGCCTTCGTCAGCGACGGTGCCGACGACGGGCGTCGCCGGGAGAAGACCGGGCGGGCCGCTCTCCACGGCCGGAACTACGCCTTCCAGCACACGGACGGGCAGAGAGCGGACGCGACGCGGGACGGCGTCCGCATCGCGTCGTTCGTCAAGCACGGCTTCCGCCCGCGGGACGGGCACGTCAGCCGCGACGATCACCTTCCTCTGGACGAGACCGACGAACTGGTCCTCACCGTATTCGAGAAACTGCTGAGGCCCGGACGCCCCGGCGCCGTCTCCGACCTGCTCACCGACCTGAGCTGATCGGCTGCGAGCAGGGCCGGAACGGGGACTGACCGGGGACGCGCGTCAGGGGCAGCTGATGCGGGCGTCACCCGGGTCCGTGGTGCAGGTGTCCGTACCGGCACCGCCGTTGGCGGTGTCGTTGCCCAGGACCCCGTCGGTGGTCGTGAGACGGTCGTTGCCGTAGTAGCCGGTCAGGGTGTCGTTGCCCGCGCCGCCGTTCAGGGTGTCGTCGCCGAAGCCCCCGTCGATGTTGTCGTTGCCGAAGCCGCCGTGGGCGGTGTCGTTGCCGTAGCTCGCGCGGATGGTGTCGTTGCCGCCGAGGCCGCAGATCACGTCGTTGCCGAAGCCGCCGTTGAGGGTGTCGGCGCCGCTGGTGCCGATGATCGTGCACGCGCGCGCGTTGTTCACCGAAGTGGTCGCGGAGGCGGTGTTGTTGGAGGGCATCGGGTCCAGGGGCGAGCCGCTGACACCGACCGAGTCGGTGAGTGTGCCGACGGCCCGGGGTTCGGCCGTCACCGTGACGATCGCGCTCGTGCCCGGGGCCAAGGAGCCGAGGGCGCAGGTGGCACCCGTCGTGGTCGTCGTACAGGTGCCTTGCGAGGGCACGGCCGAGATCAGGGTCGCGCCGGCTCCGGAGAGCGTGTCCGAGAGCGAGACGCCGGTCGCGGTGGCCGTGGACGCCGCGGAGTTGGAGACCGTCACCGTGTACGTCGCCCGGTCTCCGATGCTCACCGTGGTCGTCCCGGCCTTCGTCACCGACAGATCCGCCCTCGGCTGGGGCGGAGGCGTACCGTCACCGCCCTCGTAGCGGGCGAGGGCGAAGGAGAAGCCCGCCCCGTACCCGGCCGCGACGATCTTTCCGTCGGGCTGGACGAGCACGCCCCGGGCCTCGTCGAAGTCGTTGAAACCGGTCACCACGAAGCCGTCGCCGCCGAAGCCGGTGTCCACCGAGCCGTTGGGGTTGAGGCGGGCCAGGCCGAAGTCGTTGGCCTCGGAACTGTTCGGGTCGTCCGCGCGTCCGGCGAGCACGATCTTGCCGTTCTGCTGGAGCGCCAGACCGTACGCGATGCCGCCGTCGCCGGGGGCGTTGACCGAGGTACGGCCGCCCGTGGCGAAGCCTGCGTCGGGAGTGCCGTTGGCGTTGTAGCGGAGGGCTGCGAAGCCGAGTCCGCCGGAACCGGCGGCGACGATCTTTCCGTCGGGCTGGACGGCCACGGCGTTGCCGAACTCGGTGCCGCCGAAGTCCGCGGTCACCATTCCGTCACCGCTGAAGGTGCTGTCGAGGGTTCCGTCGGTGTTGTAGCGGGCCACGCCGATGTCGAAGGCGGTGTTGCCGACGTAGCCGACCGAGACGATCTTGCCGTCCGGCTGGAGGGCCATCCCGCGGGCGATGCCGCCGCCGTCCTGGGGCGAGGTGGGGGTGAAGCCCGCGACGACCGCTCCGTCGCCGCCGAGGGTGGGGTCGAGGCTGCCGTCGGTGCCGAGGCGGACGAGCGCGAAGCCTCCGCCGCCACCCTTGCCCGCGGCGACGATCCTGCCGTCCGGCTGGACGGCCACGTCCGCGCCGTCCGCGGATCCGCCGAACTCCTCGACGCGCACCAGGCCGCCGTCGCCGAAGCCCGTGTCGAGGCTGCCGTCGGTGTTGTAACGGGCCACGGAGAAGAAGCAACAGCCGCCGCCCTCCTCCGCGATCACCTCGGTGGTGCCCGCCACGACGATCTTCCCGTCGGACGGCTGGATCGCGACGGCGTTGGCGGTGTGCCCGCCGCCGCCGAAGTCGCTGGTCACCGTGCCGTCCCCGCTGAAGGTGGTGTCGAGGGCGCCGTCGGTGGTGTAGCGGGCGAGCGCGAAGCCCGCTTCGCTCACCCCGACGACGACGAGCCTGCCGTCGGCCTGCCGTGCGATGTCGTGGCCTTCGGCGTACCCGGTGATCGGGGTCGTCACCCGGCCGTCGGGACCGAACGTCGGATCCAGGTCGCCCGGGGCCGCGAGCGCGGTGCCGGGCAGCGCGAGGACGAGCGCCATGCCGAGCACGGCCGGCACCCCGGCTCTTCCGCCGGGCCTGCGACGCCGTTCCGCCGGTCTCAGCTGTACGTGGGTCATCTGCGTACGAACCTCCGTCTTCGTGGTGTACGGGGAGCAGCGCACAGCTTCGTGCCGGAGTGCGCCCCGCCCCGGCGGGCCGTGCCGAACTACGCTCACCGGCCCTCCGGAACCACTCCCGCGAGGGAGCGCACGGGGAGTGATCGACCCCTGTGTCGGGGCGCCGCGCGGACGGTGGTGCGGTGGTTGCCCCTGAATCGGCCATGTGATGGCGCGAACTGATCCCCTGATGTGGTGTCAGGGATGGTTCAGGGGGAAGCCGGGGTGGTCCCTGGCGAAGCCGGCCGGTCGGGAGGGCAGAATCGAAGAAGTTGATCATCGCCTTCCCCGAGGAGTTCCCATGCGCCGTTCCTCGTCCCTGCCGCTCTGTCTGTCGCTTGCCCTCGCCGCCGCGATGACCTTCGGCGTCGCCGCTCCCGTGCTCGCCGCCGGCGGGGACAGCGGGCACGGCCCCGGTCCCGGCCCTGCCGCCGCCGACCTGGACCGCGCTGCCCTCCGCGAGGCGATCACCGTGCGCCCCGAGGACGGGACCGCAGGTGTCCTGGCGGAGGTGCACAGGGGCGGAGAGGCCTGGCGGGGGACGTCGGGAGACGTCGTCACCGGGAAGCGGCTCAGCCGTGACGCCCACTTCCGGATCGGCAGCATCAGCAAGCCCATGGAGGCCGTGATCCTGCTCCAGCTCTCCGCCGAGGGCCGCGTGGACCTGGACCGGAGTGTTCAGGACTATCTGCCGGGGCTGCTGCCGGAGAACCTGTTCAAGGAGCCGGTCGGCGTACGGCAGCTGCTCGACCACACCAGCGGCCTGCCCCAGGAGTTCGAGGGTGCCCCGGCCTCCTCGTCCCCGGACGCGGACATCGAGCGCCGTCTCGACTACGTCACCTTCGACGAGGTGATCCGGCAGACGCTCCGCCCCGAGGGCAGGCAGGCTCCCGGCCCGCACTTCAGCCCCGGCACCCGGCAGGAGTACAACTCCTTCGGCTACCGCGTCGCCGGAAAGCTCATCGAGGAGATCACCGGGCGCTCCTTCCAGCACGAGGTGACGGCCCGCATCCTCGAACCGCTGAAGATGCGCGAGACGCGGGCCACCGTGCCCGGCCGCAGCACGCCCGTGCCCCGTCCCTACCTGCCCGGCTACCAGCCGGGGAGCGACGGCGAGCTGGTGGACGTCAATGTGCAGGGCGGGCTGCCCGCGAGCATGACCTCCACCACGGGCGACCTGGACCGCTTCATCAGAGGCATGTTCGACGGCCGACTGCTGCGGCCGGCCCAGGCCGCGGAGCTGTTCGCGATACCGACGGGCCCCGACGGCAAGCCCCTGCCCTACGCCGACACCTCGAACTGCAACACCGGGCCCGCCAAGGGCACGGCCTGCTTCAGCGTCGGGCTGATGTACACGCCGCTGCCGGACGGCTCGATCCTGTGGGGCAAGACGGGCTCGGACATGGGGTACCGGAGCGGTGTCTTCGCCACCCGCGACCTGAACCTGCGCGCGGTCTACGCGACGGGCACCTCGCTCCCGTCCGGGAACGGCGGCCCGGCCGTCGCCCAGCGTCTCGTCGGCGCCCTGTTCGCACGCTGAAGGTCCGGTCCGAAGGGGAGGATGCCCACCGTGCGAGGGGGTGCGGGCCGTCGTCCCCGGCAGCGGGGGCGGCTCGGACACCGCGTACCCTCGCATCGGAAACGGCCACCGGCCTCGCCGGGTGCAGGACGAGCAAGGCCGGTAGGGCGAGTAGGGAACGGAACATGACTCAGGTACGGGGGCAGGGGGCGGAGCCCGGTGGGGACGAGCAGGACCGGGCGGCGACGGTACGCGTCTTCATCGCCCTCGCTCCGCCCGACGAGGCGAAGGACGAGCTGGAGCGGGTACTGAGCCCCGCTTACGACGCGTATCCGCAGATGCGGTGGAACCGTATCGAGGACTGGCACATCACCCTGGCCTTCCTCGGGGAACTGCCGGTCGCGACGGTGCCCCTGCTTCGGTCGCCGCTCGCCGACCTCGCGGCGTCCCGGGAGCCGGTGGAACTGGCGCTGCGGGGCGGCGGGCATTTCGACGAGCGCGTGCTGTGGAGCGGCATCGACGGGGACCTCGAAGGCTTGCACCGGCTCGCCACCGACGTCCGCACGGTGGTCAAGGAGTGCGGTGTCCCCTTCGAGGACCGGCCGCTGCGCCCCCATCTGACGCTGGCCCGCGCCCGCCGCGACGATCAGTCGAGCGTCGTGGACGTGGCCGCCGGGCTGGCCGGCTTCACGGGTCGCCCCTGGCGGGCCGAGCGGCTCCACCTGGTCGGCAGCAACTTCGGCCGCGGCCCGGGGCCGATCCGGTACCGCGACATCGAGGCATGGGCGTTCGGCGGGCGCTGACGTTTCCCTGATGCCGCATCGCCCGGTGTCCGTGGTTGCGAGGATGCCCGCCGTGGAGACGAGACTGACGCCTGTATCACGACCTGACAGGCGCGCGACGACCGACAGCGGCGCGGCTGTCGGCGGGGGCGGCCCGCCGCTCGGGGCCACCGCCGCTCGAAGCGGTGTCCACCAGCGACTCGGACGACGAGCCACGGTGAGCGCTGAGGTCGAGTCCTGGTGTCCGCCGGCAGATCAGTCGTGCGGCGATTCGCCGACAGCCGACCGACGCCCCCCGACGGAGGCGGTCAAGGCGTCTGCCACGATCGCCGCATCCGCCTCCGCGACATCCGCCGGGTATTCCGGCAGCAGATCGTCCCAGACGGGCATCCATGATCCGAACAGTTGGGTCTGTCCCTCGGGCCGGGCGAAGAACCAGATGTGCAGGTGTGCGCCTCCGTCTCCGATGCGGTAGACGTGGGCACGCGAGATGTGCGGCAGTGCCTGCACGTGGCGGGCGATGTGTGTGGACAAGACACCCAACTCGGCTGCCAGCTCGTCGGGCAGGTCCGCCATGTCGTAGTGCTCGATCGGATGCAGCATGAGCACCAGCGGCACACCGACTCCCGTGATCCGCGTGAGCCGCCAACGGTCGTTGAACCAGATCCCCTCGCCTCGGTCACGGCACGAGTCGCAGTCCGACGGGTCCTCCCCGTGTCGCGGAGGCTCGGGCACCACTGGTGGACGCAGGGGCGAGACGCGCAGTCCGTCCGCTTCGAACGGGCTGATGGACCACCCCGTCATGCGCGCGAGCGGGAGCCGACGCTCACCATCGGCAGCGGCAAGAGCGTGGTCGTAGAACTCTTCGGGTCGCAAGGCCATGGCGCGAAGACTAGTTCGACATCGACACCGGGTGAGGACCGGGGTGGCCTGCCCGACCTGCGGGTTCGTTCCCGTCAATGGCCGTTCGGCCAAGCCGCGTTTGTACCAGGAGAGCACGAACGTTCCTGAACGCATCGGCTGACCTGGGGATTCACGAAACTCCGGTGACGGCGTCGAAACCGGTCGGCGGCCCCTGTGCGTGTTCCCCTGTGAAGTGATCGCTCCGGAAAGGGAATCACCTTGTCCATCTCAGGTTTCATCCCGTCCCGTCGCACCGCGCTCGGCCTCGGCGCCGGTGCCGCGCTCGCGGTCGCGTTACCGCTCGGCGGGACGGCGTACGCCTCCGCGCCCGGCGGGGACGACCTCGTCGCACGGCTCCGGGCGCTGGAGGAGCGGCACTCCGCGCGGCTCGGCGTGTTCGCCCACGACGTGCGGACCGGGCGTTCGGTGGCGTACCGCGCCGACGAGCGTTTCCCGATGTGCTCGGTCTTCAAGACCGTCGCCGTCGCGGCCGTGCTGCGCGACCTCGACCACGACGGAACGTTCCTGGCGCGGCGCATCCGGTACACGGCGGCGGACGTCGAGCGGTCGGGCTGGTCCCCCAGGACCGAGCTGCCGGAGAACCTCGCGAACGGGATGACCGTCGCCGAGCTCTGTGACGCCACGCTGCGCCACAGCGACAACACCGCGGCGAACCTGCTCCTTCGCGAGCTGGGCGGTCCGACGGCCGTCACCCGGTTCGCCCGGTCGATCGGCGACCGTACGACCCGGCTCGACCGCTGGGAGCCCGAGCTGAACTCGGCGGAGCCGTGGCGCGAGACCGACACCACGACGCCCCGCGCCATCGGCCGGACCTACGGGCGCCTCCTGCTCGGCGACGTGCTCCCGCGCCCGGACCGGGAGCGGCTCACCAGGTGGATGCTCGCCAACACCACCAGTGGCGAGCGGTTCCGCAAGGGCCTGCCGGCCGACTGGCTCCTCGCCGACAAGACCGGCGGCGGCCGGTACGGCGGCAACAACGACGCGGGCGTCACCTGGCCGCCGGACGGCGGGCCGATCGTGCTCACCGTGCTGACCACGCGGTTCCAGGAGGACGCGGCTCCTGTAAATCCCCTGGTGGCCGACGCGGCGGCGCTGGTGGCGACGGAACTCGGCTGATCTCTCCCGGAGATGGATCATGCCCGGAAAAGAGACCCGAATAAATAACTTGAGCGCCGCCCCGGGCTTTCCTAGGCTGTGGGCACACGCTGAAAGGAGGTGATCCGAGAACATGGTTTCTTTTCGGATTCGTGAGGTGACTGCGGGCTAACGGCCTGCCGTCGCACTCTGTGCACCTCGGCAGGTCATCTGCCGAAAACCACGCAGTCACCCGACCCGTGGGCCGCCGGTAATCCGGCCGGCTCCCGTCCGAACTCGAGCGGACGGGACCAAGGCCCACGGGTCGTCCGCGTTCCCGGCCGTCCCCGGATCCACCGATGTGGGCCGGATCACAGGGAACGTCCGGGCGGGACGGATCCTCCTCGGGGTGTCGGCGCGTTGCCGCGCCGGCCTCGGAACGGAGGGGAATCCCATGGCTGTCATCGACATCGAACGGTCCCGGACGATCACGGGCGGGCGGGCCGTCGCCGCGCTGCTCGCCGTCCTCGCGCTGGTGCACCTCTACTGGGCCACCGGCCTGACCTGGCCGGCCGCCGACGAGCGGGCCCTGTCGCTCGCCGTCCTCGGCAGCGTCGTGTCCTTCGGGCCGGCCGTGGTGCTGCCACTGGCGGCCCTTGAGGGGTTCGCCGCCTTCGCCGTCGCCCTCCGCGCACGCGGTGGCGGTCGTCGGCGCGGCATCCCGCGTCTGGTCACGGCTGCCGTCGCCGTCGGGATGCTGCTCCGCGGGGCGGTCGGCCTGGTGTGGGTCGTGGTCGGCAGGGGCGATTCCGGTGCGGCGTTCCCGTGGCTGAACGCCCTGGTCTACACACCCCTGTGCCTGGTCTTCGGATGGGCGGCGCTGCGTGCCGCCCGCTGACCCCGTCGACCGGGGCGTCGCGCTCGTCCGGGCCGCCCGGCGCGGCGACACCCTGGCCCTGCACGACCTGCTCGACCATCTCACCCCGTACATCGCCCGGATCTGCCGGCCCATCGCGCTGGACGACGGACCGGACGCCACGCAGGAGGCGCTGGTCGCGGTGTTCACCTCGCTGCGTTCGCTACGGGAGCCGGAGGCGCTCTACGGGTGGGTGCGGGCGATCTCCGTACGGGAGGCGGTGCGGGTGGCGAAGAGGGCGGGACGGGCGCGACCGGTCGAGCTCGCCGACGTACCGGAGCGGGGTGATCCGCAGCTGGCCGCCGACATCGACGACGTCCTGGCACGGCTGTCGCCCGCGCACCGGGCCGTCCTGGTGCTGCGGGACGTCGAGGGGATGGACGAGGAGTCCGCGGCGGCGCTCCTGGGAGTACCGCCCGGCACGGCGAAGTCCCGGCTGCACCGGGCCCGGCAGAGTTTCCGAAAGGCGTGGTCCGCGTGAAGGCGAGCGAAGAGGGCAACCGGGGCGACGAGGACAGGGCCGGCCTGCTGCTCGACGACGTGCGACGGTTGCGCGTCATGGTCGCCGGCGTCCGGGGCGCCCACCTCGTCGAGCGGGTGCTCCCCGAGCCCCTCCCCCGGGTCTGGCACGTGATGGGCGATCTGGAGGGCGGCTTCGGGGAGTTCCAGCCCGACATGCGTTCGGTCCGGGTCCTGCGGCACGAAGGCGACCGGGTGGAGGCCCTCGCCCGCAGCCGCTACGGGCTGCGGGCGCACTTCCACGGCGTGCTGCGGCCGGGCTGGTGCTGGCTGCAGAGCCGGTTCCTGGTGATCGGGATGGCGGCGGTGGACGAGGGAGGGCGGACCCGTGTCGCGCTCACCGGAGGCGTACGTGTCCCCGGGCGCGCGGCGCTGGTGCCGTTCGGCGCGCGCCGCGAACTGGAGGAGGCCATGACGCGCCTGGCCGGGCGGGTCTCGTGATCACCCGCAGCCCGCGCACGGCCGGTCGCACCGGGCCGCTGCCCGGACACCGACCCGTCACGCCAGGCTCAGCGCGCCCGTCTGCCGGGCGCGGGCCTCGCCCACCCGGAGGATCACCGCGGCGGCCACGAGGAGCAGGACGCTGAGCGCTCCCAGGCCGAGCAGGGTCGGGGCGAGTTCGGTCACGGTGCGGTGTTCGAGCAGGGCGCCGCGGACCGCGAGCAGGCTGCCGGTGAGCGGAAAGACCGCGCCGACGACCTGGACGGCGGCGGGGAGGGCGAAGTGCGGGAGCCGGACACCCGAGACGAACCAGAGCGGTTCGTCGAGGATCGTGTACAAGAAGGCCGAGTCCCGGGAGAACACCAGGAGGCTGTTGAGGAAGGCTCCCCAGGCGACCGCCGGGATCAGCAGGGCCAGGAGGACGATCCCGTACATCCACCAGGCCGAGACCGACAGCGTGCCGAAACCGGTCAGGGCGGCGACGGTGAAGCAGGTGAGCAGCCAGGCGTTCTGGAGGAGCGCGCCGGCGCCGTTGGCGATCATCAGGGTGAGCCGGCCGGCCGGGGAGAGGAAGAGCAGTTCCAGGGTGCCGGTGGTCCGCTCGAAGGAGAGGTGCCAGGCGCTCTGGACGAGGGAGAAGAAGAAGGCGTACGCGAGGGTACCGGTGGCCAGGAAGGCGAGGAGCCGCTCGGGGTCGGCGGCGAGCGGCCAGTTCTCGGCAGCCCGGGAGGCCGTCGCGACGGGGCGCAGGGTGTAGTAGGTGGTGGCCAGTTGGAGGACCGGCCAGACGAGCATCGAGAAGACGACGAGCGGCTGGCCGAAGAGCCGGCGGTGCTGCTTGAGCGTTTCCGCGGCGAAGACCCGCAGGGCGTGGCGGAGCTGGTTCACCGGGTGCCGCCCTTGGCTCCGACGGTCACGTCGTCGGGGCGGACGGTCACGTCGTCGGAGCGGACGGCCGCGGTACCGGAGCCGACGGCCACCGCCTCGGAGTCGACGGCCACCGCGTCCATGTCGGCGGTCGCTTTGTCGGGCCCCGCGGTCGCCGCATCGGGACCGGCGATCACCACGCCCGCTCCGACGATCGCCGCCCCGGCCCCGGCAGTCGCGGCGCGGGATCCGGCGGTCGCGGCACGGGGGACCGTCGGGGCCGAGTGGGGCCCGGCGAGGGGTGTGTCCCCGGTGGCGGCGAGACCCGCCGCACCCCTCTCCGCCAGCGTCATGATCGCGTCCTCCAGGCTCGCCTCGGCGATCTCCAGGCCCCCGATCGAGCCGCCGGCCTCGAACACCGCCGCGGTCAGCGGTCCCGCCATGTCGTCGGGGTGGCGCAGGGTGATCAGCTCTCCACCGTCGGGCAGTGCCTCGCGGGTCGCTCCGAAGGCGTCCGCGACGGCCCGGGTGCGCTCGGTCGGGTCGGTGACGGTCAGGCGGACGGTGCGGTGGCTGCCGGTCGCGGCCTTCAGCTCGGCCGGGCTGCCCTGGGCGAGATGACGGCCGGCGGAGATCACGTACACATGGCCGCAGAGTTCCTCGACCTCGGCCAGGTAGTGGGAGGTCAGCAGCACGCCGGTGCCGTCGTGCGCGGCGAGGTCGGCGACCACGCGGCGCAGGTCGCGGGCGATCGGCGCGTCGAGACCGAGGGTCGGCTCGTCGAGGAGGAGGTAGTCGGGACGGTTGATGAGGCCGCGGGCGATGGCGAGCCGCTGGGCCATGCCGCGCGAGTACCGCTCGACCATGGTGTCGGCGGCGTCGGTCAGGCCGACGAGGTCGAGGAGTTCACCGGTCCTGCGGCGCAGTTCGGCCTTCGGGACGTCGTAGAGCTGACCGAAGTACCAGAGGTTCTCGCGGCCGGTCATGCGGGTGTAGACCATGCGCTCGCCGCCGGCGATGAGGTTGATGCGGCGGCGTACGGCACGGGCGTCGGTGACCGCGTCCAGACCGTCGACGCGGACGGTTCCGGCGCTGGGGCGCAGGAGGGTGGCGAGGATCTTGATGGTGGTGGTCTTGCCGGCACCGTTGAGGCCGAGGAGGCCGGTGACGCGTCCACGCGGGATGTCGAGGTCGAGACCGTCGACGGCGCGCTTGAGGGTGCGGGGGCCGAGGATGCCCTTGTCCCGTACGGGGAAGTCCTTGCGCAGGCCGCGTACTTCGATCGCCGTGGTCATCAGTAGGTCCTTTCGACGGCACGGGCCTCGGCCCGCGGCAGGTAGGCCAGCCCCAGGAGGAGATAGGCGCAGGTGAGGACGGCGCAGACGGCGAGTCTCGGGAGGAGTTCGGGGAGGGTCTGGCCGCCGGTGAAGCTGCCGTGCAGGACGTCCATGGCCGAGGTGGTGGGGAGCAGTTCGGCGAACCACCGCGCGGGCTCCGGCAGGTAGTCGCGGGGGAAGGTGAAGCCGCCGACCAGGCCGAGCACGATGAAGGCGGTGTTCTGCGAGATGTGGGCCTCGCCGGCCGCGATCATCAGTCCGCCGAGTCCGACCGAGAGCGCGAAGACGGCGCCGATGAGCGCGAGGCCGCCGAGCAGCGCGCCGGGCACGGAGGAGACCGGCACGGTGATGCCGAGGACGCCGACGACCAGGCCGAGGGTCAGGAATTCGAGGACGCTGCTGAGCACCGCGAAGGCGGTGAAGCCGAGCAGGTACGGGAGACGGCCGGCGGGGGCGATGAGCAGGGCGCCGAGGGTGCCCTGGCGTTGCTCGGTGATGAGCGCCTTCGCGGACCAGAGGATCATCCGTACGGCGAAGTGGAAGGCGGTCGTGCCGACCACGATGTAGGCGAGATAGGCGGTGGTGCCGCTGCCTGCGGCGAAGTCGTCACCGACGGCGCCGCCGCCGATGGCGTGGAAGCCGAGATAGGCGAGCGCGATGGTGAGCGCGGCGGGCAGGACGGTGCCGACGGCGTACGTCCATGGGTAGGCGCGGCGGGTCATCTGCCAGGTGCGCCAGGCGGTTGCCCAAGCGATGGGCATGAAACGGATCCCTCCCCCGAGAAATAGTGGAACCGAGCGAGTTCCCATTGGGAACTTACAATGAGTTTCTATCGGGAACTCACTCGATGGCGCAAGATGGATCGCCTACGGACCGGACACGGATCCGACACGGACCGGTCGCCCGAACGAGGAGGACACGTCATGGGACGAGCGGTGCCCGACCGCGACGCCGCCTGCGCCATCGCCCAGGCCGCGGCCGTCGTCGGCGACTGGTGGAGCCTGCTCCTCGTCCGCGAGACGGCACGGGGGCGGCACCGCTTCGACGAGCTCCAGCGCGAGCTGGACATCTCCCGCAAGGTCCTCACCGAGCGGCTGAACCACCTCGTCGACAGCGGAGTCCTCGACAAGGTCCCGTACCAGGAGGGGCCGGTCCGGTTCGAGTACCGGCTCAGCGATGCCGGGCGCGCGCTGCTCCCCGTCCTGGTCTCGATGCAGGACTGGGCCGACCGCTGGCTGCTCGGCGACGGTTCGCTCACCGCGTCCGCCGACGAGCGGAGCGCCGAGGCCCACCGCGTCCACGACCTGCCCGGCACCCGGCTGCCCCGGCTCACCCTGCCCGCGCACACGGGTACGCCGCTGGACCCCGTCGACGCCGGAGCCGCCGCCACCGTCCTGTTCTGCTACCCGGCGACCGGCCGGCCGGGCCCGCTCCCCGACGACTGGCTCGACATCCCCGGCACGGCGGGCTGCACCCTGGAGAACCGGCTGTTCCGGGAGGCGTACGAGAGGTTCACGGCGGCCGGCGTCGCGGTGCGCGGCATCAGCACGCAACGCCCGGACGAACAGCGGGCGTTCGCGGCGGCCGAGGAGACCCCCTTCCCGCTCCTCTCCGACATGGACAACGGACTGTCGGCGGCGCTCCGACTGCCGACGTTCCGCGCGGGCCAGGCCCTCCGCCTGAAGCGGGCGATCCTGGTCCTGGACCGCGAACGGACCGTCCGGCACGTGCAGTTCCCCGTCACGGACATCCCGGCCGCCGTGGAGACGGCCTGGCGCGAGGGGAGGTCGGTCGCCTCGGAGTGACACCGTTCGTGCCGACGCCCGGGGCTGGACACCTCGGCAAAGGTCGTCCGTGGCAGCCAAGTTGGGTGTCAGCACCCATGCCGAAGCACCGGTTCGGCTGGAAGGGTGGGAGCGGCGTCGCCGACCAGGACCAGGACCCGGTCAGCATCCGGACGAGAGGCGACCATGCCCGCCGTACCCCGTCAGGTCCCTCGTCGGCAGACCGCGGGGAGTGCGCCTCCCGCCGGGCCGACCGCGCCGCGGGACGG
Source organism: Streptomyces sp. NBC_00250 (assembly GCF_036192275.1). NCBI lineage: Bacteria > Bacillati > Actinomycetota > Actinomycetes > Kitasatosporales > Streptomycetaceae > Streptomyces > Streptomyces sp. NBC_00250. Next base: position 8,814,833 of record NZ_CP108088.1, on the reverse strand, counting down.
ACACATGGTGGTGTGCGGGGACGACGCGCTCGCGCACCGCATCGCCGGTGAACTGGCCGAGGTGTACCGGCAGGACGTCGTCCTGGTCACGCCCACCGGCGGCGGACCGGACATCGCCGACGCACGCGTGCGCGTCCAGCACGCCGACCGGATCCCTCCCGACGAGCCCACCCTCATCGAGGCGGGCGTACGCCGGGCCCAGGCGCTCGCCCTGCTCTACGAGGACGACGAGGTCAACATGCGGGCCGCGTTCCTGGCCCGCCGGCTGAACCCGCACCTCCGCCTGGTCCTCCGGATGTACAACCGCAACCTCGGCCGCCGCATGGCCGAACTCCTCGACCAGGCGCGCGGCCGGCCGGACCCGGCCGCGGACGGCGACGGTCACGACGCCACCACGATCGTCCTCTCCGACGCGGACACCGCCGCCCCCGCGCTGGCCGCCACGGCCGTCACCGGAACGCGCAAGATCGTCCAGGCCGACGGGCTGCTGCTGCGCGCCGCCGAACGGATACCCGCCGAACGCGGGCCCGCCGAGCCCGACGGCTCGGCCGATCCCGGCCTCGTCACCCTGGCCCTGCTGTCGTCGACGACGAACGACCCCGCCGGTGCGGACGGCTCCGACCGCAGCGGGCGGCTCGCACCCCGGCTGTTGCCCGACGACGCCGAGGTACGGGCGGCGGCCGGGCACGGCACCGTCGTCCTGGAGGCCATCGGCCACGAACCGGTCCTGCCCCGGCGCCGGGAGAGCCGCGGCGCCTCGCCCCGTGAACTCCTCTCCCCCCGGGTGCGATGGGCCCTGGCGGGCGTCTGCGCCGCCGTCGTGGCGCTCGCCGTCACGTCCGCGGTGACCACCGGGGACCACCTGCTGCACGCCGCGTACCTCACGCTGCTCGACCTCTTCGCGATCGGAGACCCCGCGGTCGGCGAACCCACCGCCCGCCAGGTCCTCCAGATCCTCGCCGGGCTCCTCGGTCTCGTTCTGCTGCCCCTGCTGATCGCGGGCTCCCTCGAAGCACTCGGCGCCTACCGCAGCGCCGCCGCTCTCCGGCGCCCGCCACGCGGCCTCACCGGCCACGTCGTCCTCCTGGGCCTCGGGCGCGTCGGCACCCGCGTCCTGGTGCGGCTGCACGAGCTCGGCGTGCCCGTGGTGTGCGTGGAAGACGACCCCGAGGCCCGGGGCATCGCCCATGCCCGCACCCTGCGCGTCCCCGTCGTCCTCGGCGACGTCACACAGGAGGGGGTCCTGGAGGCCGCCAAGATCCACCGCGCACGCGCCCTGCTCGCCCTCACCAGCGCCGACACCACCAACCTGGAAGCCGCCCTGTACGCGCGCACGCTCAATCCGGACCTGCTCGTGGCCCTGCGCCTGTACGACGACGACTTCGCGTCCACCGTCTACCGCACCCTGCGCGCGGCCCACCCCGACGCGCTCACCCGCAGCCGCAGCGTGTCGACGCTCGCCGCTCCAGCCTTCGCCACCGCGATGATGGGCCGCCAGATCCTGGGAGCGATCGCGGTCGAACGCCGGGTCCTCGTCTTCGCCGCCCTCGACATCGCCGGGCAGCCCCAGCTCGAGGGCAGCACGGTCGCGGAGGCGTTCCGCCCCGGCGCGTGGCGCGTCCTGGCCCTCGACACGAGCGCTCCGGACCCGCCCGAACCTCCGGACGCGCCGGAGACCACCGCCGCCGCCGAGCCGCCCGGGCTGCTGTGGGACCTCCACCCCGGATACGTGCTCCACCCCGGTGACCGCGTCGTCGTCGCGGCCACCCGCGCGGGCCTCGCCGAGCTACTCGGCCGAGCGGGGTCGCCGACGGCGGGACGGACACCGTCCGAGGCGCCGCCGTCGGCGCCTGACCGTGGAACGACTCGTTAAGGTGTCCACTCGACGACACGACAGACCACGAGACAGCACAGCACGACACGACACGACGTTCACTTCGGAGGTCATGAGTGGGGCGCGCCGCATCCCTGCCGATACGCGTGCCGGTGGGGGAAGGCTCTCACCGGTGGGCCAGCAGGACCGTCCAGCGCCGTGTGCTGCTCGTGGTCCACAACGTCACCTCGGCGGGGCGGCTGCAGGACCTGCTGGCCCTTTTCCACGACGACTTCCGTGTCCAGCTCCTTGTCACATCGACGGGGTCCTCGGCCTTTCAGGGCGGCATCCGTGAGGTACTCGCCGACTGGGAGCTGCCCGAGCTGCCGTGGGAACAGGCGCTCTCCACGCCGGTCGATCTCGCGATCTCCGCGAGCTTCGGCGGTGAACTGGCCACTGTCAAAGGCAAGTTGTCCGTTCTCTCGCACGGTGTCGGATACACTAAAAGGCTGGCGCTGCCGGGAGCCGGGAGCCGGGAGCCGGGAGCCGGGAGCCGGGAGCCGGGAGCCGGGAGCCGGGAGCCGGGAGCCGAGAGCCGAGAGCCGAGAGCCGAGAGCCGAGAGCCGAGAGCCGAGAGCCGAGAGCCGAGAGCCGGGAGCCGACGTTCGGTCTTTCGCCGGAGTGGCTTCTGGCGGACGGCAGACCGTTCGTGGACGGGCTCGTCCTCTCCCACCCGGAGCAGGTCGAGCGGTTGACCCGCACATGCCCCGAAGCGGTACCCGCTGCCGTACTCGCCGGTGACCCCTGCTTCGACCGCATGCTCGCCGCCCGCCCGTACCGGGACCGGTACAGGCGCGCGCTGGGCGTGCGACAAGGGCAGCGGCTCGTCGTCGTGAACTCCACCTGGAACCCCGAGGGGCTCTTCGGCAACGGCGGTGACGCCTACGGTGACGGCGGTCGGGACATCCTGCCGGGGCTGCTCCCCCGGCTCGCCGCCGAGCTCCCCGCCGACGACTACCGGCTGGCCGCCGTGCTCCACCCGAACATCTGGTACGGCCACGGCCCGGGCCAGATCCGGGCCTGGCTGGACCGGGCCCGACGCGCCGGGCTCACGCTCGTCGACCCCGTCCACGCCTGGCGACAGGCCCTCCTCGCCGCCGATCTCGTCCTGGGCGACTTCGGCGCGGTCTCGTACTACGCCTCGGCCCTCGGCACCCCGGTGCTGCTGGCGACGGAGGGGCGGGAGCGGCTCGACCCGGAGTCCCCGCTGGCGGCCTTCGTCCGGGAGGCGCCACGGCTCGACCCGTACGGCCCCCTCCGGCCGCAGGTGGATGCGCTGCCGGCCGGGCATGGTCCGGTCGCGGACCCGGCCGAGTTCGTGTCCTCGGCTCCGGGCAGGTCGGCAGGGCTGCTGCGGCGCCACTTCTACGCGCTGATGGACCTGTCCGAGCCCTCGGCGCCCGCTTCGCTGGAGCCGCTGCCCCTCCCTCCGTACACCCCGCCGAGGCGGACGGCTCCGTTGCGGGTGCGGACGCGCGTGGACGGCTCGGACATCGAGATCGAGCGCTCCACGGAGCACCCGTACGACGCGATGGGCGAGACGCACCTGGCCGTGCACGAGGACACCCGCGATCCCGGGGATCTGGAGTCGGCGGAGGTGATCACGCGTGACGGGCGCCACGACGATCCGCGCTTCGGAAGTCCGGAGCTGTGGACGGCCGAGGTACTGCGGCGGCATCCGCACTGCGCGGTCGCCGCGTACGTGACCGGCCCGGACACCTGCACGGTGCGCACTCGGGCGCAGGGTCTCTTCGCGCTCTCCGCGACGGCCGGCGCGGATGCCGACCCGGCGGTCTACGCGTCCGCGCTGTACGCCTGGCTCGCGCGGGGCGGCACGGGCGACGGCGCGGAGGGTGCGGCACTCACGCTCCGGGTGCGTACGGCCACCGGCGTGCACCCGGTGACCGTCGCACACTCGACCTAGGGGGCGTCCTCGCAGCGTCGCCGCAGCCCCTCCAGGTACCGGAGGTGCGGCGCCGCGGCCTCCGGCAGAAGGCGTTCCGCCTCGGTGATCCGGGTGAGCGCCGCCGCGTTGTCCCCCGTCTCGTGCAGCAGCTCCGCGAGGTCGGTGAGGACGCGGGCCCGGTTGTACGTCTCTCCCTGCCGTACGAAGAAGTCTCCCGCGGCTTCCAGCAGACGGCGGGATTCGTCCCACCGCCCCAGGCCCCGCAGGGCCCGGCCCTGGTGACGTCCGGCCAGTGCCAGGGCACGCGGCAGGTCTTCGGCGCCCTCCTGGCCCGGGGCGATGCGGCGGTAGATCCGCTCCGCCTCGGTGAAGCGTTCGTACGCCGTCTCGTACTCCCAGCGGCCCAGGTCGAGCAGTCCGAGCAGTTCCACGGACGACGCCTCGCCCCGGAGGTGGTCGGCCGCTCGCTCGTGGGCGACGGCGGCGTGAGCCGCGCGCTCGGCATGCTCCCGGCGACCCAGTTCGCCGAGGCAGTGGGCGAGCTGGAAGTGCAGCGCCCCCGCCGTACGGTGGTCCACATCGCTCCGGTCCTGCTCATCGGCACAGCGGGCGGCGACGCGAAGCGCCGGAAGCACCTCGTCCCCGTACCCGGCCTTCAGCTGCAGCGGCCACAGCGCGCGGGCCAGGCGGAGCGCCGTGGTGGTGCGCCGATACTCCTCGGCCACCGACACGGCGCATACGACGTTGCCCACTTCCGCCGCCAGTACCGCGAGGCCCTCCTTCTCGTCTCGGCAGGCGTCGCCTCGCTCCGGCGCCGGTTCGGTGCGCCAGCTCTGCGGGAGGGCCGCGTGCGCCGCGTGCAGCACCCGGTTCAGGAGAAGCGCGAGCACCCGGTCCACCGCTGCGGCGCATTCCGGGATGCCGTGTTCGGGAACGGCGGTGTCGGCCAAGTAGCGCCGTACCGCGGGCCGGAACCGGTAGCGCCGGTCGGGGAGCGGCTCCAGGAGGCGGGCCTCGGCCGCCTCGGCGAGCAGCCGGTCGGCCTCGTGCTCGTCTTCGAGGTCCGCGGCGGCGGCCGCGAGGGCGGGGCTGATGGACGGCCATGCGGCGAGTGCGGTCAGGCGGCACAGCCGTGAGGCTTCGGGGGTGATCCGGCGAGATGCGCGGTGGGCCGCTCGCTGCACGGGGTTGAGCGCCGGGGGCTCGGCCCCGGATTCGGGGGCGCCGGTGTCGTCGGCGAGGAGGCGCATCGCCTCGGTCTTGAGGGAGAGCGCGTTGCCCGCGCAGCGGTCGAGCAGGCCGGGCAGCTGTGCCTTGGCGCGGGCGGCCCGCTCCCGTCCGACCTCGCCGCGCAGCAGCTTCTTCGCGTGGCGGTCGCTGAGCGGGGACACGGGGACGCGTTCGGCGTCGAGCGTGAACGGCGGGCCGGACACGACGACCAGGAGGAAGACGTCGGGTGTGGACGGGACGAGACCGCGGACCTGGGCGGGCGAGGACGCGTGGTCGATCACGACGAGCACCTGCTTGCCCGCGGTGAGCCGGCGGTAGAGCTCTTCGCGGCCCGCCTCGGTGGCCGGCATCCGGTCCCGGTCCACGCCCATCCTGAGGAGCAGCCGCAGCAGGACCGCGGCCGGCTCCGCTCCGTCGTTCGCGCCCGTGTCCCGGAGGTCGACGTGGAACTGCCCGTCGGGGAAGCGTGCCTGGCAGAGGGCGCCGAGACGCAGGGCGGTGGCGGAGGTGCCGATGCCGGGCGGCCCGTACAGCAGGGCCACGCGGGGGCTGCCCTCCCAGGGCCGGGTCGCCTCCTTCAGCAACTGCCTGACGACGTCGTCGCGGTTGACGAACTCGCGTGGTGCGGGCGGCAGGCCGCCGATCGCGAGGTGTGTCGACGCTTCGGGCGAGCTCTGTACGAGGAGGGCCCACTCGGCCGCCTGCCGGGGGTCACCGCTGATGCGGGCGTGGAGTCGGCCGGCCAGTTCCGCCCGGCCCGCCGGGTCGGGCGGCAGGGGGGTCGCGCGGCCGAGGGTCCGTCTCGCCAAGGCACCGGTGGAGAGGGCCAGTTGCTTGCCGAGCTCCCCGGTGGCACCGTTGCCCACCCCCAACAGGAATGTGGTGAGCGCGCTGAGCGCCATGATCTCCAACATACCGGCCCCTCCCCTGGTCCCCCGGCTCGACTGGGCCCGCCTCGACGCGGTAACTCCGTTCCGTGGCACGTTACATGCGACGGCGCAGCTCACGCCGGGGTGACCGGAGAGGAGCTGTCGAAGGGCGCCCAGCGGGATCCGGTGGTTCCTGGTGGGCTTCGCCGAGCGAAACGTGAATTCGATCTTGCGTTCGCAACTCCCCCGTGTTCCCATGTCATGTCTTTTTCATGATCATTGCTTTGGGGGAAAAAGAAATGACCAGAAGCATGGACCGCCGTTCCGTCATGCGCGGCATCGCGACCGCCGGAGTCGGCGTCGCGGCCGGAGCGGTGACGATGGGGAGCGGCACGGCGTACGCGGCGGGCTCCGGGGACGACCCGTACAGCGTCGACGTCATCAGCAAGGGCGCGGACCCGACCGGTGCCACCCCGAGTGACGCCGCGTTCCGCGCGGCCGCCGCCGAGGTGCTGGCCTCGTTCCAGCCCGGCCCGATCTCGGGGGCGATCCCGAAGAAGGTGCTGGTCGTCCCGCCCGGCACGTATCTCCTGACCCAGCCGGACTCGCTCCTCCCGAACGTCAACGGCGAGGGCAACGGGGGCATCGTCGACGGCGTGTCGATCACCGGCTACGGCAAGCGGCTGTCGCGGATCGTGTACTCGCCCGCGGCGAACGACACGACGCTGTGGACGAACTACCAGCGCTACAAGAACATCCGGATCTCCGGGCTCACGTTCACCAGCACCAACGCCACGTCGAGCTTCAACTACGCCTACTCGTCGGCCGACTACGGCGTCCAGGACACCTGGTACACCGACGTCGAGTGGCGCGGCAGCTGGAAGCGCGGCATCGGCCTGGACGGCCCGGCGACCACGTCCAACCTGAACAGCGAGATGGGCTGGGACCACTGCCAGGTCGGCGGATCGTACTCCGACGCCTTCCTCGTCATGGGGATGACGCCGTCCTCGACGCAGCAGGACCAGTTCCTCAACTACTGGTTCCGTGACTGCAAGGTGGAGTACCAGTCCGGCGTGTTCGTGAGGAACAACCGGGGCGGTTCGATGAACTTCATCGGCGGTTCCTACATCCTCACCGACGCCACGTCGACCGGTACGTTCTTCGAGCTGACCGCCGACGCGACCACCCGGGCCGACTCGGTCTCGCGTCTGTACGCGCAGGGCATCCGGTTCGAGCTGCGCGGTGTCGGCCACAAGGTGATCGACTCCCGGTGGTACAAGGGGAACATCACCTTCGAGTCGTGCGACGACACCGCGCTGAGCTTCAAGTCCTGGGCTCCGGACGCGGTGACGCACGTGTACGACTTCAACGCCAACGGCGCCCGCGGTCCGATGGTCCGGTACGTGGACTGCGGTCTCATGGGCTCGCACCGGGTGGGGACGGGTTCCACCGCCACCACCAACGGCAAGGTCCTGTACGACGGTTGCCGGTTCATCGACATGTCGGCCGCGACCGGGGCGACCGGCTTCCTCCGCTGGACCGGGTCCGTCGCGCCCCGCTACGAGATGCGCGACTGCCTCATCGGTGCGAACTACCTGGCGGACGTGAAGAACCCCGCATGACGGCCCCGAGGTAGGGACGTGAGCGGGCCACGACGGGAGTCGCGGCCCGCTCCGTCGTTCATCGGGCGTACACCTGGACTTCGGGTGTCGGGCCGGACGGTGGCCGCCGTACCGACACGGAGGGGCACCACGCTCACGCAGGACGTACAAGCCCCCCTCCTGAGGAGACCTGCGTGACTCACCCCCGTACCGCCCGGTCACTCGTGCTCGTCGTGACCTCGGCGCTCGCGGCCGCGGCCCTGGCCGTGCCGGCCCAGGCCCACCACCGCGGCTCCGGCGCCTCCCTGCCCGTCGTCACGCCCCGCGCGGAGACGCCGGTGCTGCACGACGACGACGCGGGCGGCAACGCCGACGCGGACGACCCCGCCATCTGGCGCAACGCCGCCGCTCCGGGCCGGAGCCTCGTCGTCGCGACCGCCAAGGAGGGCGGGCTGCGCGTCTACGACCTGGACGCACGCCTGGTGCAGTCGATAGCCGCGCCGCCCGCCGCCGGGCCGGACGACGCTCCGGGCCGGTTCAACAACGTGGACCTCGTCCAGGGGCTGCGGCTCTCCTCAGGGCGCGCCGATCTGGCCGTGACCAGCGACCGCGGTCACGACCGGCTGCGGTTCTACCGCATCGACCGCGACCGCGCCGGCGGCCCGCTGACCGATGTCACCGACCCCGCCGCCCCGGCCGTCTTCTCCCGGGACCAGGCCGAGATCAACGACCAGCGGACCGCGTACGGTCTGGCGACCTGGACGGACCCGGCGTCCGGGAAGTCCTTCGCCCTGGTCAGCCGTCGCGAGCGGACCGGCATCGCGCTGCTCGAACTGCTCCCCGCCGCGGGCGGCAAGGTCACGTACCGCACGATCCGCACCCTGGACCTCCCGGCCACGTTCCGGCTGCCCGACGGCACGTCGTGGGCCCCGTGCGGCGAGCCCGGCGAGCTGCCGCAGGTCGAGGGCATGGTCGTCGACCCCGCCAACGGCACTCTCTACGCCGGCCAGGAGGACATCGGCATCTGGCGGCTGCGCGCCGACCTCACCGGCACGCCGAAGCTTCTCGACAAGGTCCGCGAGTTCGGTGTCCCCGGCGTCTACGACGAGGAGACCGAGGAGTGCACGCCGGGCGCCGACCCCGGCTTCGGCGGGAACAGGATCTCCTCGGACGTCGAGGGGTTGACCCTGGTCACCGAGTCCGACGGCGACGGATACCTGCTCGCCTCCAGCCAGGGTGACAACACCTTCGCCGCCTACGACCGGGAGCTCGGGGACCGCAACGAGTACGAGGGCGGCTTCCGGGTCGCACCCGCGAGCAGCGCCCTCGACGGCTCCGAGGAGTGCGACGGCGCCGCCGCACTGAACGCACCCCTCGGATCCGCATACCCGCGCGGACTGCTCGTCGTGCAGGACGGGCACGACGCCCCCGGCGACGGTGACCGGCCCGCGACCAACTTCAAGTTCGTCGACCTCGGCCTCGTCATGGACGCCCTCGACGACTGATCCGCCCCACGATCGCCTTCCCCCCACCGGCCGCCGGGGTTCGACGAGCCGGCGGCCGGTGACGTGTGCGGTGTCCGGAGCCCGCGGTGCGAGGGGTGCGGTGTCACACCGTCGCGAGGAGGGCCGCCACCGCATGGGCCGTGGCCGGGTGGCTCGTCGTCAGAGACGGCGGACGGAGCTCGTGGGCGGTGGGCGTCCACGGGTCGCCGCAGCCCAGCAGGTCCGCGACCGCGTCGCAGGCGGCCCGATGGGTGAACAACAGTGCCGCGCCGGTCGGGCCGGTGACCGGCCCGGCCGCCGGGGCCCAGCCGTCCGTGCAGCCCAGGAGGTCCGCGACCGCGTCGCAGGTCTCCGGGTGGAGGGGAAGCAGCGCCGCGCCGCGTGGCGAGGCGGTCGCCAGGGGCGTCCGCTCCCCCGGCTGCTCGTGCCACGGCGGGACCCAGGCGTCCAGGGCCGCGAGCCGGGCCGGGAAGATCCGCCCCGCCTCGCGGATGAGCAGGGGGGCCAGCTCGGCGGCGTTCGACCGCAGCGTGGTGATGAGCGTGGGCAGCCACGGCAGCAGTACGGGGTCGGGAAGCCGTCCGAAGGCGTTCGACACGGCTTCCACGACGACGTCGGCGAGTCCCGGTACCGGCTCCAGGGCGTGCACGAATCCGCTGAGGTAGCGGGGGTAGGAGGGCACCACCAGGGGGTTGCCGAGGAGTTCGTCGCAGCGCCCGCGCAGCTCGCCCCTGGAGAGGGTGCCGAGCTGGACCTGGGCCGCCCACAGCAGCGCCGTCTTCGCGGGGTCCCGCGGGTGGGACTGGGCGACGGCGAGCTCCAGCTGTGTACGGTCGCAGCCGAGTGACAGCGCCAGGCTCTCCATGCTGAACAGGAAGCCCAGCATCGCCGCCACCTGGCCCACGGTCGCGTCCTCGTCGCGGAACGCCGTCGGCAGCAGCGTGCAGTAGTGCGCGTACCCGGTTCTGACGAAGGCCTCGATCCACGGCGGCAGGACCGGTTCGCTGGTGCGGTAGTAAGCCAGGAGGCCGCGTACCCGGCGCAGTACCTCCGGCGCCCCGTCCACGGTGCGCTCGCCCGCCAGGACGTCGAGGGCCCGCGTCCCCAGCTCGTCGGCGAGGCGTCGGCCGCCGAGGAAGAGCGTGGCGTCCTCGACGGCCGCGAGGACCTCGGCCGTGGTGGCCTGCGGTCCGTACGCGGTACGGCGCAGGCGCTGCTCCAGTACCTGCTCCAGGCTCACGCCCTCGTAGCCCAGCTCGATGAGGGCGCGCTGGTGGGTGCCGAGCGACAGGTCCCAGGACTCCTGGATCGACCGTTCGCCGAGCCGCCGCTCCCCCATCACCGTGCGTGCGGCGCCGGGCGGCAGCAGTCGGCGCAGCATCCACAGAACGTCCGAGCAGGCCCGCAGCTCGGGCCGGGACGCCATGTCGAGCAGGGCGCGCCGTACGCCGCGCTGCTGGAGGTTCAGTTCCAGGGGCGCCAGCCGGTCGTGGACGTCACGGGCGAGGGGCGGCAGGGCGTCGTAGCCGACCTGGCCGATCCGGTCGCCGCCCATCATGATCTCGACGAGTCGGCGCACGTCCCGCCGGCCGGGGACGGTGTCCTTCTCGATACAGGTGACCGCCGCGTCCTGGAAGTCGTACGGCGTGGGCTTGGCCCGGTCCCGCATGGCGGCGAGCAGGATCGAGGTCTCGAAGACGGCGATCGCGTCGGCGGTGGAGGCCAGATACCCGTTGCGCCGGGCGGCGCGGACGATGTCCACGGACCAGCCGAGCAGTTCGGCCTCGTCGAGGCCGTGGAGGACGGGGGGCTGCTGGAGGAAGCCGGAGAGCCGGTCCTCCGCCGGTACGGGTACGGGCTCGGCAGCGGTGGCCTTCGCAGCCGTCTTCGTGGTTCGCGGCTTCTTCGTACCGGCCTGTCCCTCCAGGCGGTACGGCGTCACCCCGGTGCGCTTGAGGTTCTTGGCCCACTCCGTCGCGGCGATCGACACCGAGCCCGAGGCGAGGCCGAACTGCGCCTCGATGGCCGCGTGGCTGGACGGGATCAGCCCGTACTGCCAGGTCGTGGCCGTCCGCGGGGTGATGGTGTAGTCGCCCGCGCCGTGGACGCCGAACTCGTCGACGCGGCTGGCCGCGTGGAAGGCGCCGCACACGTACAGGCAGTCCGCCGGGTCGGTGCCGGTGGCGGCGAGGTGCTCGCGCATCCGGGTCCACATGTAGCGCTCGCGGTCCTCGTCGACACGCACCCGTTCCCCCTGGCCGGGGGCGAGGCGCCGGAAGAGGCTGCCGATGAGGAACATGACCTGGCGGTAGGTGTCGTGGTCGCTGTCGCCGAGCGGGACCTCGACGTACTGGTGCCACCACTCCGACCAGTGCCGCACCTTGCCGTGGCGGAGCAGGTGCTCCTCCAGTTCGGCGAAGCGGGGCCGCAGGTCGCCGATCTCGACGCCGACGGCCTCGCCGTGGAGGGCTGCCTCGGGTTCGGTCCCGGCCGTGTGGGTCTCGCCGTCGGCCGGCTGTCGAGGGTCCCATTGGAAGACGTGGTCGGAGGAGCGGTCGACGAGGACGAGTTCCACGCCGGGGGTGTCGAGGGCGTACGCGACGGCCTGGTACTCGGCGGAGGCCTCGGTGATCGGGGCGACGACGGACAGGGGCGCCCAGTCGGGCGGGAAGCCGTCGATGTCGCTCGCGAAGGCCTGCACGGCGACGGGCAGCCGGCAGTTGCGCAGCTCGGTGAGGAGCGGCGCCATGTCCTCGCACAGCTCCAGGTACACGACCTTGGGCTGCTTCTCGCGCAGCCGGCGGGCCATGGCGAGGGCGGAGGCGGGCGAGTGGTGGCAGACGGGGAAGATCTCCAGCGGTTCGGCGACCGCCCGGTCGACGTCGTCGACCAGGCCCAGGAGGATGCCTTCCAGGGCGTCCTGTCCGCCGGAGAACTCGGCCGCCGCTTCGTGGAGTTGTCCGCGCAGGGCGGCGAACGGCGGGCTCGTGGGCTGCTCGGAGGTGCTGCTCATGCCAGCTTCGCGATCGCTTCGCGGCCGCCTTCGAGGAACTCGGGCCAGGAGCCGCCCTCTTCCTTGCCGCGTGGCTCGACGACACCGTGCAGGTACTTGTTGAGGATGGCCAGGTCCTCGGGCTCGCGGCGGGCGAGCGTGCCGACCAGGGAGGCGGCGAGGGCGCGTGCGGTCAGGGTGCGCTCGCCGAAGAAGTCGCTGTGGAGGACCGCGTCCTCCAGGACGCCGATCTGCTCGGCGGTGGACAGGGCGGACTCCAGCTTCTCGTCGTCGCTCCCGGCCGCGGCGGCGGAGGCCCGCAGGTCGGCGAAGCTCTGGAGGAGGACGTCGAGGAGGGTGGGCGGCACGTCCAGTTCGATCGCGTGCCTGCGGAGCAGTTCCTCGGTTCGGAAGCGGACGATCTCCGCCTCGCTCTTCTTGTTCGTGACGACCGGGATGCGCACGAAGTTGAACCGTCGCTTCAGCGCGGAGGACAGGTCGTTGACGCCCCGGTCGCGGCTGTTGGCGGTGGCGATGACCGAGAAGCCGGGCTGGGCGAAGACGATGTTCTCGCCGCCGGCGCTGTCGAGCTCGGGGACCGAGATGTACTTCTCGGAGAGGATCGAGATCAGCGCGTCCTGGACGTCGCTGGTGGAGCGGGTCAGCTCCTCGAAGCGGCCGATGGTGCCGGTCTCCATCGCGGTCATGATCGGCGAGGGGATCATCGACTCGCGGGACTGGCCCTTGGCGATGACCATCGAGACGTTCCAGGAGTACTTGATGTGGTCCTCGGTGGTGCCCGCGGTGCCCTGGACGACCTGTGTGGAGTTACGGCTGATCGCGGCGGAGAGGAGCTCGGCGAGCCAGCTCTTGCCGGTGCCGGGATCGCCGATCAGGAGCAGGCCGCGGTCGGAGGCGAGGGTGACGATGGAGCGCTCGACGAAGCTGCGGTCGCCGAACCACTTCTGCGACACCTCCCGGTCCAGACCGTCGGCGCGCTCGGAGCCGAGGATGAACAGGCGGACCATCTTCGGCGAGAGGCGCCAGGAGAACGGCTTGGGGCTGTCGTCGATCGACTCCAGCCAGTCGAGTTCCTCGGCGTACTTGATCTCGGCGGGAGCGCGGAGCAGGTCGGACATGTGAAGGGCCTTTCTGGGCAGGTCGTGGGTGCGGGACGCGCGGGCCGGCGGCTTCCGCGGTGCCGTGGGGGCGGCGGGGCCGGGCCTCGGGGCGTCTCAGGTGAGGAAGGTCTTGAGTTCGTGTACGAGCTTGTTGATGTGGCCGGAGACCACCGGGGTGCCGAGGGCCTTGAACCGCTCGCGGAACCAGGGGTTGACCTCCTGCCGTCCCGAGCTGGTCACCGAGCCGACGGGGATGAACCGCACGCCGGACCGGTGGACCGCCTCGATGCCCTCGAACAGCGGCTGTGAGCGGTCGAACTCGTAGAAGTCGGAGATCCACACCATGACGGTGTTCTTCGGCTCGGCGATCTTCGGTCTGGCCATGGCCATGGCCACGGGTCCGTCGTTGCCGCCGCCGAGATTGGTGCGGAGGAGCACGTCGAACGGGTCGTGCACCCAGGGCGTGAGGTCGATCGCCCGGGTGTCGTACGCGATGAGGTGGACGTCCACCTTCGGCAGGCCGGCGAAGATCGAGGCGAGGATGGTGCAGTTGACCATCGAGTCGACCATGGAGCCGGACTGGTCCACGACGACGATGAGCCGCTGGGGCGTGGTCCGGCGGACGGTGTGCCGGTAGTAGAGGCGGTCGACGTAGAGCCGCTCCTCCTCCGGGCTCCAGTTGGTGAGGTTCTTCCAGATGGTGCGGTCGAGGTCGAGGTTGCGGAAGACCCGCTTGGGCGGGACCGAGCGGTCGAGCTCCCCGACGGTCGCCTTCTCGACCTGGGTGCGGAGCACCTGGGCGACCTCGTCGACATAGCGCCGGATGAGGGACTTGGCGTTGGCGAGTGCGATGCCGGACAGATTGCCCTTGTCGCGGAGGAGTTGCTCGATCAGCGACATGCTGGGGGTGAGCCGGGCGGCGAGGGCGGGGTCGGCGAGCACCTCGCGCAGGTGCATGCGGCGGACGAGATCGGCCTCGACGGCGCCGAGTTCGGGCCCGAGACCGCCGCCGTCGAGGACCGCTCCGGCGCCCTGGCCGCCGCGCAGGCCGCCGGGCGGGCAGCCGAGCGACCGCTCCAGCCAGCCGGCGTCGGACTGCCAGCGGGCCAGCTGGCCCGCGGAGACCGTTCCCGATCCGGTGGAGAAGACGTTGAGCAGCAGTTTGGACGCGAGTGCCGCGCGCCGCACCTCGGCCGCCCGGTCGCGGGCGCCGTCCGGCTCGGGCTCCGGCTTCATCAACCCGTCGAACTCATCGGCCAGTTCCGGATGGCGCTGGACGACGGAGTCGACCGACGCGCCCGGGTCGAGCAGCGCCGACGGCAGGCCGATGTCCTCGACGACGGCGAGGCTCGCCGACTCCAGGGCGGCCTGCTCCTCGGGGTCGAAGAGCCGGGCGAGGAGTCGCCAGTAGAGAACCTGGCGGCGGTTGTCGTCGGGGTCGGGTCCGACCGCGGGTCGGGCGGGGTCGGCAGGAGGTCGGGCTGGGTCGGTCTGTGGTCGGGCGGGGTCGGCCTGGATTGCGGCGGCAGGGGTTGCCGGGGCCGTGTCGTCGGTCATTTGCGCAGCAGCTTTCCGGCTCGTTCGCGCAGGACGGCGACGGAGTCCGTGGCCGCCTTCTCGGCCCGGGCACCGACCTTGTCGGTGGTGCCGCCGGCCCACGCGCCCGCGTGGACGGCGACGGTCTTCTTGCGAACGGTCGTCTCGACGGCGATCGGCTGGAGGACGAACTCCCCCGCGTCCCATCGGAGCAGGCCCAGGCACGCGCCGGACGCGGCGACCGCCTCAGGGGTGAGCGGACCGGCGGCCGGGATGCGGTCGGTGTCGACGGCCAGCCGGTGCCCGGCGAACGTGAACGTCAGCTGTCCATCGTCCCCGTCACCGGCCTCGCCTTCCGCCGCGCGCTCGCCCTCAGCCGCACGCTCGCCCTCAGCCGCGTATCCCTCAAGGAAGACGGGGACGGCGATCCGTGCGGGGTGCCGGTCCAGCGGGGTGGTCACCGGGTCGGTGGCGGTGGACAGGATCACCCGGGCCGTGGCGAAGGGGTCCGCGGGCTCGCCCGTACGGGCCCGCTCGTCGTCCCAGACGAGGTCGCCCTCGGCGGTGACGGGCATGGCGTCGAGGTCCATGGCACGGCCCTCCCCCACGGCGGCGAGCAGCGACATGCGCGGCCGGAGCAGTTGCCACAGGCCCGCGCCGACGACGGTGTCCGGCTTGGGCGCGGACACCGCCGCCCGGACCAGGCGCGGTTCCGTGCCGTCGGCGGGTTCGAACACCGCGTGGACCTGGGCCTGTACGGCGGTCGCGTGCTCCTGTACGTCCACGCCGAGCGGCAGCAGTCGGCCGGTCGCGGTGGACGGGGCGGGCGTCCGGGTGGCACCCGGCAGGGTCAGGAGCATCGCGCGCGTCCACAGGTCGGCCCAGCGGCGCACCGGGACGCGGTCCAGGGTGGCCCCGGGGCAGGAGGCGGCGAGTTCGGCGGCGAAGCCGTCGAGCAGCGTGGCCTGTCGGCGCAGGCGCGGGTCCGGCAGCATCGCGGAGACCACGGGGGCGGCGCCGGCGACCAGTTCGTGGTCGATGCCCTGCCAGCCCGCGCGGGCGAGGTCGCACAGCCAGGCGCGGGCGGCGGCGAGCACGTTGGCTCCGGGCTCGTCCGCCGCGGTGTCCGGGGTGTTCCGCTCGGCGCGCGGCCGGCCGGTGATGTCCGCGACGCGGTCCGTCAGGGCGTCGTGCACGGAGCCCATGAGGGCGGTGCGGGCGGCGGCGAGCGCGACGAGGTGGTCCTCGCCGGCGGCGCCGGCCGCCGCCTTGTCGGCGGCCTCGGCGACCGTCACGGCCAGCGGAGTGCCGGCGACGGCGGTGGCGAGCGCCGCCAGGCCGGCGGCCTGGGCGGGCTGAGGGCGGAGCAGTCCGGAGACGAGCACCCGGTCGAAGGCGTCGACGGCGGTCAGTGCCTCGTCGAGCCCGTCGACGGGGTCGGAAAGGAGGTCCGTACGCATCAGGCGACCTTCCTCGTCGGCGGGAACCACTGCATCTCGGGCAGCGGCGCGGTGGTCGGCTCCAGTTCGAGATAGGCGAGGTGCCGGAGGAACCGGCTGAACACCGGCGCCGCGGCCGAGGTGTCGCCCTGCGCGGGGCGCGTGGCGGTCATCACCGCGACGAGCTTGTGGGCGTCGGGCTCGGTGTCCGACGTGTCGGCCTTCAGGTACCGGGCGACACGCTCGGCCCCGTACTGCAGGACGGCTTCGCCGACCAGCGCGCGGATGTGGTTGCAGTAGGTGCCGCGCGCGCCGCCGCAGGGGCGGTTGTTGTTGGTGCTGCACGCGAAGGCGTACGTCCCGGTCGCGATCGAGGACACGTACACGCGTCCCACGTCGGACCCGCTGGACACGACTCCTTGCAGCCGTCCGTCGGCAAGCTCGACGAACGGCACCTTGGCGAGTTTCCGCGGTCGTGCGGGCGGTACCACCCGCGCCGTACTCGACCTCTCCCAGACCGACAACGTACCTCTCCCATGCACGTCAAAGGGGATGTCCTCGCCGTTTCGGCGGAACGAGAACGAACCTATCCCCGCCCACTGACAACGGCTCAGAACACCGCCCCCGGACCGTGGAGAGGCCAGAACTGGCCGCCTTCCCGTGTCCCTGGTAGGGCTTCGCCAGGACGTCGGCGGCGCCCGGGATGCCGACCTCCAGGAGCGCGTCCTCCTCCACGGTCGTCGCCGCTCCCATCTCCTGCCTGAGGACCGCGCGTGACATGGCCTGCACCCACATGGCCCGGGGCCTGCGGCGGGCCTCCCACGCCTCCAGGGCGGCCGGCAGGGAGAGCGCCGCGTCCAGGGACTCGGCGAGGACGAGGGCGTCCTCCACGGCCATGGCGGCGCCTTGGGCGAGATGCGGGCGAGGGCGTTCCCCGCGGGGTCGGCGATCGTCAGGACGTCGCACTCGAACCCGGCCCCCAGCCGACGCCGAGCGCGTCCACGTGACGGGGATGCGAGGGGAAACGGGAGTCGGAGGCCGGGAGTGCGAGGACTCGGGCCGGTTCAACGCCTCCCGCGCCGATGCGCTGCCGTGAGGGCGTCGAGAAGACCGGGGAACGCCTCGTCCATGTCGGCACGGCGCAGGGTGTTCATCCGGGAGGTCCCGGCGTAGTGCTGTCGGATGAGCCCGGCCTCACGGAGCACCTTGAAGTGGTGGGTGGCCGTGGACTTGCTGACGGAGATGTCGAAGCCGCCACAGGCGATGTCCGCGTCCCCGGCGTCGAGCTGCGCGACGATGCTCCGCCGCACGGGGTCGACGAGCGCCTCCAGCACCTGCTGAAGGTCGAACTCCGAGACGTCGGGGTGGGGCGGCGTGCGTTCCATGGGCACCATAGTACGACGACCATCAAAGTTTGACCACGATCGTACTTTCATGCCACGGTGGCGGCGTCCCCACGACGTCCCCGCGACGTCTCCGGCGAACGAAGGACGTTGCCATGGCAAGGACTGTGCGGTTCCACGAGCTCGGCGGACCCGAGGTGTTACGGCTGGAGGACCTGGACCCCGGCGAGCCGGGCGCCGGGGAGGTACGCATCCGCGTGGACGCCATCGGCCTCAACAGGGCGGAGGCGCTGTTCCGGAGCGGCCGGTACATCGAGCAGCCGGCACGCCTGCCCTCCGGGCTCGGCAACGAGGCGGCCGGCGTGATCGAGACGATCGGCACCGGGGTGACCGGCCTCGAAGCGGGCCAGGCGGTCAGCGTCGTTCCGAGCTTCTCGCACAACGACTACGGCGTGTACGCCGAGCGGGCCGTCGTTCCGGCGAGCGCGATCCTGCCTCGCGAGGACGGCGTGGACGCGGTGACGGGCGCGGCGGTGTGGATGCCGTACCTCACGGCCTACGGAGCGATGGTCGAGGTGGGAGGGATGCGGGCGGGTGACGTGGCGGTGGTGACCGCGGCCTCCAGCAGCGTGGGCCTCGCCGCGATCCAGACCGCCGACCGCGTGGGCGCCGTGCCGGTCGCCGTGACCCGCACCCGGGCCAAGCGGCAGCGACTCCTGGAAGCGGGGGCGGCCGAGGTGATCGTCTCCGACGAGGAGGACGTGACGGAACGCCTGCGCGAGCTGACCGGCGGCCGGGGCGTCGAGTTCGCCTTCGACGCCGTCGCCGGACCGGGCGTGGTGGACCTGGCCCGCGCGATGGCCGCGGACGGGACGGTGTTCCTGTGGGGCGCGCAGAGCGGGCTGCCCACCCCCTATCCCGGGTTCGACCTGGGCATGCCCGCGCTGAACATGCGCACGTACACGATGCTGGAGATCACCAGGGACCCCGGGCGGATGCGCCGCGCCACGGCGTTCATCGCCTCGGGCCTGCGCACCGGGTCGCTGACTCCGGTGGTGGACCGCCTGTTCCCGCTGGAAGAGATCGCCGAGGCGCACCGGCACATGGAGTCCGGCACCCAGTTCGGCAAGATCGTGGTGACCGTGGGGCACTGACGGCCGCGCGTCGTTCGGCCGGGGAGGCCGGCTTCCCCTCAGGGTGGCGTGCACCGCGTCCGCCGGGGCCGTCACGACGGCCCCGGCGCCGCCCTGTACGGGACCACGCGCGGCGCATCGCCCACCGCGCCCTCCACTGCCACTCGCATGCGCGCCACGACGTCGTCGTGCGGCAGAGCCGGGGGCCCTCAGCGCGGACAGAAGCTCGCCACGAATCAGGGCAATCATCATCTAGAATGCGGGGCGGCTGTGAGGCGGTGACTCGTCGCCGGACGCTCCGGCCGCGGAGTGGCGGGCCGGCCGATGAGTGCAGCCTGAACAGGGCCTGGCCCTGGCGGGGACCCCGTGATGTTGATCACGAGGATCCGGGGAATCGCGTGACCATGGGCGGGCGTCTCAGTGGTACGGAAGACCCAGCCCCCCGTCCGCGAAGAGAAGACCCATGGAGAAGTGAGGTATGCCGGTGATCTGCGTCGGTGGCATGATCGGAATCGGCAAGACGAGCGTGGCAGAGTTGCTCGCCAAGGAGCTGGGGACCGCGGTCTTCTACGAGAGCGTCGACGACAACCCGATCCTTCCTCTCTTCTACTCGGCGAGCCCCGAAGAGATCCAGGCGAAGCGCTATCCCTTCCTCCTCCAGCTGTACTTCCTGCAGACGCGGTTCGCGTCGATCAAGGAGGCGTACAAGCAGGACGACAGCGTTCTCGACCGGTCCATCTACGAGGACTGGTACTTCGCCAAGGTCAACCACGACCTGGGCCGGATCAGCTCCCTCGAGATGCGGGTGTACGAGGGGCTGCTCGACGAGATGATGCGCGAGATCGACGGTCTGCCGTACCGCAAGGCGCCCGACCTCATGGTCTATCTCAAGGCGGACTTCCAGACGGTGCTGCACCGCATCGGACTGCGGGGGCGCGACTTCGAGCAGGACGAGAGCCTCGTCGAGTACTACCGGACGCTGTGGTCGGGGTACGACGACTGGGTGCACAAGCACTACTCGGCCAGCGACGTCCTCGTCGTCGACATGAACCACACGGACGTCGTGAACAACCCCGAGGACGCGGCCCGCGTGGCGCAGGAGGTCAAGGACGCCCTGGCGGCCGTCGCCGACCGCGCCTGAGCCCGCCGTCGCGCAGCAAGCTCACGTGGCCCATCCGCCTCGCGGCTGCCGCTTCGCGGACCTGCCACGGACGAGTGATCGACTCCCCCCACCACGACGACGGCGTCATGGCACCTCCGCTCGGCAGCCGGCCCCGGCCGATGGGGTCGGCTGTCACCTGTCGGCATCCGAAGCCTGCCCTGGAAGGCGGCCGCCTCCCTCGCACGTGGGGAGAGAGGCGGCCGAGGCAAGGGCGCGGGTCAGCGGTGGGTGAAGAGCGGGGCACGCTTGTCCACGAAGGCGGACATGCCCTCCTTCTGGTCGGCCGTGGCGAACACCGCTTGGAACAGGCGGCGTTCGAAGCGAACACCCTCGGCCAGGGTGGTTTCGAAGGCCCGGTTGACGGCCTCCTTGGCCATCATGGCGACCGGCTTCGACATCCCGGCGACGGTCTCCGCGACCGCGAGGGCCTCGGTGAGGAGGTCGTCGGCCGGGACGACACGGGAGACCAGACCTGCCCGTTCGGCCTCGACGGCGTCCATGGTGCGGCCCGTCAGGCACAGTTCCATCGCCTTGGCCTTGCCCACGGCCCGGGTGAGGCGCTGGGAGCCGCCGATGCCGGGGATCACGCCCAGCTTGATCTCGGGCTGACCGAAGACGGCCGTGTCCGAGGCGAGGAGGATGTCGCAGAGCATGGCCAGCTCGCAGCCGCCGCCCAGGGCGTAGCCGGAGACGGCAGCGACGGTCGGAGTACGGAGGTCACCCAGCCGGTCCCAGGCGGTGAACCAGTCGGTGAGGTACATGTCCATGTACCCCTGCGGCTGCATCTCCTTGATGTCCGCGCCGGCCGCGAAGGCCTTCGGGGATCCGGTGAGCACGATGCAGCCGATGTCCGGGTCCCGGTCGAGGGCCTCGGTGGCGGCCACGACCTCGTGCATGACCTGGAGGTCGAGGGCGTTGAGCGCTTTCGGCCGGTTGAGCGTGAGCAGCGCGGTGCGGTCGCCCGTACGCTCGACGGTGATCGTTTCGTAGCCGGTCCCGGTCATGCGGTGGTCGTTCCCTTCGGTGCTTCCGAGGCTGTGTCGCGCAGGACGTGGACGATGCCGGAGAAGTCCTGGGCCGCTCCGTCGCCCGCCGCGAAGGCGGCGTAGATCTCGGCGGCGCGCGGGCCGAGTCCGGCGTCGATGCCGGCGGTACGCAGGGCGTCGGCGGCGAGTCCCAGGTCCTTGGCCATGAGGGGCGCCGCGAACCCGGGGAGGTAGTCCCGGTTGGCCGGGCTCGTCGGAACGGGCCCGGGGACCGGGCAGTTGGCGGTGAGGGCCCAGCACTGGCCGGAGGCGGTGGAGGCGACGTCGTAGAGCGCCTGGTGTGACAGGCCGAGGCTCTCGCCGAGGACGAAGGCCTCGCTGACGGCGATCATGGAGATGCCGAGGATCATGTTGTTGCAGATCTTGGCGGCCTGGCCCGAGCCCGCGCCTCCGCAGTGCACGACCCTCTTGCCCATGACGGCCAACAGCGGCTCCGCCCGGGCGAACTCCGTCTCTTCGCCCCCGGCCATGAAGGTGAGGGTGGCGGCCTCCGCGCCCACGACCCCGCCGGAGACAGGGGCGTCCAAGGCCGGGTGTCCGGCAGCCAAGGCCGCTTCGTGGGCGGCACGCGCGTCGGCGACGTCGATGGTGGAACAGTCGATGAACAGCGTGCCGGGCTTCGCGGCCGCCAGGAGGCCCTCGTCGCGGTAGAGGGCGAGGACATGGTGTCCCGCGGGCAGCATGGTGATCACCACGTCCGCCTCGGCGGCGGCCGCGACGGCGGACTCCGCCGCCTCCACCCCGCTCGCGGATGCGGTGGTCAGCGCGTCGGGGACGAGGTCGAAGCCGAGGACCCGGTGGCCGGCGGCGGCCAGGTTGACGGCCATCGGGCCGCCCATGCGACCGAGGCCGATGAAGGCGATGACGGTGGTCACCAGGGCACCTCCTGGAACGAGTCGGTGACGGCGGGAAGCCTCAGCTCACGGTCGATGCCGAGCGGGGCGAAATACCGGGCCACGTCCTCACCCGTGACGTCGGCGAGGGCGGCGGGCGACCAGCGGGGATCACGGTCCTTGTCGATGACTTGGGCCCGGATGCCCTCGACGAGATCGGGTGAGTCCAGGGCCGCGCAGGAGACTCGGTACTCCTGTTCCAGAACCCGCTCCAACGGGCCGAGCCCACGGGCCCGGCGCACCGCGGTCAGGGTGACCTTGAGCGCGGTCGGGGACTTGGCGGCCAGGGTGGCGGCCGCCTCCTGGGCGGCCGCCACGCCGCTCGCGAGGAGTCGGTCCATGATCTGCTCGACCGTGTCAGCGGCGTAGCAGTGGTCGATCCACTCCCGCTGGGAGGCCAGTCGACCGGGCGGCGCCTGCCCTACGTGTGCCGCCAGGGCGTCGTGTACGGACGACTGCGCGAGCCCTGTCGTCAACCGGTCGAGCCGCTCGGCCGGTACGAAGTGGTCGGCGAGGCCGCAGAGCATGGCGTCGGCGGCGCCGACAGCCGTCCCGGTCAGGGCCAGGTGGGTGCCCAGCTCGCCGGGCGCCAGCGCGAGGAGGTAGGTGCCGCCGACGTCGGGGACGAAGCCGATTCCCGTCTCGGGCATGGCGACCCGGGAGCGCTCGGTGACGATCCGTACGGTGCCGTGGGCCGATACGCCGACGCCACCGCCCATCACGATGCCGTCCATGAGGGCGACGTACGGCTTGGGATAGCGGGCGATCAGGGCGTTGAGCCGGTACTCGTCCCGCCAGAAGTCGGCGGATTCCGTGCCGCCGCCCCGGGCGTCCTCGTAGATGGCGCGGATGTCGCCGCCCGCGCACAGCCCGCGCTCCCCCGCCCCGGAGATCACCACCGTCTCGACGGCGGGATCGTCCCGCCAGGCGATGAGCGCCTCCTCGATCCGCAGCACCATGCCGTGACTGAGCGCGTTCAGGGCCTCGGGGCGGTTGAGGATCAGTCGGCCCGTCCGGCCCTCGGTGCCGACGACGACCTCCTCGTTCCCGGTCATCGCAGGTGCTCCGTCAGGGCTCGGGCGACGATGACGTTCATGATCTCGTTGGTTCCTTCCAGGATGCGGTGGACCCGCAGGTCCCGGACGATCTTCTCGATGCCGTACTCGCTCAAGTAGCCGTATCCACCGTGGAGTTGCAGCGCCCGGTCGGCGACGGAGAACCCGGTGTCGGTGGCGAACCGCTTGGCCATGGCGCAGAGCTGCGCAGCCTGTGGGTCGCCGCGGTCGAGGGCCTCCGCGGCCTGCCGTACCAGCGCGCGGGCGGCGGTCAGCTCGGTGGCCATGTCGGCCAGCCGGAACTGGAGGGCCTGGGCGTCGAGCAGTCGGCTGCCGAAGGCCTCGCGGTCGGCGAGATGGGTGAGGCTGCGGTCGAGTGCGCTCTGGGCGCCGCCGAGGGAGCAGGCGGCGATGCCGAGGCGGCCGCCGTTGAGGCCGTGCATGGCGATGCGGAAACCCTCGCCCTCGGCGCCGAGCCGCCGGTCGGCGGGAATCCTCACTCCGTCGAGGACCACCTGGCGGGTGGGCTGGGCGTTCCAGCCCATCTTGCGTTCGTTCCCACCGAAGGAGACTCCCGGGTCGCCCCTCTCGACGACGAAGGCGGAGATCCCGCTCGGGCCGACCCCTCCGGTGCGGGCCAGCACGACGTACACGTCGGAGGCGCCGGCGCCGGAGATGAACTGCTTCACTCCGGTCAGCACGTAGTGTTCCCCGTCCCGCTCGGCGCGGGTGCGCAGGGCGGCGGCGTCCGAGCCCGCGCCCGGTTCGGTGAGGCAGTAGCTGCCCAGGGCTTCGGCGGAGCAGAGGCCGGGCAGCCAT
This sequence comes from Streptomyces sp. NBC_00250, assembly GCF_036192275.1. Lineage (NCBI taxonomy): Bacteria > Bacillati > Actinomycetota > Actinomycetes > Kitasatosporales > Streptomycetaceae > Streptomyces > Streptomyces sp. NBC_00250. Next base: position 8,791,310 of record NZ_CP108088.1, on the reverse strand, counting down.
CGGGCGCGCTGGGCGTGGTCTCCGTACCGGTCGATCATCCAGGCGACCATGTTGTGGATGGAGAGGTAGCCGGCGATGGAGGGGCAGCCGGTCGCCAGGGTCTCGAAGACGAGGACGCCGTCGGCCCGGGTGAGTCCGGAGCCGCCGTGCTCCTCCCGTACGTAGACCCCGCCGAGTCCGAGTGAGGCGGCCCTGCGGATGACGTCGACGGGGAAGTGCTTGTCCTGGTCCCAGGTCACGGCGTGGGGGGCGAGCTGTTCCTGGGCGAAGTCCAGGGTGACTTCGGCGAGGGCGAGCTGGTCCTCGGTGAGGGTGGTCACGGCGCTCATCCCATCGTCGGGATGGTGAAGCTCGCGCCCTCCTTGACCCCGGAGGGCCAGCGCGAGGTGACGGTCTTGGTCCGGGTGTAGAAGCGGATGGCGTCGGGGCCGTGCTGGTTCAGGTCGCCGAAGCCGGAGCGCTTCCAGCCGCCGAAGCTGTGGTACGCCACGGGGACCGGGATGGGGACGTTGACGCCGACCATGCCGGTGTCGACACGGCGGGTGAAATCGCGGGCCGTGTCGCCGTCGCGGGTGAAGATCGCCACCCCGTTGCCGTAGGGGTGCTCGCTGGGCAGCCGCAGGGCCTCCTCGTAGTCGGCGGCGCGTACGACGCCCAGCACCGGGCCGAAGATCTCCTCCTGGTAGATCCGCATCGAGGGGGTGACCCGGTCGAAGAGCGAGGCGCCCGCGAAGAAGCCGTTCTCATGGCCGGGGAGGCTGAACCCCCGTCCGTCCACGACGAGTTCCGCGCCTTCGTCGACACCGATACCGACGTAGCGGTTGACGCGGTCCAGGGCGTCTCGGCTGACGAGCGGCCCGAAGTCGGCGTCCGGGTCGTCGGAGGTGCCGATGCGCAGGCCCGCGATGCGGTCCTTCAGCTTCGCGACCAGTGCGTCGGCGGTCTCCTCGCCCACGGGTACGGCGACGGAGATCGCCATGCAGCGCTCGCCGGCAGACCCGTAGCCGGCGCCGATCAGCGCGTCGGCGGCCTGGTCGAGGTCGGCGTCCGGCATCACGATCATGTGGTTCTTGGCACCGCCGAAGCACTGCGCGCGCTTGCCGTGCGCGGCGGCGGTGGCGTAGATGTGCGCGGCGATCGGCGTGGAGCCGACGAAGCCGATGGCCTGGACGCGGGGGTCTTCGAGGAGGGTGTCGACGGCTTCCTCGCCGCCGTTGACGACGTTGAACACGCCGGGCGGGAGTCCGGCCTCCAGGAAGAGCTCGGCGAGCCTCAGGGGTACGGAGGGATCGCGCTCGGACGGCTTGAGGATGAACGCGTTCCCGCAGGCCAGGGCGAGTGCGGCCTTCCACAGCGGGATCATCGCCGGGAAGTTGAAGGGAGTGATCCCGGCGACGACGCCCAGCGGGCTGCGGAGCGAGTGCACGTCGATGCCGGTGCCGGCGTTGTCGGTGAACTCGCCCTTGAGGAGGTGCGGGATTCCCGCAGCGAACTCGACCACTTCCAGGCCGCGTTGCAGGTCGCCGTGGGCGTCGGCGACGGTCTTGCCGTGTTCCGCGGAGAGCAGTCGCGCGATGGACTCCCTTTCGCTTTCGACGAGTTGGAGGAAGCGCAGCAGCACGCGGGCGCGCCGTTGCGGATTCCACCGGCCCCACTCCCGCTGGGCCTCCTCGGCGTCGGCGATCGCCGCCTCGGTGTCGGCGCGCCCGGCCAGGGGCACTCTGGCCTGTGCCGCGCCGGTGTTGGGGTCGTACACGTCGGCGAAGAGACCGGACGTGCCGGTGGTGTGCTTTCCGCCGATGAAATGGGTGAGTTCGCGGACCATCGAAGCCTGCTCTCGTCAGGTGAGGATCCGAGGAAGGCGCGGCAAGGGGGCGCGGCACGACACCGATCGGGGTGCGCTTCGCGGGTCCGGCCGCGGGACAGGGGAAGGCCGGTCGCCTTCGTCGAGTCACGAACGCGGGGACAGGGCCTCGTCGTTCGGGTACTCCGCCGGATCACCTGGGCCGTGGTCACGTACCGGTGCCATGCGTGTCTGCTCCATCCTCGTGGACAACACGGAACACCCCACGGCCGGTATCCTGACTCCCGGATCAGCGCGCGCTCTCCGGCCTTCCCGACGGATGGTTGCCGTCAGTGGCCTCAACTGCTGGAAAGCACACTCCCCGGTCACAGTGGCGGGACCGCGCCGGATTCACACCGGCTTCCCTGCACCGCGGGCTTGTCACGAACATATAGTTGGACGTCCTAGTAAGTCCACCCCCCACTCCGGCAGGGCGGGCTGAAGGCGATCGCGCACCGGTACGGTCGGCTGCCATGACGGACGACATGCAGGACGACATGCAGGACGACATGACGATCGACTGGCGGGCGGATCGCATCGGAAGCGCGCTTCGGAGTGAGAACCCCACGGTTCTCAGGCGTCTCCACGCCGGATTCGCGGTCATCGGGGACGTCCAGTTCCTCCCCGGGTACTCCGTGCTTCTGACGGACGATCCGGCTGTTCAGCGGCTTTCGGAGCTTTCGAAGGCCCGGCGTCTCCGCTTCCTCTCCGACATGGACCACCTCGGCGAAGCCGTCGAGCGCGCATGCCGGCGCCTCGACCCCGCGTTCCGGCGCGTGAACCTGGAGATCCTCGGCAACACCGACGGTTTCCTGCACGCCCACGTCTGGCCCCGGTACGAGTGGGAGTCTGCCGATCTCGTGGGGATGCCGGTGTGGCTGTACCCGAGGGAGCGGTGGAGCGACGAGCGGTACGCGCTCGGCCCGCGGCACGACACTCTGCGCGCGGCGATCGGCGACGCACTCGACGGCCTCTCGGACTGAGATCCCCACCGGCTGAGGACGTGGGCTTTCGAGGTCTCACGCCCGGTCGTCGGCCACCCTGTACGGGACGAAGGTGCTGGTGTTCTCGTCGACGGCGAGCGGGCGGCCCAGCGGCGGGACCGCGCGCTGAGGACAGTCGAGGCGCTCGCAGAGCCGGCAGCCCATCCCGATCGGGGTGGCCGCCCCGGTGTTGTCGAGGTCGATGCCGTCCGAGTAGACGAGCCGGGACGCGTGGCGGATCTCGCAGCCGAGGCCGATGGCGAAGGTCTTGCCGGGCTCGCCCCAGCCGCCCCGGTGCCGGGTGACGGCGCGGGCCGTCCACAGGAAGCGCTGTCCGTCGGGCATGGCGGCGACCTGGACGTGGATCCGGCCGGGCGCGGCGAAGGCCTCGTACACGTTCCACAGCGGGCAGGTGCCGCCCGCGCGGGAGAAGTGGAATCCGGTCGCGGACTGCCGCTTGGACATGTTCCCCGCCCGGTCGACGCGGACGAAGGAGAAGGGGACCCCGCGCAGCCTGGGGCGCTGGAGGGTGCTCAGCCGGTGGCAGACCGTCTCGTAGCCGAGGCCGAAGTGGTCGATGAGCCGCTCGATGTCGTAGCGGAACGTCTCGGCAGCCGTGTGGAAGGCACGGTACGGGAGGATCAGCGCGGCCGCGAAGTAGTTGGCGATGCCGATCCGGGCCAAGCCGTGCGGGGTGGAGCCGACCGGGAAGTCCTCGGCGGCGAGCCGGTCGAGCTCGTCCCCGTACTCAAGGAGCGCCAGCTGCGTGGCCATCCGAAAGGCCTGCTGGCCGGGCCGCAGCCGTGCGGAGAGGTGGAGGACCCGCATGGATTCCTCGTAGTGGTGCAGCCGCTCGGACCCGGCCGCCGCGTCCCCGACAACCCGTACACCGTGCCGGTCCGCCAGCCTGCCGGAGAGGGCGCGGACGACCTCTCCGGGCCGGATCCCGATGCCGTGGGCCAGTTCCTCGGCGGCGAGGTCGGTGTCGTGGAGGTAGTTCTGGCGACGGTAGAAGAACTCGCGGATCTCCTCGTGCGGGGAGAGGGCGCCGCCGCGGTCGCCGTCCCGGCCGTCCGTCACCCCGGCCAGGCCCTCCGCGAGCCGCTGCCCACGGCGACCGAGGTCGAGGAGGACCTGGGCCACGGCCGGCATCCGGGCAGCCAGCTCGGCGAGATCGGAGGCGGAGACGCGGGCCTCGGCGACCTCGCCGGCCAGCGCCTCGCGCAGGTCCGCGACCAGCCGGCTGGTGTCGCGCTCCGAGAAGAAACCCGGATCGACGCCGAAGGCCTCGGTGAGCCGCAACAGGACGGGAACGGTCAGCGGGCGTGAGTCGTGCTCCATCTGGTTCAGGTAGCTGGGCGAGATGGCCAGGACCCGAGCCAGCTCGGCCTGGCTCATCCGCCGCTCCTCGCGCAGCCGCCGAAGCCGCGCACCCGCATACGTCTTGCTCACCCGACCCCCTCGACTCCCGCCCCACACTACGCCGGAATCCGTGTGGGACGGCCTTCGCAAACTTGGCAGATCCGCGCGAGAAGATGCGCAGAAGTTGGCAATCGTCCACGGTTGATGGCACCGAGTGTCATTGGGAGAGTCGTCCTGCGGCCCGCCGGTCCAGGCGGCGCAGGCGGTACCACCGGGCGCGATTCATGCCCTGATGTCGGTGATCCCGGCGGGTACAGGTCGGCGGTCAGGCGCGATTGCTCAGCTCGTTCCACAAGGGACGGCGGGCCGCACCCCAAACGACGGCACACAGTGCCAAGCCTTTGCACCTTTGACGTGCACGGCCCGCTCGAACGACTCATGGAGACGGTGACGGTCATGGCAGACACGAACACGACGGCAGCGGCGACGGCCGGGGCGAAGCTGGCCGCAGCCTGGGCGACGGACCCCCGCTGGGCCGGGATCGAGCGGACGTACACCGCGGAGGACGTGGTCCGGCTCTCCGGCAGCGTCCGCGAGGAGCACACCCTGGCCCGGCGCGGTGCCGAACGGCTCTGGCGGCAGCTCCACGAGCGGGACTACGTCCACGCGCTCGGCGCGCTCACCGGCGGCCAGGCCGTCCAGCAGGTGCGGGCCGGCCTCCAGGCGATCTACCTGTCGGGCTGGCAGGTCGCCGCCGATGCCAACCAGGCCGGACACACGTACCCCGACCAGAGCCTCTATCCGGTCAACTCCGTTCCCCAGGTGGTCCGTCGGATCAACAACGCCCTGCTGCGGGCCGACCAGATCGCCACCGCCGAGGGCGGCTCGACCGCTTCGGCCGACGAGGGCATCGACTGGCTGGCGCCGATCGTGGCCGACGCCGAGGCCGGATTCGGCGGTCCGCTCAACGCCTTCGAGCTGACCAAGGCGATGATCGCGGCGGGTGCGGCCGGTATCCACTACGAGGACCAGCTGGCCTCGGAGAAGAAGTGCGGTCATCTCGGCGGCAAGGTCCTCGTCCCGACCGCCCAGCACATCCGGACCCTCAACGCGGCCCGGCTCGCGGCGGACATCGCCGACACCCCGACCCTGGTCATCGCCCGTACCGACGCCCTCGCCGCGAACCTGCTGACCAGCGACGTCGACGAGCGCGACGCGCGGTTCGTGACCGGCGAGCGCACGGCCGAGGGCTTCTACCGCGTCCAGAACGGCATGGCGCCCGTCATCGCCCGCGGCCTCGCCTACGCCCCGTACGCCGATCTCATCTGGGTCGAGACCGGCACCCCGGACCTGGCGCAGGCCCGCGACTTCGCCGAGGCGATCCACGCCCAGCACCCGGACCAGATGCTCGCGTACAACTGCTCGCCGTCCTTCAACTGGAAGGCCTCGCTCGACGACGACCAGATCGCCAAGTTCCAGCGGGAGTTGGGCGCGATGGGCTACCGCTTCCAGTTCATCACCCTGGCGGGCTTCCACTCCCTCAACCACGGCATGTTCGAGCTCGCCCGCGGCTACGCGGACCACGGCATGACGGCGTATGTCGACCTCCAGGAGCGGGAGTTCGCCGCGCAGGCGCAGGGCTTCACCGCTGTGAAGCACCAGCGCGAGGTCGGCACCGGCTACTTCGACCTGGTCTCCACAGCCGTCAACCCGGCCTCCTCGACGACCGCGCTCGCCGGCTCCACCGAGGAAGAGCAGTTCCACTAGCCCGCCCTCCGGCGCTCGACCGGCCCGCGCCTCCGGATGAACGGGGGCGAGCGACCGTCCCCGCCCGCCCCCGTTCCCGCTCGCAGTTCAGGAGAGTCCGATGACCACCAGCGCCCTGACCCGTCACGTCCGCGTCCTTGCCGCCCCAGGCGACCGACACGACGAGATCCTCACCCCCGCCGCCCTCGACTTCGTCGGCAGGCTCGCCGCCGCCTTCGGCGAACGCCGCCAGTGGCTCCTGAAGGAACGCCGGCGGCAGGCCATCCGGCTCGCCACCGGTTCACCACTCGACTTCCCGGTCGCCACCTCGGCGGTCCGTGCCGACCGCACCTGGCGGGTCGCCCCGCCCGCCCCCGGCCTGACCGACCGCCGCGTCGAGATCACCGGGCCGCCCGAGCGCCGCATGGCGGTGAACGCGCTCAACTCCGGTGCGCGCGTGTGGATGGCGGACTTCGAGGATGCCACCGCGCCCACCTGGGACAACGTCATCGAGGGTCAGCTCGTCCTCCTCGACGCCATCGAGCGGCGGATCGACTTCACCGCCGACAGCGGCAAGGAGTACCGCCTCGGCGAGAATCCCGCCACGATCATGGTCCGGCCACGCGGCTGGCACCTCGACGAGGAACACCTGGAGTTCGCCGGCCGCCCGGTCCCCGCCTCCCTCGTCGACTTCGGCCTGTACTTCTTCCACTGCGCCCAGCGCCAGATCGACGCCGGCCACGGCCCGTACTTCTACCTCCCGAAGCTGGAGAACCACTACGAGGCCGGGCTGTGGAACGACGTGTTCGTCCTCGCCCAGGAGCTCCTCGGCATCCCTCGGGGCACCGTGCGTGCCACCGTCCTCATCGAGACGGTCACCGCCGCCTTCCAGATGGAGGAGATCCTCCACGAGCTGCGCGAGCACAGCGCCGGGCTCAACGCCGGTCGCTGGGACTACCTGTTCAGCCTCATCAAGACCTTCGGCCACCGCACCGACTTCCTGCTCCCCGCCCGGGCCGAGGTCACCATGACCGCGCCCTTCATGCGGGCGTACACCGAACTCCTCGTCCGCACCTGCCACCGGCGCGGCGCCCACGCCATCGGCGGCATGGCCGCCCAGGTTCCGGGCAAGGACCCCGCCACGCGCGAAGCCGCCCTCGCCAGGGTCCGGCTCGACAAGGAACGGGAGGCCGAGGACGGCTTCGACGGTTCCTGGGTCGCGCACCCGGGGCTCGTCCCGGTCTGCCAGGAGGTCTTCGACGGGGTGCTCGGCGACCGTCCCCACCAGCTCGACCGCGGCCGCGAGGACGTCCAGGTGACGGCCACGGATCTGCTGTCCGTGCGCCGGATCAGTGGCCCGCCGACGGAGGAAGGCGTGCGGACCAACGTCTCGGTGGCCCTGCGCTACTTCGACGCCTGGCTGCGGGGGCGGGGAGCCGTCGCCCTCGACGGCCTGATGGAGGACGCCGCCACGGCCGAGATCGCCCGCGTCCAGGTCTGGCAGTGGCTGCGCCATCGGGTGATCGACCGGGAGTCCGTGCTCCTGGTGCTCGACGAGGAGCTGGCCCGGCTCGGCGCGGAATACCCGTGGGCCGCGCTCGATGAGGTCCGCGAGCTGTTCGAGCGGACCGCGCTCGCGGCCGAGCTGCCGCTCTTCTTCACCCCGGAGGCGTACAGCCGCCACCTCGTCCGCACCACGACCACGGAGCCGCAGGCATGAGCCCCGCCGACATCCGCCGCGTCGGAGTCGTCGGGGGTGGCCGGATGGGCGCCGGCATCGCCGAGGTCTGCGCACGGGCGGAACTCGACACCCTGCTCTGCGAAGCGACCCGCCCGGCGGCGGCGAAGGCCCGAGAACGGATCGCCGTCTCCCTCGAACGCGCCGTGCAGCGCGGCAAGCTCGACCGCACCTCCGCCGAGGCCGCCCTCGACCGGATCACCGTCACCGCGGACCTCGCCGACCTCGCCGACCGGCAGCTCGTCGTCGAAGCCGTCACCGAGGACCCCGACGCCAAGACGGGGGTGTTCGCTGCCCTCGACAAGATCGTCGACGATCCGGCGGCGATCCTGGCCACGAACACCTCCTCCCTACCCGTGATGCGCCTGGGAATGGCCACCGGCCGCGCCGACCGAGTCATCGGACTGCACTTCTTCAACCCCGTGCCCGTACTGCCGCTTGTCGAGGTCGTCACCACCCTGCACACCTCCCCCGAGGTGACGGCGGACGTGACGGACTTCGCCACCCGGACCCTGGGCAAGACCGTCATCCACTCCCGCGACCGGGCCGGCTTCGTGGTCAACGCCCTCCTCGTCCCCTACCTGCTGTCGGCGATCCGCATGACCGAGTCCGGCTTCGCCACCGCGACAGACGTCGACCGCGGCATGGAACTGGGCTGCGCCCACCCGATGGGGCCGCTGAAGCTCGCCGACCTGATCGGCCTCGACACGGTCGCGTCGATCGCCGAGTCCCTCTACGACGAGTTCAAGGAACCCCTCTACGCGCCACCGCCGGTGCTTCTGCGGATGGTGGAAGCGGGACTGCTCGGCCGCAAAACGGGGCGCGGGTTTCACACATACCGCCGGGAGGAGAGACCCGGTAGCTCGGGCTGAGGGCCCTGGGCGGCGTGGAAGGCAGCGGGTGAGGGTCCGGTGCCGTGCGCCTGCAGGAGGGCGGGAAGCGTGGAGGCTTCCCGCCCTCCTGCATGCGGGCGGTCGGCTCCACGAGGAGAGTCAGGCGAGGCAGAACTCGTTGCCCTCGATGTCCTGCATCGTGATGCACGACTCGTTGACGCCATCGGCGCGCTGCGTCAGCACGTGTTTCGCGCCGAGCGCCATCAGCCGTGCGCATTCGGCCTCGAGTGTGGCCAGGCGCTCCTCACCCACGAGCCCGGCGCCGGCCCGCACATCGAGATGCACCCGGTTCTTGACGACCTTGCCTTCGGGAACTCGCTGGAAGAGCAAGCGCGAGCCCACACCCGAGGGATCAGTGCACGCGAAGTAGATCTCATCCTCGGGCGGCAGCGAGCGGTGGTACTCCTCCCACGTGGCAAAGCCCTCCGGGACCGTCGGTACGACGTACCCCAGCACCTCGCACCAGAAGGCGGCGAGGCGCGCAGGCTCCGCGCAGTCGAAGGTCACTTGGAACTGTTTGATCGTTGACATCGGCGCACGATAACAGGGGCCCTGCTCATCGCCCCAGGTCGGGAGGTCCGCACGTTGTGGGATGTTCCGCACATGGGGCGGGGTGAAGGCGACTTCGCGCCCTGGTGGCCGGCTCAGCCACCTACCGCCGGCACACAGACGCTTCGGTGCAGTACCCGTACCGCCCTCCGCCCTCCGCCCTCCGCCCTCACGACTACCTGCAGCAGACCGACCATCCGCGAGCCAGGACATAGCCGCGGATCGCTACCTCACCCAGAACACCCTCCCTGCCTATGCCGAACTGCCGGCGCTCCACGGCAGACTGGACATGACTCGACGAGATCACCACCGCTTGCTCCGACGCAGCCGCCCCGGCGCCAGCTCGCGCCCGAGGGACTGCCCCGGACGAGAACGGCACATCTGCACCCGGTCAGGCCTCCTCCTCCGTGGCGAGCAGGCGCGTGACGGGCGCCCCGATCAGGGCCGGGGCCTGCGCGGGACTCGCCCACACGCGCGTGCGCAGGAAGTCCAGGAAGCCCTCGGCTCGCTCGGCGGTGGCGAAGGACAGGTCGACCATGACGTAGGCGGGGTCGTCGACGGGGCGGCTCACCCGGTGCCGGAGGACTCCGGCGTCCCGGCGGGCGTCGGCGAAACGGTCGAACGCCTGCTTCCACACGGTGTAGTCGGTGATCGGGTGCTCGATGTGCAGGGTGATCACGGCTCCTCCCTCCAGAGGCACGTGGTTTCTCGGGGGAACGGTTCCAGCGTGGGTGACGGTGCCCGGTCGCGTACATCCCAGATTTCTGGGGTTTCGGCCCGTACGCTCCGCCCATGGCTCTGCCCGCCTCCCACGCCCGCTCCCGCGAACGCGTCCTGCGGATCTGCGCGACCGGCGGGGACGCGCACGCTCTCCGGGTCAGCCTGCTCCGGGAGTTCCGGGGGCTGCTGGACGTCGAGGCGTTCGCGTTCCTGCTGACCGACCCGGTGACCTCGGTGGGGTGCTCTCCGGTGGCCCGGGTCCCCTTCCTGCCGGAGCTGCCCCGGTTGATCCGGCTCAAGTATCTGACCTCCGCCGACCGCTGGACCTCCCTGACGGGTGCCGCGGCGCTGAGCGGTCTGCCGGAGGGCGACAGGGGGCCGCTGTGGACGGAGCTGCTTCGCCCGGCCGGGGTGCGGGACGTGGCGTCGGCGGTCTTCCGCGACCGCTTCGGATGCTGGGGGTTCCTCGATCTGTGGCGGTACGGAGCCGAGTTCGGCGCCGCGGACCTGGCCTATCTGGACGCGGTCGGCGCAGCGGTCACCGAGGCCCTCCGGCGCGCGCAGGCCGCGGCCTTCCCCGCCCGCCCGCCGGGTGCCGGACGTCCGGGCCCGCTGGTTCTGCTGCTCTCCCCCGACCTGCGGGTGCGCGGCCAGACGCCCGAGGCTCCCACCTATCTGGCGGGTCTGATCCCACCGGAGGGAGGACAGGCACCGATTCCGGCGGCCGCGTACAACGTGGCCGCGCAGCTCCTGGCCGGCGAGGCGGGGATCGACCCGAACCCGCCCCGCGCGCGCGTACACCTCGCCGATGGTCTGTGGCTGACGCTGCGCGCGGCCCGGATCGACGACGCCCCGGGCTCCGAAGTGCAACAGTCCGAGCGGGAGATCGCCGTGACGATCGAGGAGACCACACCCGCCGACCGCCTGGACGTGTTCTGCCGGACCCACGGGCTGACGGCGCGCGAGACGGAACTCCTCGGCCTCCTCGCGGAGGGCGCCGACACCGGCGCGGCGGCGCATGCGATGTCCCTGTCCGCCCACACGGTCCAGGACCACCTCAAGTCGGTCTTCGCGAAGACGGGCACACACCACCGCCGTGAGCTCCTGGCGCGGGCACTGGGGTCCTGAGCCCGGCCCGGCGCCTGTCGAACTCAGCGCGGAGCCACGTAGAGGCTCTGGGCGCTCCGGCCGATCGGCCCCTTCTCGTCGTGGAGCTGTGTGTCAGCGAGCCCGGAACCGGACGAGTCCACGCTCGTACGGGCGTCGAGGCAGACCCACTCACCGACCGGGTCGCGGTGAACATGCACCGTCAGATCCGCGTTGACGAAGAGGTAGCTCGACGGGTCGAGAGCGTTGCTGACGCCGTTCCCGGAGTCGGCGGCCACCAGGACCCGGTCCATCGGCTGCGGCTCGTCACCCAAGACGAGGGGAATGCGCATCCGTAGCCAACACGTGCCGGGACCACGCTCGGTGAAGGAGCCGGCGGTGAAGGCGTACTCCATCGACGTGTGATAGCCGATCTCCCACGGCACGGGGAAGAAGAGGCCCGACACGCCGTCGCCCGGCGGCGGTACCAGAGGGCCCTGCGACACCGAGGGGCCGGAGTCAGCCGCAGTCCTGATGCGCAACGCCCGGGCCAGCATGACCGGTTCCCCGCCCTCGGGCGCCAGCTCAGCCTCGACGAGTTCGACGCTGCGGCCCGAGCGCAGGACGGTGGTGGTCACCTGGAGCGGGCGGATCGGAACGGGGCGCAGGATCTCGTAGGTGATCCGCGCGATACGCATGTCGACACGTGCTCCGGGCCGATCCGCGACCGCCCGCGCGAGCAGCGCCGCCGGCGGACCCGCGTGCTGGGAGTCCGGGTTCCAGGGCCCCCTGGTGCCTTCGGTCGGTGCGAATCGGTTCGCGGTCAGCCGTTCGTAGAACGCCTCGGGATGGGACATGACCAGTTCCTTCCTGTGCGGGCATGTGCGGGCAGGTACAGGCAGGGCACCGCCCGCCATCGAGGGCTCTGGGGGCCCGTATCGGATACGGATTCGTTTCCGATACGCGTTCGTATGCTGTGTCGCGCCCTGAGAACTGTCAAGGGTGGGTGATCACCGGCCTTGGCGCTCCCGGTCGCACCCATGCTGCCTGCTCGGGACTTTCGAGGCGCGGCGAATTCCCATGGCGTGTACCGCACATCGGCCACACCACACGAGTCGTCACCGCCCCCGCTGCCGCAGGGGGTACGGCACGTCGACCACGGCGGACCTCACGCTGGAATGGCCGGACTTCCTGACCGGGGACCCGCGCGGCGCGGAAACCGGCTGGAGCCCCGACCACCCGCTCACCGAGAACCACGTGGTCCTCGGCGAGGACTGCTGACCGGGCCACGGCAACTGACGCGCGGGACTGGCGGGGCCGCACCATTGGGGACCACCGGACCGTCCCCCGCAACCTGCGGCTCGATGAGATTCCAGTCGTCAACACACGGTCTCGACGAGCAGGCTGCTGTCAAGCGGCCGCCGGATGAATCTGTCCCGCCCGCCATGCATGAGTGAGCCGGAAGGGGGACGATGGATGGAGGGGCAGGGCAGTATCGGGGTGGTGGTTCCTATGCCGGTGGTCTTCGTGCATGGGGTGGGCAACCACGACGAGGAGAAGGCCAGGAACGCTCTACGGTTCCGGCTCAAGATGTTCAGCAAGTTTCTGTTGCCCGTGATCAATACCGTCCCCCGTGAGGACGCCGTGCTCCTCCCGTGGTGGGGCAAGGAGGGTGCTCTGCCGCGGTGGGGGCATGCCTGCCGTCCGGGCCTCACCGAATCACTGGGCGGGGTGGACGACGCCCACTTGGTTCAGCTGCTGGCCGCTGCCGAGCCGCCGCAGAGCGGTCGCACGAACGACGTCATCCTGGACACCGCACGTGACAGTCTTGCGGACGCCGTGGACCTCTTGTACAGCGCTCTCGACGTCGACTCCTGCTCTGACGACGAGCTGGAGGAATTGGCCACGCTGGCCGTCCCGCTGGCAGCCTACTGCGAGCGCTACCGCCAGTTTGACCCGGCTCAACGCTTCTGGGACGACGTGGGTGATGACTCCAGCCTGGTCGAGGCCTTCGTAGGTGCCGGCCGAGAGCCGGGACCCAGCGGGGAGACGCTCGGCGGCGGTGGAGCGCTCAGCCGGGCCGGCAAGTGGTTCGAGGGCACTGCCCGGCAGCTACAGATCGCCCTGGTCGGGACCCCGACCCGGCTGTCCGCCGGCGGGCTGCGACGGCTGACCGACGACCGGATGCAGGAGTTCCTGGGGGACGTCTTCAAGTATCTCGCCATGCGGGGCACCCCCGAGAACCCCGGCAGGATCGTCGAGATCGTGCTCGACGACCTTCGGACGGCGGTCGACGGTGCCCCGGACGGGGAGCCGCTGGTTGTGGTGGCGCACAGCATGGGCGGTGACATCGTCTACGACATCGCGAGCCACTTCGATCCGAAGCTGGTGATCGACGTGCTGGTGACGGTGGGCTCGCAGGTCGGTCTTTTCGCCGAGTGCTCAGCCTTCCACGGAGTGCCGACCGACCTGCCCGCTCCCGACCGTCGGAAAGTTCCCGCGCGGGCCAACATCCGGACCTGGATCAACGTGGTCGACCGCAGCGACATCCTCTGCTACTCCGTGAAACCGGTCTTCGAGGGAGCTGAGGACTACATGTACGAATCCGGAGCGCTCTGGGCGCACGCTGCCTACTTCAAGCAGCCGAACTTCTACTCCCGGCTGGCGAAGCGCGTTCAGGCGGCAGTGACATGACCGTGTACAGGTTCGACGACGGCCCCGGCTCCCGGGTTCATGCCCTGGTGGTCGGGGTCGGGGTGTATCCGTACTGCGGCAGGACGGTGCCCTGGGGGGCACCGCCGAAGTCTCTGCTCCGCTCCCTGAAGGAGTTGACCTGTGCGCCGCTCTCCGCGATGCATGTGGCGCGCTGGCTGATCGGGGCCGACTGGTCCAAGAGCGACGTGAAGCTCGGCACGGTGGACGTCCTTCTGTCGCCCGAACGTGCGATGCCCTGGCCGACGGACCCAGCGCTGCCGCAGCCGGAGCGCGCCGTCTACGACAATGTCCGCTCCGCCTGGAAGCGTTGGGTGGCCAATTGTGACCGAGACAAGGACAACATCGCTCTGCTGTACTTCTGTGGACACGGCTGGGGCGGCAGCGCACAGAAGTACCTGCTGGTCGAGGATCTCGCTGAGGATCTCGACCACTGGAAGGACCGTCTGATCGACTTCACGAAGACACGGAGGTCGATGCGGGCCTGCAGGGCGCTGACTCAGTGCTTCTTCCTCGACACCTGCTCGGATCAGCCCGCCGATCTTGGCGACTGGGATATCTACGGGCCCGATCTGATCGCCGACAACCCGAAAAGGTCCAGGCTGTCTCTGGAGAGCCCGGACACTCGAGTGCACAACCCGGTCTTCACACCGACACCTCCTGGTTTTGCGAGCCATGTGGAGCCCTATGAGGTCACCCCATTCGCTGCTGCCCTGGTGAGAACCCTTAACGGGCTCGGGGCCACCGAGGAGGGTCGGGGCCGTCCATGGGAAATCCGAAACACCAAACTGCCCGGTAGCTTCCGCGAGGTGCTTCGCTGGTACTGGCCCGCCCTCTCCGCCGGGGACGATCTCTCCGTCGAAATACCGGACAGCTCGCGCGCCACGGTTCTACGGCGCCTCCCGGACGCTCCCATCGTGCCCTTCCGGCTCGACTGCCCTCCCGCATCGCCCCTGGCCAGTGCAGACTGGGAACTGCACTGCCGCTTGACGGACGCGACACACCCCCGCGAGCCGGGGCAGTCCGACAAGTGGGACTCGGAGACGAAAGCCTCCTCGTACGACCTCACAGTACGATTCAGTGATGGAGAGCGTGAGCCGCTGACTCTACCTGGAATGAGCATTATCCCGCCGAATTACGAAGACAAGCTCGAGATCGATCGCCTTATTCCCGCAAACGAAGGGCCGGTGAGTTGAACAGGTGACCACCGAAGCGATGGGTGCGGAACTGCGACTCGAGCTGCCGGACATTGCCGCCGGCACGGTGGTCGGCACGGTAGAGGTGATTGCCGACGGGCCCGAGACGCGGACGACCGCCGTGGTGATGAGCGGGGTACCGGTACGTGTGCCGATGCCGGCCACGCTCGGCTACAGCGTCCAGGGCAGGCTTACCAGCGGGGAGCGGCTCTCCGGCTACGCCGCGGTGGACGGGCGGGAGATCTGGGTGCCGCTGCTGCTGAACGCGCGGTCGGACGGCCCGGCGGTGCCTGCGACGCGATTCCCCGATGCCCCATGGGCGGCCGGGTGGACCTGGGACGTCCCTGCTCGCCGTTTCGTATCGAACCAATGGCTCACGCTGGACAGCCAGGCCGCCGGCACCGTCTTGACCAGTGGGCTGCTCAAGGCCACCAACCTGCTCCACGTCAGCCCGTCGGGAGGCCCGGCCTGCTTCGTCCTGCAGCCGGCCGAGACGCCGCTCTGGGTCGTCGGAGACCGCGTCGAGCCCGAGCCGGGGCTGGCCGCGACGCTGCTTGGCTGCCTGCGTCGGGCCGACTTGCCGGCGGCCCGGGTCGTGGCGGCCGAGGCGCTCGGTATCCGGGACTCGATCGAGTCGTCGTCCCGCATCCTGCTGGATCTCGCGCTTGGTTACTACCTGCTGGACGCGGACGACCATCAGCTCGAGGGCTGGGCCGCCCAGCTCGCCGATGGCTACGACTGGTCCGCCGACGCACAGGTCATCGCGGCGCACGCGCTGCTCCGGCGTCGCGGGAATCACGAGGGGAAGATCGCCGAGCGGCTGGAGTCCGCGCTCGCGTGCGGGCTTCCTGTGGTCACCCGGGGGCTGCAGCTTCTCAACGACGGCCTCGACCTGATCCCCGGGCCGGAGGATGCTGTGCGGCGTGCAGTGCTGCCGTACGCGGTCTGCGCCCGGCCCGACACGGTCCTCACCACTTTCTGGGGCGAGTCCCCGGATACGCCGAGAGGCGCACCGATCCTTGGTAGGAAGCCCTCCCACGCCGTGGCGCTTGGGGCGGGCGGTCCAGCGGAGCAGGTCGGCCCGATCGCCACCTCCATCCAGGGACTGCTCGAGTCTCTGAACGCGATGCCCGCTTCCGCCCGGCTCATCATCGCCGAGCTCCACCGGTCGTTGGAAGAGTGTCTGCGACTGGCGTCCTGCCTCTCGCTAGCCCGGACCGCATCCGATGTGGTGCGGCTCGACACCCCGCTCAGGGAGGCAATGCGGCACGCCGAGCGACCCGCCACTGTCCTGGCCGCAAGGCTGGCAAGGGCCGGAGCCAGTGGCCGCCGCGCCGGTTCAGCCTCCCGGCAAGAACACGATCAGAAGGCCTTCGAGCAAGCGAGTCTGGCACTGGCGGAGGCCGGCCACGGGCTGCGCGTGCGTGTCGGCGCCGTCGAACGCGTCGGTTCCGTGGAGCGCACCCAGGGTTACGCAGTCAGAATCGTCGCCGAGTTCGCGGCCCGCCTCGCGGTCGACGTCCGCGAGGCAGTGGCCGCCTTGCGGGAGCCGGGCGGCAAGGCCGACGCGGCCCAATGGACCGCCACCGTCAAACGGACGACAGCCCACGCCACAGAGGCATGAAGGGCGACCCGACATGGGCCGCCCCGACGAGGACGACCACCTCTACTACCAGGTCGGCCGGCGCAAAGGGCATGATCATCTACAAGGGGTACAACGTCGGTCCGCAGCCGCTAGAAGAAGGTGTGCTCCACCCGGCGGTCGCGCAGGCGGCCGTGGTCGGCGCCTTGAGGCAGACCACAGGTGAACATTCCCGACGGCTTCGAGGAGACCGCGGGGCTCACCGAGGAATTCCTGGCGTACGTCGCCGAGCGCGTCGCTCCATACCAGAAAACCGCGATGTCTCGACGAAGGCCGGCCCTGCCGCTCACGCCCACGGGCAAGGTACTGAAGACCGACGGCAGTTGGCGGGTCTTCGCGGTCCGGCCCGGTGAGTGGTCCAGCCGCCTGTTCGTGATCGACGACCTGGACGAGTACGCCAAGGCCCAGTCCCCATCCGCGGTCGGCCGGTCGGCCAGTCGGTCGTAGGAATCACCAGGTCACGCCTGCGGAGCGGCCCCCGGGACTGGTGGGACAACCACTGAAATTTCCCTCCGCGGCGGTGTTGACTGCATCCGACTCCCCTCACACCACCGCAGGTCGACTCCTCCCGTCGGCGTGCCTCAACATGCTCAAGGGGCAGGTACGTTGAAGACTTCCACACCACGCAGAGCCGGGCTGATACTCGGCTCCGCAGCCGCGCTCGTAGCCGGGCTGTGTCTGGCGCCGACCGCCCAGGCCGCACCGGATCCCGGCGTCTCCTTCGGCGGGGCGACCGCTGTCCCGCTGCCCGCGGGCTCCGGGAAGGGCACCGCCCCGGCGCTGGGCGACCTGAACGGCGACGGCAAGGCCGACCTCGTCACCCCGGTCAAGGGATCGAACACCCTGGTGGCCGCGCTCGGCGACGGCAAGGGCGGCTTCGGCCCCGGGGTCTCCTTCGGGCTCGACACCGGCGCCTTTCCGACGGCTGTCGCCCTGGCGGACCTCAACGGTGACGGCCGGCTGGACGCGGTCGTCGCCGCGGCCCTGACCCAGCGGCCCACGCAGCACGGCATGGAGAGCATGGGCAGCGTCGTCGAGCTGCTCGGTGACGGCAAGGGCGGATTCGCCCCGGCCACCTCCTACTTCGCGCCGACGCTGGTCAACGAGTCGACAAATGCCATGTTCCCCGTAGACATCACGGTCGCCGACATGAACGGTGACACCAAGCCCGACGTGGTGACCTCCAACTCCAACGGCGACAACGTCTCGGTGTGGACCAACGACGGCACCGGCGCCCTGGGCACCGCGAGCAACTACTACGTCGGCGGCGGCCGGCCCACCAGCTACTCCGCCAGGCAACTGCGCCCCTCCGGCCTGAAGGCCGGGGACGTGAACGGCGACGGCAAGCTCGACGTGGTCACCGTGAACAACGGCACCTCCGACATCTCCGTCCTCCTCGGCGACGGCAAGGGCCGCCTCGGCCCGGCCACCCGCTTCGCCGACGGCGTCTCCCTCGGCGGGGCCATCGCCCTGGGCGACGTGAGCGGCGACGGCAAGCCGGACGTGGCCGTCGCGCACATGGACCGAACGATCACCGTCTTCCTCGGCGACGGCGCCGGAGCCTTCGGCGCCCCGGTCACCCACCCGGTCGGCGGCAGGGCTCTCGCGGGCGTGGCCATCGCCGATGTCGACACGGACGGCAAGCCGGACCTGGTCACCGACAACGGCCCCGACGACCAGCCCACCGTCCTCCTCGGCGACGGCACGGGCGCCTTCCGCAACGCAAGTCCGCTGTACGTCACGGCGAGCGGCGTGAACAGCGCGTACGCCGTCGGAGACCTGAACGCCGACGGCAGGCCCGACCTGGCGGCCGCTTCCACCACTGCGGGTGTCGCGGCGCAGGTGCTGCTGAACACCTCGAAGCCGAAGGGCACGGCCCAGTCGATGTCGGTGCAGGTCGCCAAGGCGCCCGGTGTCCTGTCGATGGAGGTGAACCTGCCGGCCGTCGACTTCGGCACGCTGACGCCCGGCACCGTCAGCACCCCGGCCGGCCTCGGCACGTTCAAGTACACCGACACCCTCTCCACCACCGCCCCCTGGTCGGTGACCGTTGCCACCACCGATCTGGTCAGCGGCAAGGACACCATCGGGTGGGACAATCTGCTGGTCACGACCGGCCGATCCCTCAACGGCACTGGCGGTCAGTGGACCGGCATCGCCAAGCCCGGCCCTGGCGGCCACTTCCCCAAGGGCGCCGACCCGCAGCCGGGCACCAGCCTCTCCCCGGCCGTGACGATGGCTACCGGCGACGGCGGCACCCGCGGTGTCTTCACCCACGACGGGTCGACGGCGCAGTGGAACATCCCCGCGGAGACGGTCCCCGGCTCGTACAGCGGCACCCTCCAGTACACGATCACCGGCTGATCCCGTGAACAGCTGTCTGCGCGCCCAGAGCGGCGCCACCGCCACCCGCCCGGCACGGTTCCCCGCCCTGTGGAGCCCCCTCCTCGCGGGCCTCGTGCTCGCTCTGGCGCCGGGCGCGCAGGCAGCGCCGGCCCCCGTACCTTCGCCCACTCCGCCGGAATCCGCTGCGAAGGCGCCGTTCGGCGTGCAGGCCGGGCTCTACGGTCTGACGACGCTGACCGGCGGGCACTTCGGGTACGCGCTGAAGGCAGGCGCCCGGATCGAGGATTCCGCGGTCATCTACAACGAGAGCGACGAGGCCCGGACCTTCCACGTCTACGGCGCCGACGTCACCAACGCGGCCGGCGGCGGCCTCGCGCCCGCGCAAGAAGGCCAGAAGATGGCCGCGGTCGGGGCCTGGCTGAAGCTGGACTCCGAGGCCACCGTCACCGTGCGGCCGAAGAGCCGCGCCACCGTCCGCTTCTCCCTCGCGGTCCCCGTCGGCACCCCGCCGGGCAGCTATCTCGGCAGCCTGGTCACCGCGCTGCGCACCCCCGCGCTCAGTGGCGGGGTGAACACCGAGACCCGTATCGCCCGGCTCGTCGAACTCACCGTCCCCGGCACCGCCGACCTCCAGGTCTCCCTCACGGAACTGGAACACCGGTCTGCGGACGGAGGCGAGGAGTTCACCGTGACCGTACGCAACACGGGCAACGTCCTCTACACCTTCGCCGGAACGCTCGACATCACCGGCGGCAGCTCCGCGCGTACCGTCCCACTCACCCCCACGGGGATCTACGTGACCCCCGGCGGCAGCGCCACCATCACCGGCCGCCTGTCCGACCTCCCCGCTCTCGGCCGCCGCACGGTCACGGCCTCGGTGACCGCCACGGTTCCCGGCGGCGCGGCGAAGACCGTGGACAGCAACACGGTCCGGCTGTCCTACTTCCCCTGGCTCATCGCCACCCTCATCGTCGGCGCTTTCCTTGTTCTGGGCCTGCTCCTCGTCATCACGCGCAAGCGACGGCGTGCCTGGCTGCGTCGTCGCGCAGAGGAACGTACCGCGCTGCGCGCACTGCGGCGCGAACTGCGGGCGGGGAACCCACCTGCCGACGACCCTCATGAAGCGCGGGCAGGCGGCGCCGAACACCCGTAACCGGGGCAACGGACTGTGGCGTGGCCGGCCGTGACGACCGCAACGAAGAAGATGTCCACCTTGGGGTTGAGCAGACAGCTCGTCAGGTCCTGCCGGAACGCCGATGCCACCCTCAATCGCCTCCGCTCCGGACGGAGCGAGGACGGCATCGCCGGAGCCTCCTGCGCGCAGCGCCCCCAGGGCCCGGGCTCAGAGCAGGGCGAGATGCGCGGCGCCCGCGAGCCGTACGACTCGTCGCGCCCGACCGCCAGGTGCGGGCTCGGGCTGCGTTCGGCCCCGCCGTGCTCGGCGGACTGATGGACGCGATCGGACGGTACGACGCGACCTACCTCGCCGACGGACCGTGGAACTACGCCTAAGCGATCGTCGACCTCGCTCCGGCTTCGACGGCGAAGCGGGGGAAGCCCTCGCCTCGATGGGCATCCGCACCTCCGTGGCATTCGGCAACGACATCGACGATCTCGACCTCCGGCGGAACGCGGATCGAGCGGTACGTGTCGGCAGCCACCCGAGCTTGGACGGCGTCGCCCACATCGCCGTCCGGCGGACCCGGCAGCGGTCGCGGCCGATCTCCCTGCTGGCGCAGGCAGCCCGGTCAGTCGACTTGGTCCTGTCCGACAGATGACTTGGGCTGTTCGTGCGCTTGCCGGGTCCGGCGTCAGGTGGTGGGGCGGGTGCCGGGGGTGTGGCCGAAGGTGCGGCGGAAGACGTCGATGAAGGTGCTGGCGGATGACCAGCCGCATCGGTGGGCGACGGTGGTGACGGGGGTGTCGTCGGCCAGGAGGATCAGGGCGTGGTGGAGCCTGATCTGCGTGCGCCATTGGGGGTAGGTCAGACCGAGGTCGTCGCGCAGGCGGCGGGAGAGGGTGCGGGCGCTGGCACCGATCTGGCGTCCGAGGTCGTCGAGGGAGCGGTTGTCGCCCGGGTCGGCGCGCAGGATGTCGTGCAGGTTCCGGAGCAGGGGGCTGGTGGGGGCTGGCAGGTGCAGCGGCTGCTCGGGGGAGGCCTTGAGCTGGTCGAGCATGACGGCGCGCAGGCGGTGGTGGGCTGCGTCGTCCTTCTCGGGGTCGCGGGTGTAGGCGACGACGAGTTCGCGCAGGAGGGGGCTGACGGCGAGGACGGCCGGTCCGTCGAGGCCGAGGGGGTTCTCCGTGGCGGGCAGGCCGACGAGGTGGAGGTCGAGTTCGCCGTGGGCCTGGTGCTGGTGGACGGTGCCGGCGGGGATCCAGATCGCGCGGGTGGCGGGGGCGACCCAGGAGCCGGCGTCGGTGGTCACCGCGATGGTGCCCTGGCTGGCGTAGGCGATCTGGTGGTCGTCATGGCGGTGCGCGTCGATCTCGCCGCCGGACGCGAGACGCTGGGTCCGGGTCGGCGCGACAGGGGTGTGGCGGATTTTCTGCATCGCTTGGCAATCTATCGAAAGCGCGACAGCGGTCGCTTCACCCAGCATGGCCGGGTGCGAAGAAATACATCGATCTCCCTGCTGGCCGTGGGGCACGCCTGCGTCGACATCTACCAGGGCGCCGTCGCGGCGCTGATCCCGTTCTTCGTGGCCGAACGGGACTACACCTACGCGGTGGCCTCCGGCATCGTGCTGGCCGCGTCCCTGCTGTCGTCGGTGGCGCAGCCGGTGTTCGGCGCGCTCACCGACCGGTGGGCGATGCCGTGGCTGCTGCCGGTAAGCACCGTGCTGAGCGGTGTGGGCATCGCGCTGAGCGGCCTGAACGGCTCCTACGGACTCACCCTGTTCTTCGTCGCCGTTTCCGGGATCGGCGTGGCCGCCTACCACCCGGAGTCCGCCCGCGTGGCCCGGTTGGCCAGCCGGGGCAGCCACAGTGCGATGGGCTGGTTCTCCCTCGGCGGCAACATCGGCTTCGCGCTCGCCCCGATCATGGTGGCGGCCGCGATCGGGCACGGCTCGCTGCGCTGGACACCGGTCCTGGTCCTGCCCGCGCTCGTCGGCGCCGCCCTGTGCGTGCCCGTGCTCCGGATGCTCGCCCGGCCTGATGCCGACACGTCCAAGGCGTCGGCACCCCAGGACGCCGACGATGTGGCCTCGTTCGTGAAGCTGTCCCTGGCGGTCGTCTTCCGCTCCGTCGTCTTCACCGGCCTGAGCACCTTCATCTCTCTCTACGCCCAACAGCGCATGCAGGGCAGCACCACCGCGGGAACCGTCGCCCTGTTCCTGCTGTTCCTGGGCGGCGCGGTCGGCTCGGTCCTGGGCGGGTCCCTGGCCAACCGCTACGACCGCGTCCGTGTCTCCCGCTGGTCCTACCTGCTCTCGATCGTCGCCGTCGCCGGAGTGATCTACGCGCCCGGCCCGGCCATGTTCCTCTTCGTGGCCCTCACCTCGGCCGGCCTGTACGTCCCCTTCTCCCTCCAGGTCACCCTCGGCCAGGACTACCTGCCCTCCCGCATCGGCACCGCCAGCGGCGTCACCCTCGGCCTCACCGTGAGCATCGGCGGCCTCATCAGCCCCCTGCTGGGGCACCTGGCCGACTCCACCTCCCTGCGGACGGCCCTCACACCCCTGATCGCCATGCCCGCCGTGAGCTGGCTGCTGTTCCGTGCGCTGCCCGAACCCGCCGCACCGAAGTCCCAGGCCGCCGCCGCACCCGCACGGCAAGGCGCGTAGCCCTGCACAGACCGCGCCGACACCCACGACAGCCAGGCCCTGAAGCCCATGCTGGCAATGCGCCTCACCTTCCCTGCGCCAGCCGTGCCGACCGGCCCCGGCATCGCACCGGGGCCCGGACTTCTCCACCACACGCCGAGACGCCGGAGCGTCGGCACCGCCCGCTGTGTATGCAATCACCGCCATCCCGAGCACACGGACTACCTGCGATTGCACTTATAGCGCGCATGCAACTATTGTGGAGGCACGTAAAGAGCTTGCTCAAGCAATCACAGAAGGGGTGAGCCATGCCGCTCGCACTCCTCGCCCTGGCAGTCGGGGCCTTCGGGATCGGCACGACCGAGTTCGTCGTCATGGGGCTGCTGCCCGAGGTCGCCGGCGATTACGGCGTGTCCATCCCCACCGCCGGCCTGCTCGTCACCGGCTACGCGCTCGGCGTCGTCGTCGGCGCGCCGCTGCTGACCGTCCTCGGCAACAAGGTGAGCCGCAAGCGGATGCTCATGCTGCTCATGGGCCTGTTCGTGGTCGGCAACCTGCTCTCCGCCATCGCCCCGAGCTTCGGGATCATGCTGACC
Organism: Streptomyces sp. NBC_00250; assembly: GCF_036192275.1. Classification (NCBI taxonomy): domain Bacteria; kingdom Bacillati; phylum Actinomycetota; class Actinomycetes; order Kitasatosporales; family Streptomycetaceae; genus Streptomyces; species Streptomyces sp. NBC_00250. The sequence continues at coordinate 8,768,131 of NZ_CP108088.1, read as the reverse complement.
GGCCGGGTGATCGCCTCGCTCGCGCACGGATCGTTCTTCGGCATCGGGTCCGTCGTCGCCGCCGGCCTCGTCGCCCCGAACAAGAAGGCCGGCGCCATCGCCACCATGTTCACCGGCCTCACCGTCGCCAACATTGTCGGCGTGCCGCTCGGCACCTTCATCGGGCAGGCGGTCGGCTGGCGCACCACCTTCGCGATCGTCGCCGCGCTCGGGGTGATCGGCCTGTTCGGCATCGCCAAGCTCGTCCCCGCCATGCCCCGCCCGGAGGGCACCCACCTGCGCCGGGAGCTGAAGGCGTTCCGCAACCCCCAGGTACTGCTCGCCATGGCGATGACCGTGCTGGGCTTCGGCGGTGTCTTCGCCGCGATCACCTACATCGCGCCGATGATGACCGAGGTCGCCGGCTACTCCGACGGCGCCGTCACCTGGCTGCTCGTCCTCTTCGGCGTCGGAATGTTCCTCGGCAACCTGCTCGGCGGCCGGTTCGCCGACCGCGCGCTGATGCCCCTGCTGTACTCCGCCCTGAGCGGGCTCGCGATCGTCCTCGCCCTGTTCACCGTGGCCGCCCACGACAAGATCCTCGCCGCGATCGCCATCTTCCTCGTCGGAGCGCTCGGCTTCGCCACCGTCCCGCCGCTGCAGAAGCGCGTCCTCGACCAGGCTCACGGCGCGCCGACCCTCGCCTCCGCCGTCAACATCGGCGCCTTCAACCTCGGCAACGCCCTCGCCGCCTGGCTCGGCGGCCTCGTCATCGCCGCCGGCCTCGGCTACACCGCACCGAACTGGGTCGGCGCCGTCCTCGCCGCCGCCGCTCTCGGCCTCGCCGTCTGGTCCGCCGCGCTGGAGCGCCGGGCCCCCGCAGCCGAAGCCGTCGGCGCCGCCGACACCCGTGTCCCCGTGCACCACTGACCTCCCCTCCCCCGCCGTTACTCATCACCTCAAGGAGAAGCTCCATGAACGCCACCGCCGTCACCCCGCTGACCACCCAGGACGCCGAGATCCTGCTCACCGCGGCCCGCCGCGCCGCCGAGGCCGCGGGGGTCACCGTCAGCGTCACCGTCCTCGACGCGGGCGGCCACCTCCTCGCCTTCCACCGCGACGACCGCGCCGTCCTCATCTCCGGGGAGACCAGCACCCGCAAGGCCTACACCGCCCTGCAGCTGAACGCCCCCACCGCCGACCTCGTCGACCTGGTCAAGCCCGACGGCCCCTTCCACTCCCTCACCACCGCCTTGGACCGCCCCCTGCTGTTCATCGCCGGCGGCGTCCCCGTCCACCGCGACGGCGCCCTCATCGGCGCAGTCGGCGTCGGCGGCGGCGCGCCGGAGCAGGACCACGCGTTCGCGGTCACGGCCACCGCCGCGCTCACCTGAGCGACTCAGCGACGAGCCGCGAGCTCTGAGCGAACCCCGAGCCCGGTCTCTGAGCCGGACAGGAACCAAGAGACAAGAACCAGGGCCGCAGCCCCGTACCAGTGAGAAAGCAGTACACCCATGTCTCACCTCCCCACCGTCACGCTCAACAACGACGTGGAGATCCCGCAGCTCGGCTTCGGTGTCTTCCAGGTCCCCGACGACGAGACCACCGCCGCCGTCGGTCACGCTCTCCAGGCCGGCTACCGCTCCCTGGATACCGCCGCGATCTACGGCAACGAAGCCGGCGTCGGACGGGCGGTCGCCGACTCCGGCATCGCCCGCGACGAACTGTTCGTCACCACCAAGCTCTGGAACGCCGACCAGGGGTACGACTCCGCCCTGCGGGCCTTCGACGACAGCCTCGGCAAGCTGGGCCTCGACCACGTCGACCTGTACCTGATCCACTGGCCCGCTCCGGCCCGTGACCTGTACGTCGACACCTGGCGGGCCATCGAGTCCCTGGTCGCCGACGGGCGGGTCCGTGCCGCCGGTGTCTCCAACTTCCGCCCCGCGCACCTGAAGCGGCTGCTCGACAGCAGCGACCTCGTGCCGGCCGTCAACCAGATCGAACTCCACCCGGCGTTCCAGCAGCGGGAACTCCGCCATCTGCACACCGCCCACGGCATAGCCACCGAGGCGTGGAGCCCGCTGGCCCAGGGCGCCGTCCTCGCCGACCCGGCGATCGTGGCCATCGCCGCCCGGCACGGGAAGTCCCCCGCCCAGGTGGTGCTGCGCTGGCACCTCCAGCTCGGGAACGTCGTGATCCCGAAGTCCGTCACCCCCTCCCGCATCCGCGAGAACATCGACGTCTTCGACTTCGCCCTCTCCGACGAGGAGATGAGCGCGCTCGGTGGACTCGACCGCGGGCTCCGCACCGGACCGGACCCCGACACCCTCGACTGACCCCGTCCCCCGGGGACTCCGTTCACCCGCCCACTCGCGCGGTGGGCCCGGCGAAGCCGAGTGCGCCGTCCCGCCGTTACCTCTGCACCGGGAAGGCTGCCTGGAAGGCGAGCCTGCGGTCGGCGCCGTCGCCGATGCCTTCGAGGCTCCGCAGGCCCTTGTACGTGGTCGGCCCTGGCCCCTTACCGACGGACCGCGCGCAGGGCGCCGTCCGCGCGGAGGTCGGCGAGGGTCGGGTAGCCGTCGACGGCCATGATCAGGTCGGCCTCGGCGAGGAGGGAGCGGAGGACGTGGACGATGCCGTCGGTGCCGCCGAGGGCGAGTCCGTACGCGTACGGGCGGCCGACTCCCACCGCCGTGGCGCCGAGGGCCAGGGCCTTGACGACGTCGGCGCCGCTGCGGACCCCGGAGTCGAAGAGCACCGGGAGTCCGTCGGCCGCGGCGACCACGCCGGGCAGGGCGTCCAGGGCGGGCAGACCGCCGTTGGCCTGGCGGCCGCCGTGGTTGGAGCAGTAGATGCCGTCCACGCCGCCGTCCCTGGCCCGGCGGACGTCCTCGGGGTGGCAGATGCCCTTGAGAACGATCGGGAGGTCGGTGAGGGAGCGCAGCCAGGCCAGGTCGTCCCAGACGAGCGGCTTGCCGAAGACGCCCGCCCACTCCAGGACCGCGGCGCGCGGATCCTCCTCGGGGCTCTTGGCGAGGCGGGCCCGGAAGACGGGGTCGGAGGTGTAGTTGGCGAGTGCGTGTCCGCGCAGCTGGGGGAAGTTGCTGGTGGCGAGGTCGCGCGGCCGCCAGCCGGTGATCCAGGTGTCGAGCGTGACGACGATGCCCCGGAATCCGGCCGTCTCGGCACGGTGCACGAGGCTCTCGGCGAGGTCACGGTCGGTGGGGGTGTAGAGCTGGAAGAAGCCCGGTGTGTCGCCGAACTCGGCGGCGACGTCCTCCATCGGGTCGACGGTGAGCGTGGACGCGATCATCGGCACGCCGGTACGGGCGGCGGCGCGGGCGGTCGCCAGGTCCCCGTGCCCGTCCTGGGCGCAGAGCCCGATCACCCCGACCGGCGCCATGAACAGCGGGGACGGCAGCCTCAGTCCGAACAGGTCGACGGACAGGTCGCGCCGGTCGGCGCCGACCATCATGCGCGGCACGAGTCCCCAGTTGCGGAAGGCCGTGACGTTGGCCTCCTGGGTGTACTCGTCCCCCGCGCCCCCGGCCACGTACGACCACAGCGAGGGCGGGAGCGCCGCCCTCGCCTTCGTCTCCAGTTCGGCGAAGGTCATCGGCTGTGTCGGGAGGACGCCGAAGAGCCCGTCGAAGTAGATCTCGTGCTGGTAGTCGCCGTAGTGCTGGGGCATGGGGAGACGTGTCCCTTCCGGTTCCTGTCGGCGCACTCCTCCTGGTGGGAGAGGTTCGCCCCGCTGTGGTGGCGACCATCGTGCCCGCCACGCGCCCCCGTGACCATGGAACGACAGCCGGAAAAGTGCCAGGGGGAGGGAAGGGTGTGCGGGGTGGAGGTGGGAGCGGGGCCGGCGGCTAGGAACGCGTCGCGGTCCTGCACCCGCCGTCCGTGCTCCCCGTCCCTTCGGCGATCTCCGTGGTGCGGTCGTACGGGTCCACGGCCTCGCCGCCGGTCGCTGTGCCGGCCGACCCTTCCGTACCGAACTCCGGGGTGAAGTAGCCGTTGTGGGTGTCGCACCCGCCGTTGGTCATGTCGGCCTTGTACGAGACGAGGGAGAAGGTTCCCGGCTCGGTGATGATCTTCGACGGGTCGTCCCAGTTCAACACCACCTCGCGCCGCACGATGGTGCGCACGATGTCGTCGCTGCCGGCCTCGGCCGGTACGACCGGATAGACGTAGGTGACGTCGGTGGTCACCTGGAGGGCGCCACGCTCGCCCTCCCGGTACGTGATCCGGCCCCTGGCCTTGACCACGTCGCCCACCAAGCGCGCGTACGACGGGTCGAAGCGGCTGAAGAGGAGGAGCGGGTCGTCGTCCTCGCCCGGGGTGCGGAACGCGGCGGCCAGGTAGTCCTTGACGTCCCGCTGGTGCGGGTTGATCAGGGCGATCGCCTTCGTGGGGCGCTCACCACGCAGCACGGCCGGGTCCAGGTTGGAGGAGACGAGGAAGTCGCGGGTCTGCCGGAGGGCCTTCTCCACCTGCGTCCTGCTCATCCACCCGGTCGCGCGGGCGGCGGGGACCGTGATCCCGGCGCTGCCGTTCGCCCAGCGCAGGGCGGGCGAGCCCTTGAACGGCTCGTCGAGGGTGGGGAGTCGGGCCGGCTCGACGGGCGGCGCCTCGGTCGGGCGCTCCGACTCCTGGGCGAGCGGCGGCCCGGACGTGTCGGACGAGCCGATCATCCGCCACGGGTCCAGGGCCACGACCAGCAGCGCCACGGCGGCCAGGAATCCGACCAGGTACCAGCCCTTCTTCCGCCGGGGCGGGCGCGGCGTGTACGTACGCCATCCCTCGGTCCCCGCCGGTTCGTCGCGCAGTCGCTCCGTGACGACCCGGGCCCGCGCCGACGGCTCCTTCGGCGCGTCCGCCACGCCCTCCACGGAGTCCCTCAGGAACTGCTCCCACACGTCGTCCGGCACGGACGAACCGCCCCGCTCCCCACCCGCGTTCACACCCGACTCCTTGCCTCGAACACTCGATTCGGCCCCGCCCCAGGACCCCCGAATGATCGCATGGCGACCGCAAGGGCGTTCGGGCAGGTCAGGCGCCTACGAGGCTGGAGTCGCCACGCGGGTGCGTGGACCACCCACAAGCACCCGGACCTTGAGGAGCCGGCTTCCGGACCACGAGCGCCAGGAGGGCAATCGCGGTCGTCAGCCCGTCGTCGGGGTCCAGTCGCCGAGCCAGGCGGCGGTGTCCTGGGTGGCGGCCTGGGTGGCTGTCAGGTGGGGGCGGTTCTCGTTCGAAGGGCCCGCGCCGGGGCCTGTGTTGCGGTATTCGGCGAAGCGGTCGGCCTTCCAGGAGAAGCCGCTCATGTCCGACCAGGGGGTGGGCTTCACGGCTGCGCTCAGGACGGTTTCGCGGACCGTGGCCTGCGGGGAGAGCGTCGCGTCTCCGCCGGCGTGCCAGGGGCGTCCGAGGAAGAAGCTTCCTGCGGTGACGTCGCCGTTCACGGTGGAGCGGGTGATCAGGAAGCCCTTGCGACCCGCCGGGGTGCTCGGCGCCGTCAGATAGCCCGCCGCCGTACCGTCCCAGCGCTTCTTCAGGGTGAGGATCGACCTGTCGATCACCGCCGTGGCCCGCCCGAAGACGAAGTCGACGTTGCCGATCACGTAGGACCCGGTGACGTACACCCGGCCGACCCGTTCCTTCGCGGCGGTGTCGAGGAGGAGGGTGTCCTGGTCGCCGCTGACGATGATGCCGTCGAGGAGGACCCGGTCGGCGGCCGTGCGCAGGGCGACGGCCTGGTGCCCGTTCAGGTTCCGGTTCGCGGCCTCGTCGAAGTCGTTGGAGACGGTGAGGTTGCGGGCCTGGAAGTCGTCGGCCTCGACGGCGACGGTGGCGCTGCCTCCGGTCCCGTACGTCCCCGAGCCGTCCGGCCTGGTCATGCCGGAGGCGTGGCCCTCGACGATGACGGTGTCCTTGCGGCTGCCGCCGGTGCCTTCGATGGTGACCTGAGGCTTGTTCGAGGGGATCCTGACCGTCTCGCGGTAGACGCCGGGCGCGACCCGGATGACGACGCGTGAGGTGTTGCCGGCCGGTACCGCGTCGACGGCCTTCTGGACGCTGGTGAACCGGCCGCTGCCGTCCTTGGCCACCGTGAGGACGGTCGGCGCCGCGGCCACCGTGGGGCTCGCCGTGCTCGCCGTGCCGATCGAGGAACGCGGCCCCGTACCGGACTTGAGCAGCGCCGGCACGTCCGCCGCCGGGTCGAGCGTGTACGGGTAGGACGACCGGGGGTCGAACGCCGTACCGCCGCTCTCGTTGCGGCCCGTCGTACCCGAGAAGACGTTGCCGCGCTGTACGAGCGCCGCCGTGCCGTCCTTGATGACCGGGTTGTTCACGCCCTGGAAGACGCTGTTCTCCAGCACCATCCGCGTCCTGCCGCGCGCGTAGTTCCCGTACGACGAGGTGACGTTCGTGCCCGGGTCGTCCTGGAGGAGGTTGTTGTAGAGGTGCGCGTGGGCGACGTTGTCGGTGGACGGGTTGCGCTGCTCCGTCTCGCGGAACCAGTTGTGGTGGATGGTGAGGTCGGCGGTGACGTTCTCCGTCCAGCCGATGCCGAAGGTCTTGTTGTTGTTGCCGAGCCTGTTCCAGGACACCGTGACGTACGTCGTGTCCTTGCGGCTGTCGATGAGCCCGTCGGCCATGTGCCGCATGTCGTTGTGGTCGATCCACACGTGGTGCGCGCCGTCCATCTGGACGGCGTCGAAGTCGTGGTCCTTGTCGTTCCAGATGCCCTGGTACGCGTCACGGATCGTCAGGTTCCGGATGATGACGTTGTGGACGCCCTGTCCGAGGAAGAAGCCGCCGCCGACGATGTGGCCGGACGTCCCCGAGCCGACGATGGTCTTGTCGGAGGCGACCTTGATCTCCTTGCCCGTGGGGTTCATCGTGATGGTTCCGGCCACGACGATGACGTACGGCTCCGGGGCGGTCGCGTACCGCTCCAGCTCGGCCAGGGTCCGGACCGTCACCGTCCGGCCGTCCCGTCCGCCGTACGTTCCCTTCTGGCCCAGCGCGTCGACCGACGCGAACCCGTCGGCGACGGCACGGGCCCAGACGGGCGCCTCAGCCGCCGGCGCTGCCGCCCCGGCCTTCGCCTCCACGGCCTCCGCCCCGGCCCGCGCGTCCGCGCCGAACACGCCGAAGGCCGTGCCGTACGCCAGTACCCCCGCCGTGGCGAGCACCGCCGGAACACCGAGCACCAGCGCCTTCCGGCGCCTGCGGTGCCTCGCCCTGCCTCGCACCTCGGTCATGTCGTACGTCCTTCCGTGTGGGGGTGCCCGCCGGGAAGGGCGGGCACCCCGTAGTCGCCACGGGAAGGGGAAAGGTTGCCGCCTCTCGCGCGGTCGGTGCGCTCGTCGCCGGTTCAGACGGTGGGAGCGGGCCAGGGGACGTCCGCCTCGACGGCGGCCGTGTAGTCGACTCCGGGGACGGAGAAGCCGTAGAGGCGGCGGACTTCGTCGCTGAACCAGTCGAGGTCGGCGAGTTCGGTGATGGTGTCGCTGGTGGCGGTGCTCCAGCGTTCGGCGACGGCGTTCTGCACGGCGGGGTCGAGTTCCCAGGTGTCGAGGCGGACCCTGCCCTCGTCGTCGACGTCGAGGGGGCGGGCGCCGGTCAGCTGGTCCCAGAGCTCCACCAGTTGACCGATCGGGGGCGTCATGGCGTCGCCGAGGACGCCGCGCAGCAGCCCGACGTACAGGGCGATGCCCGGGATGGCGGTGGAGGACTGGGTGACGGCAGCGGCGTTGACGGAGGTCACGGCCCGACCGCCCAGGGTCTTGCCGAGGCGCTCGTCCAGCGTGCGTGCGGTGGCTTCCAGGTGGGCCTTCGCGGCGCCGATGGTGCCCTGCCGATAGATCGCCGCGGTGAGCGGCGAGCCGATGTAGGACAGGGCAGCGGTGGCGAAGCCGTCGGCGAGGAGGGATCTGCCGGCCAGGAAGGTGATCCAACGTTCCCAGTCGGCGCCGCCCATCACCGCCACGGTCTGCTCGATGTCGTCGCCCTCGGCCGGCGCCGTGGTGACCTCCTTGACCTCCGGGGCGCCGTTCTCGTCGAAGACGAGGGTCTTCGTGGTGTGAGGCGAGCCGACCGGCTTGAGGACCGAGGCATGGACGTCGCCGGTGTCCGGGTCGGTGCGGCGAGGCGCGGCCACCGAGTAGATCAGGTAGTCGAGTCGTCCCCCGAATCGCTCGGTGAGGAGGTCGGCGACCTGCTCCTTCATCGTGTCGCTGAACGCGTCACCGTTGAGGAAGACCATGTCCCGCCCGTGCTGCCGGGCGAGCTGTGCGGTGGCGGCGGTGCGATACCAGCCGGCCGTGCCGGTGCGGCGCCCGGGCGCCTTCTCGAAGCACACGCCGATCCCGCGGATACCGACGCGGGCCAGGCCCGCGATCGTCGCGGCCAGGCCGTACCCGGCGGACGAGCCGATGACCAGCGCCACCGGCCCTTCGCCCCCGGCGGCGGCCGGGGCGGGGACGGCCTGCCACATCTCGTCCACCAGCTGTCGGCAGCCGCCGGGGTGGGAGTCGAGGAACAGAAAGCCCCGGCTCTTGGGCGTGATGACGCGTTCGCTCACGTGTGGTGTCCCAGGTGTCGATACGGACAAGGCCGCGGCAGCCGCCGCTTCCTGCCAGTCTGCGGTCGAGCGGATGACCACGGTGATCTTGACCCGGCACAACGATGTCCAGCCCGGATTGGAGGGTTTCGACTACATCTGGCGGGCCGACAGACGTGGACCGATCTGCCGGCCGGCCGCCGGGGGCTCTCCGGGCCCCTGTCAGGTCAGGCGTACGGGTCGAAGGGGATCCCGGCCGGCTTGGCCTTGGCCAGGTGGGGGGCGAAGTTGCCGTCCTTCAGGCCGAACACCGCGCTCCCGAAATTGGCCTGGCTGAGCTTGTCGCGCAGGCCCGCAGGGTAGCCGTTCCAGCCGACGAGGCTGGGGAACTGCCAGCTGTGCTGGTGGTTCTCGGGCGGTTCGTCGTTGGAGTTGGCGGGGCGGAAGCAGTGCGTGCCGATGCCGTCCTTGTGGTAGACGACCTTGGGGTGGGTGCCGTCCCAGCGGATCGCGTCCCTGCCGTAGGTGTTGAAGTTGCCGTGGGCGGACGTGGAGACGTACTGCGCCTGGTTGTTCTGCACCCACACGACGACGTGTTCCCAGTCGTGACGGTGTCCGCCGAGGCCGCTGCCCGCCACGGCCTGGTCCTTCTCGAAGTACAGGCCGTAGATGATCGCGCACCAGCCGTTGTTGCACTTCGCGCGCGCGTATCCGTTGGTCTGGGTGAGGTCCCAGGAGTCGCGGCACTGGCCGTTGAGTGCGCCGGAGGGGTTGAGCCCGCCGTTGATCGTGCCGTCGGGCCCGATCGCGGGCGTGGGGTAGCAGCCGTCCGTGTCGTAGTCGTAGGCGGGCTGGAAGGTCTGTTCCAGGCCGTCGGCGTTGGCGGGCAGGGCGGCGGGCGGTGCGGCGAAGGCGCTGCTGGGCAGGGCGATGATCAGCGTGAGGGCGCCGGCGAGGGCGAGCGCGCCCCTGGTTGCGTACACCTGTGTCTTCACTGTGTCCCCTGGGTCGGGCGGCATGAATCGACAGGCGACATCTTGGCATGAACAGATCATCGCTGGCGGGGTCCGGTCGTGAACTCAACGCGTCGCCGCGGCGACCAACCGCCCGACCTCCCCGGCCGAGACAGTGCCCCCGTTGACCAAGCGGTCGAAGACCAGGCCGTCCACACAGGTCAGCAGGGTGACGGTCCGTTCACCGGCGTCCGCCACGCCGTGCGCGACCAGGAAGGCCTCGACCAGGCGCCGGCCGGCGTTGTCGCGCGGCACGAGGATCTCCCGCAACTCGGGGTGGTGCACGCTCTCCAGGGCGCAGGCGTAGCGCGCGAGCGAGCGACGACGCCCGTCCCCCGTGAGTCGACGCCCGACGAAGGCGGCGAGTCCGGCGGCCAGTTCCTCGGCGTTCCGCGGCGCGGAGGCGCGCGCACCCTCACTCTGCAGCTCCTCCTGGTCGAGCACGACCAGACGCTGAACGAGTGCGGTGAGCAGTGCCTGGCGCGTGCGGTAGTACGCGGACGTCGTGCCCGGCGGGAGACCGGCGGCCCGGTCCACGGCGCGGTGGGTGAGCCCTCGCATGCCGTGCTCGGCGAGGACGTCGATGGCCGTGTCGGCGAGGAGGGTGCGTCGGGTGGCGGACATCCCCCCTTTCTACACCTGTAGAGAGTGGGTGTACGTTTCCCCCCACCGATGTTTCTACAGGTGTAGAAACATCGGTGCACGGTCGACGGGCGTCGGACGCAAGGGAGTTGGGCATGAGCGGGAACGCGGTGGTGGTCGGTGGCGGCATCGGCGGACTGGCGGCCGCGATCGGACTGCGCCGGATCGGATGGGAGGTGACGGTCCTCGAACGCGCCTCCGCCCTGGACGACGTCGGCGCGGGCATCTCCCTGCACGCCAACGGCATCCGCGCCCTGGACGCCCTCGGCGCGGGCGAGGCGGTACGCGGGGCCGCCCGGCCCCAGTACAGCGGAGGCACCCGCGTCCCGGGAGGTGGATGGCTGGCCCGGATGGACGGAACCGCGCTCGAACGGGAACTCGGCACGCCCATCGTCGGCATCCCGCGCGCCGCACTGCACCGGGCGCTGCGGGCGGCACTGCCCGCCGAGTCCGTGGTCGTCGGGGTCGAGGTCACGTCGGTGGACCTCACCGATCCGCACCGGGCGAGGGTGCTCACCGGAGGGATGGGCGCAGAGGGGGTCCGGGAAGCGGACCTCGTCGTGGCCGCCGACGGTGTGAACAGCCGCCTTCGCGCCCAGCTCTTCCCCGATCACCCCGGCCCCGTCCACAGCGGAGCCACCGTACTGCGCGCGATCACCGACACTCCCGTCCCGCTGACGTCCGACTTCGAACTCACCTGGGGCAGGGGTGCCGAGTTCGGGCACATCGCGTTCGCCGACGGGCGCGCCGAGTGGCACGCCGTACTCAACTCACGTCCCGGCGTGCGACACGCGGACCCGCTGCAGGAGATGCGCCGTCGATTCGGCGACTGGCACGACCCGATCCCCGCGCTGCTCGCCGCCACGCACCCCGGCGCCGTGCTGCACCACGACATCCATGAACTCGCCACTCCCCTGCCCATGTTCGTCTCCGGGCGGGTCGCCCTGCTCGGCGACGCGGCCCACGCCATGACCCCCAACCTCGGCCAGGGCGCCTGCCAGGCACTGGAGGACGCGGTGACGCTGGCGGCCGCGCTCGCGACGACCACCGACTCGCGCCACTCCCGTCACTCCCATAGCCCCCATGCCCCGCGCGACTCCGATACCGCGACGTCCGGCATCGACGCGGCTCTCGCCAGGTACGACGCCGAGCGGCGGCCCCGCGGTCAGGCCGTCGCCCGCGCGGCGCGCCAGGCCGGCCGCATGGGGCAGCGGCTCGCCCATCCCCTCGCCGTCTCCGTCCGCAACGCGGCGCTCCGGGCAGCCCCGTCCGGAGCGACCCTCCGCGCGATCCTGCGCCACGCCGACTGGACCGCCCCGAGCCTGGGGCCGATCACCGAATAGACGAGACGTCTCGTCTCATCTAGAGTGGTCGTCATGACCACCACCGCGCCCCCCGCGCACATCGCCATGTTCTCCATCGCCGCCCACGGCCACGTGAACCCGAGCCTGGAGGTCATCCGTGAGCTCGTGGCCCGTGGCCACCGCGTCAGCTACGCCGTTCCCGCGTCCTTCGCCGAGAAGGTGGCGGCGACGGGGGCGACGCCGGTCGTCTACACCTCGACCCTGCCGACCGACGACGACCCGGACGCCTGGGGAACGGAGCTGATCGACAACATCGAGCCGTTCCTGAACGACGCCGTGCAGGCGCTGCCGCAGCTCGCCGAGGCCTTCGACAAGGACCGGCCGGACCTCGTCCTCCACGACATCACCGCCTACCCGGCGCCCGTCCTGGCCCACACCTGGGGCGTGCCGGCCGTCTCCCTGTGGCCCAACCTCGTGCCGTGGGAGGGGTACGAGGAGGAGGTGGCCGAGCCCATGTTCGCCGAGCTCAAGGCCTCGCCGCGCGGCAAGGCGTACTACGCGCGGTTCGAGGCCTGGCTCGCCGAGCACGGCGTCGACACCCACCCGGACAGGCTGATCGCCCGCCCGCGCCGCGCGCTCGTACTCATCCCGAAGGCGCTCCAGCCGCAGGCCGACCGGGTCGACGAGGCCGTCTACACCTTCGTGGGCGCCTGCCAGGGCGAGCGCGCCGAGCAGGGCGGGTGGGAGCGGCCGGCGGACGCGGAGAAGGTCGTCCTGGTCTCGCTCGGCTCCGCCTTCACCAAACTGCCCGGCTTCTACCGGGACTGCGTCGAGGCGTTCGCCGGACTTCCCGGCTGGCACGTCGTCCTGCAGATCGGGAAGTTCGTCGACCCGGCGGAGCTCGGTGTCGTCCCGCCCCATGTCGAAGTGCACTCCTGGGTGCCCCAGTTGGCGATCCTGCGGCAGGCCGACGCCTTTGTGACCCACGCGGGCGCGGGCGGCAGCCAGGAGGGCCTGGCCACCGCCACCCCCATGGTGGCGGTGCCGCAGGCGGTCGATCAGTTCGGGAACGCCGACATGCTCCAGTCCCTGGGCGTCGCGCGGCACCTGCCGATGGACGAGGTCACCCCGGAGCGGCTGCGGAAGGAGCTGCTCGCGCTCGTCGACGATCCCGAAGTGGCCCGCCGCGCACGGGAGATCCAGGAATCGATGGCCCGCGAGGGCGGGACGCGCCGGGCCGCCGACCTGATCGAGGCCGAACTCGCCGGAGCGTGACCGGGAGGGCGGCCCGTCACCCTCGTAACGGAGCGGGTGACGGCCGCCCTCGGTCGGGCCGGGGTCAGACCACCGCGCCCGTGCGGTCCCGATCGCCGGTGCCGCCCGCCCGCTGCCGTGACCCGGACCCCTTGCCGGGGGCGGCGGCGGCCGCCGCCGGGTTCCGGTGCTCCAGGGCGACGGCCAGCGGCATCGCCGTGAACACCGTGGACGCCATGCCGAGCACGACGCCCGCGAGCAGCGCGACCGAGAAGTCGGTGAGCGAGTCGCCGCCCAGGACGGCGAGCGCCACCAGGACGAAGAGGGCGCCCATGCCGGTGTTGACCGTACGGGGCAGGGTCTGGGCGACGGCCCGGTCGGCGAGGTCCGGCAGCGGAACGCCCCCGCCGCGACGGCGCAGCTCCCGCAGGCGGTCGAGGACGACCACCGAGTCGTTGACCGAGTAGCCGACGACGGTCAGGAGCGCGGCGAGGAAGACGCTGTCCACCGGCTTGCCGAGCCAGGCGAACAGGCCGATCACGAGCAGCACGTCCTGGGTCATCGCCGCCACCGCCGCCGTCGCGTACGTCCAGCGGAACCGTACCGTCAGATAGAGGAGTTGGGCCGCGACCGCGAGACCGAGCGCGAGCAGGGCGTGGGTGCGCAGCTCCCCTCCGAGGCTGGGGCCGATCAGGTCGTCGCGTTCCACCTCGACCGGGCCGGCGACCTTGGTGAGCGCCTCCCGGATCTCCCGCTGTTCGCCGTCGCCGCTCTCCCGGACGCGTACCGACACGTCGCTGTCGCCGGTCGTCTGCACGACGGCGTCGGGGAAGCCCGCCGCGGCGATCGACGCGCGCGCCGCGTCGGCGTCCACAGGCCGCTCGGCGGTGTACTGGACGACCCGGCCGCCGGTGAACTCGACGCCGAACTCCAGGCCCCGGACGCCGATTCCGGCGAGGGCCACCATCAGGAGCCCGGCGCAGGAGAGCAGCCAGCGGCGCCGGTGGGCCATCAGGCGCGGGACGCGCCGGGTCAGCCGGGTCCGCAGCCGGCCGAGTCCTGCCATGCCGGTGACCGCCGGGCGCCGGCGCACCACGGGCAGCCGCAGGGTCAGGTCGGCGAGCAGGCGGGTGATCACCATCGCGGTGAGGAGCGAGGTCACGACGCCGATCGCGAGGGTCACGCCGAACCCCTTGACGGGTCCGGTGGCGAAGACGAACAGGAGGCCCGCGGCGAGCAGGGTGGTGACGTGGGAGTCCGCGACCGCGCTCCACACCTTGCCGAAGGCCGTCGTCAGCGGCCGCCGCAGGTCGGCTCCCGTGGCCCGGCGGCCGAGGGCCGCGTACTCCTCCCTCGCGCGTTCGAAGACGAGGACGTTCGCGTCGACGGCGATGCCGATGGCCAGGACGAAACCGGCGAGGCCCGGCAGGGTGATCGTGGCTCCGAGGGCGACGACCGCGGCGTACGAGATCAGCCCGTACAGCAGGAGCGCGATCGTCGCGAGGACACCGAGGAGCCGGTAGATCACCATCACGAAGACACCGGTGCAGGCGAGACCGATCACCGCGGCCAGGGCGCTGGCTCGGATCGCCTCGGCGCCGAGCGTCGGTCCCACGGTGCTCTGCTCGATCGTCGTCACCGGGACCGGGAGCGCGCCGCCCTGGACGAGCGCCGCGAGGTCGCGTGCCTCCTGCGCGGAGAACCCTCCGGTGATCTGCGCGGAGCCGCCGCCGATGCCCGAGCCGCACGGGACGCCGGTCTGCATGCCGGGCGCGGAGACGACGCGGTCGTCGAGCACGATCGCGACCCTGCGGGCCGGGTCCCCGGGGGCCGCGCAGGCGGCGGCGCCGGTGAGCTGCGCCCAGGTGTCGGCGGCGCGGTCACGGAAGGCGAGGTCGACCGTCCAGCCCCGGCCGTTCGTGGTGTCGAGGACGGCCTCGGCGCTCTTGACGCCGTCGCCGGTGAGCGCTGGTGCGGCCAGGCCCAGGAAGCGGCCGGGCGCGTCGGGGTCGGCGAGGACGCGCGTCCCGTTCTTCGCTGCCGGTCCCGCGGGCCCCCGGGCCTCGCCGGTGACGGCGTGGAAGGTGAGCTGGGCGGTGCGGCCGATGACTTCGGCGGCCTGGCGCGGGTCGCTGAGTCCGGGGAGTTCGACGACGATGCGCCGTTCGCCGGAGCGGGCGAGCGAGGGTTCGGCGACGCCGAGACCGTCGACGCGTTTGCGGAGCACCTCCAGGGCGCGGTCGGTGGACGCCGCGTCGGCGCGGGCGGTGGGTCCGTCCTCGGTCTGGAGGACGATGCGGGTCCCCCCACGGAGGTCGAGTCCGAGACGGGGCGGGGTGGTCAGGGTGATCCAGAGGGAGAGCGCGACGACGGCGAGCGCGAGCAGCGCACGCCAGAGCGCGGAACGAGAAGACACGATGACTCCACAGGCAGCGCACGGCGGGCGGCGCTCCTCCACGCGGAAGGTGGGAGCGCCGGCCGGCCGTGCCGGACGTACGGTCGGTTACGCGTCGCGGGACCGGTCCGTGGACATGCCTATGGCCCGGACGGCGACGCGGGAGAACGTCAGCTGTGCCGGGTGGAGGGAGGACCGCGAGGGGCGCGCGGGCCGTGGGCGGCGCCGGGCGGCGCCCGCTCACGGCGGGGATCGCCGGCGAGGACGCCCCGCGCGGGTACGGAGAGGTCGGCGGGGACGACGGCCGTCGCCGCGGGGGTTCCCGGGAGCCGTACGGGGTTCTCGACGGCGGCCGGGAGCCGTACGACGGCGGTGGGCGCGAAGTGCGGCTCGGGCGCCGACGCGCGGTGGGTGGCGGGGTGAGGGGCGGGCTGGACCGGAGTCGACGTCACGGTCGTGCCCGAAGCCGGGGCCCGGGCCGCGACGGAAGCCGGTCTCGGGACCAGGTGGCTCGTCGGGACCGTCGCCGGTGCCGGAGCCTGGGCCGGGAGCACGAGCAGGGACCAGATCGCGCAGAGCATCGCGGGCAGGAGAGTCGCGAGTCGTCGCGCCGAACGTCCCACCGTCCCGCCCCTCTCTCTCGTCCCGTCGGCCCAGAGTAGACCGGCCCGAGAAGTCCCCGGCCACCGAGCCCCTCACTCGGGACTGTTGGGTACGTCAGCTGAGTACGCGTGCTCATGTGAGCCGGGGCACGGTCTCGCACGATGAGTGGGTCAGCGCTTCGTCCTCGGATCCAGGGGGCCCTTCCGTGCTCAGCCGTCTCGCCGCCCATGTCGTCCCGTTCTTCGGGCGACTCACCGTCACCACCGATCCCGGAGCCCGCCTGGAGCCCGGCAGCATCCTGGTCGTGAACCACACCTCGACGGCCGACCCGGCACTCGTCCTCGCCGCGCTCCGCAAGCGGCTCGCCGTCGATCCCGTCCTGCTCGCCACCGCCGGACTGTGGCGGATCCCGCTGCTCGGCCGGGCGCTGACGCGGGAGGGGTACGTCCCCGTGCACCGCAACTCCGCGCGTGCTGCCGCCGCCCTCGACCACGCGGCGGTCGCGCTCGCCTCCGGGCGGCACGTGATGCTGTACGCGGAGGGCCGCATCCCGCCGCGGCCCGACTCCGCCGAGAATCCGCCGGAGGCGTTCCGCACCGGGCTCGCCCGGCTGGCCGGGGCCACCGGTGCCCCCGTCGTGCCGATCGGTCAGGCCGGTGCCCGTCGGATCACCTCGGGCGGGCGGGTGAAGCAGATCGCCGGGGTGCTCACCGCGCCCGTACGGAGGCCGGGCCTCCATGTCCACATCGGGACGCCGCTGCGGCTGCCCGCCGATGTGACGGCCGCGACGGAGCTGGCCCACGGGGCCGTCACCGAGGCGTGGCGGACGGCGGCCGGGGCGCTGGGCGAACCGGCGGCCGCGACGGTCCGGCGGCGGTGATCCCCGGGCCTGGGGCCCGGCGGAGGAAGTGGCGTTCACCTCAGGTCTTCTCAAGAGTTGCTCCGAGGACTCCCACTGTTGCCGAACAGCGCTTTACGATGCGGTGGTTGTGCGTGAGCACGCACAACGGGCGTCAGGGGGAGGCGCGATGGCGGTACGACCTGTGCGAGCGCAGGACCGGATACCGGAGGACCTACCGGACCGGGTCGCGCGAGATCTGCCCGGCGGAGTGGAGCTGTACCACCTGAGGCCGGACGGCAGCATTCTGCTCGCCGACCGGGAGGGCAGCCGGGAGCTCGGACCGGAGCGGGAGTTCCTGCGGTTCATCGACGACGGGCAGTTCGCCCACTACCTGGTCGGGGACGCGGCGACCTCGCCCGAGCGGCCGTCCAACGCCACCGTCAAACTCGGGGTCGTGGGCCCGCGCAGCGCCTTCACCCCGCACGCGCACGGCGGCGAGCACTTCGTCCTCAGCCTCGGCCACGCCGCCTGCGGCCTGTTCGACACGGCCCGCGGGCGCGTCACCGACGTCCCGCTCACGCCGGGCATGCTGATCCGGATCCCGGAGATGATGCCGCACTCCTTCGCCAACCGCGGCGACGCACCGCTGACCATCCTCGCCGCGAACACCGGCTACGGGATCGACCACGAGGACTACGCGATCACCGCGGCCGAGGCCGAGCGGCGGGCGACGGCGCCCTCCGGCGGCCAGGGCGGCCCGAGCGGCGGGACCGCTCCGGCCGCGGGCGACCCCGCCGGCCGCCGGACCCTGACCGCCGAACCCCTCACCGACTACCGGACCCTGGCCGCCGAGCTCCGCGACATCGAGCGCGCCCAGCGCGTCCACGGCATCGCCGCCACCACGGTCCGCGAGCGGCTCGCCGCCCGGCTGCGCCGGGTGGCGGCCGCCCTGGAGGTGCCCCGGTGATCTGTCCGCACTGCGAATACAACCTGCTCCGCAAGGAACGCGTCGGCGAGCGCTGCTCCCGCTGCCAACGCGACTACGCCGTGGACCCCAAGACCAACCCGCTGGGTCTCAACGACCTCCGGGTGCGCCGGATCACCGCCACCCTCACGGACGAGGGCCGGATCCAGATCGTGCCGGACCAGCTGTGGTACGCCCTTTCCCGCAAGCGCCTCCGGGACAACGAGTTCGGCCAGGGGTGCATGACGTTCGTCTTCACGGTGGCCGTCTTCGTCACCGTCATCTCCTTCGTCGCCGAGGCCCCGGTCCTGCTGATCGCCTCCGCCGCACTGCTGGTCACCGGTGTGGGAGTCGCCGTGGCCCAGGCGGCGGGCGTGGGCCACGGCATCCCGAAGATCGCCCGGGAACACTTTCCGACCTACGTGCTGGACCCCTGGCGGCGGGTGTACAAGGCGCTGCCGCCCGGCGTGGTCGACACCGCGGCGTCCGCGCGCGGTGTGGTGGAGACGACGGGTGCGGCGGGCACCACCGGAGTACTGATCTGCCCCGACGACGCCGTCA